>JABUUE010000100.1 GCA_021443335.1 Bacteroidaceae bacterium
TTGTTGACATGCACGGAAACAAGGTGGATGTTGGCAACGGAAACTTCGAGATAGTAAAACACGAAGATGCTGGAGGACAGTATCTGGTGATGAAAGTATCTCCTGCCGATGCCTCGGTGGAGATTGACGGGCAGACAGTTACGGTAAGAGACGGTGTCTTGCAGAAATTCCTGTCATACGGAAAGCACACCTATAAGGCAGAACACTCCATGTATGAGGCGAAGAACGGCACCTTTGATATTGGTACAGAGAAACAGAATGTGAATGTTAGCCTTACTCCCGTCTTTGGCTTTTTGAAGATAACCACCTCGCCAGAGTCGGGTGCTGACGTATATCTGAACGGAAGAAAGGTTGGCAAAAGTCCTTATACCACAAAGGAACTCAGAGAGGGAGAGTACACCATAAAGGTAACAAAGGAGATGTTCGATAGTGGGGAGAAGAGCGTAAAGGTAGTGCGCAACGAAACCTCAAAGGTTAATCTTGCTATGCAGCCAGCCTTCGGCAACGTTACCATACGCACGTCTGATGCAGATGCCATATTAACACTTGACGGAAGAGAAATCGGCAAAGGCCCATGGACAGGTCGTGTGGAGCGAGGAAAACACTTGTTAGAAGCAAGACGCGCCAACCACCGTACTGCATCTAAAACGATTGATGTCGTGGCAAATAAGCAATTACAAGTTGACGTTGATGCCCCTACACCCATCGTTGGCTCACTAAACATCTCCTCTGACCCAATGGGTGCAAAAATAAAAATTGACGGCAAGGATATGGGCGAAACTCCGAATATCATCAGCGGACTGCTCATCGGCAGCCACACTGTATCCTTGTCAAAGCAAGGTTGCGGAGATTTTGAGAAAACAATTAGCATCAAGGAAGGAAAAATCACCCCGTTGGAAGTGACTTTGGAGAAAGGCAAGATGTTGACAATCACAACCGACAAATCAGGCGACGAAATCTATATTGATGACAAACTTGCAGGCACTTCGCCGCTTACCACGTCTATGCCATTCGGCAGCCATCAGGTTTACGCCAAGCGTGGCGCTGACAAAACAGATATAGAAACAGTAAACGTTACAGCCACTACGACATCAAGCGTTTATCTGAGCTTCGTCCCAATGATAGCTGGCCACGAATACGTGGATTTGGGCCTGCCAAGCGGACTTAAATGGGCGACATGCAACGTTGGCGCAAGCAAACCAGAGGAATACGGCAGTTATTTCGCGTGGGGCGAGACCAAGACAAAGGCAAGCTATTCTGAAAGCAATAGCGCGACCTATAAAAAGAATAACTCATGGCTGAAAAGCAACGGATACATCGATTACAAAGGCGATCTCACAAAGGCTCACGATGCTGCGAGCGCCAACTGGGGCTCGACATGGCGAATGCCCACCAAGGCTGAGATAGACGAACTAGTGGAGAACACCACCACAGAGTTGACCACACGTAA
This sequence comes from Bacteroidaceae bacterium, assembly GCA_021443335.1. GTDB lineage: Bacteria > Bacteroidota > Bacteroidia > Bacteroidales > Bacteroidaceae > Prevotella. The sequence continues at coordinate 1,451 of JABUUE010000100.1, forward strand.
TGGAGTAAAAGGCCGCTTGATAAAAAGCAAGCGCAACGGAAATAGCATTTTCGTCCCCGCCGCGGGCTTCCGCGACGGTACGCAGCTCTACGTCGCTGGTGAGTACGGCAACTGCTGGAGCTCTACGCCCTACGAGAGTAATGCCGACAACGCCTACCGCCTTCGCTTCCTCTCTGGCTTTTTCAGCAGGGGCTGGAGCCTCCGCTCCTACGGGCTATCAGTGCGCCCTGTGTCAGAATAAAGCGAAGTGCATTTGATTCATTTAATTTATTTAATAGGCATAGGCGCTTAGGTCGCACTATTAAAATTTTTTCGCTACCTTTGCCGCATGGAACAGAATAACACAATAAATATGTATAAGGGTCTGACGTCATACTTTCTTCCGGAAGGAGTTCTGGAGTACTTTGAAGTAGCCGATTTTGCCGAAGTGCCGACCAAAGACAAGAATGTGCTATACACAACAGAACTTCACATCTATCTTTATGAGAAGGACAACCGCACTCCGGATATGGCGGACTCGGTCAGTGACGGCTTCTGCGAGGAGTCATGCCTTTGGGACTTTCCCACCCGTGACAAGAAGACAGTTCTCCATATACGCCGCCGTCGCTGGACGATGAGGGACGGAACGTCGAGGTCAGCAGACATTGAGAAGGATATTCAAATGATCGAGGCACACGATACTCGAAGAGTTTCGCGCTTTTTTAAAAGATGGCGAATGGACAATGAGGCGGTCACTGCCCGTCAGATAGGCTATACCTATATGATTAACAGCGCCACATTTGCCAAGAGATACAAGTACACGCTCAGCGGCTATGAGACATGGGAGCAGAAGGATTATGCCGAGCAATGGGTGTTTCTTCCCCAAAACCTTGGGCGGGAGCACGGCATAGATGAGACTTCGCTTCAAGGCGAGCTTTACACAATCGTCCACAACAAGGAGGCTCATGGTCGAAAGGGGTCGATAGTGGCAGTCGTCAAGGGAACCAGTCCTACGGATGTATCGCGTGTTCTCAACCAATCACCTGAGGATAAGCGGAATGCGGTGGAGAATGTGACGATAGACTTGTCGGACAGCATGCGTGCAATAACCAGGACATCCTTTGCCGGTGCGACAGCCATACGCTACTGCTTCCATGTAATAAAGCGCGGCGGAGAGGCTCATGAGGAGATGCGGCTAAAGCTGAAGCGTGAGGCAATCAGGCTGTTAGGCAGACAAAAGGCTCGTTTCCGTCAGCATCTTGAGGAACTTGCAGCACAGAGAAAGTCCTACCGCAACAGGATGCGGGCAAAGCAAAAGTTCAAGGAGTGGTATGCCAAAGTCGCAGTATGCACTATCCGTGTGGTCAAGTCTGTCCGCGACACTATCAAACAATACGAAGACGAAATACTGAACTATTTCATATCCCGGCAAACAAACGCATCTGCGGAATCACTCAACTCAAAGATAAAATGCTTCCGTGCACAGGTAAAGGGAGTCAAGGACATTCCTTTCTTCATGTATCGTATGTGCACGGTTTTAGGTTAGTGTATGTCCCCCCTCTACAGGGTTTGTCGGTTGCGCCGATAAACGTCCAATAATCTAAGACGGCTTTTAAACAATTATTAAGATATGACTGATGCAGTTAACTTGCATATATTCTCTAGATAATTAGCATAAAATGAATAGAATATTCGCATTTATCATCTCTTTATTTTTCTTCATTTCCTCTTTTGCACAGGATATATATATTGTATCCCCATTGACTCACGACGGCTCTGTTGGTGCCGCATCGGTGCCAGTTGATAATAACGGCAACCCTTGTGCAATGATTATCGTAGATGTGCCATTAGAGGATGTCGTAATCGAAGGCGCATA
>JABUUE010000101.1 GCA_021443335.1 Bacteroidaceae bacterium
ATGATGTCACTGACTGAAAGGAAGGACTCGGCTCTGCCGCTTTGCTTGCAAAGAACTTTGTACTTCGCACTTCGTACTTAACAAGACTATTGTCTTGAACTTAAACCTTAAAACCTTAAACCTTAAAACCTTAAACCTTAAAACCTTTAACCTTTAACCTTAAAACCTTTAACCTTTTAGTTATTTAACAAGATTCTTGTATTCAAGATTGCTCAATTCCTCGTTCGCCTTTTCTATTTTCTTTGCAAGATTCTTTTTATATTGGGCGAATTTCTCAGCCAGCATCTCGTCAGAGAGAGCAAGCATCTGTATTGCAAGAATTGCAGCGTTCATCGCGCCGTTAATGGCAACAGTGGCAACAGGTATTCCCGGTGGCATCTGAAGAATGCTGTAAAGCGCATCAACACCATCAAGAACACTTCCCTTTATTGGCACTCCGATGACAGGAAGAGTAGTCTCTGCGGCTATCACACCTGGCAGTGCAGCAGCCATACCTGCGCCTGCAATTATAACTTTCACGCCGCGGCCTTTTGCGTTCTTTGCGAACTCAGCCACTCTTTCCGGGGTGCGGTGAGCAGAAAGTGCGCTTACCTCAAAAGCCACATCCATCTCATCAAGGAGTTTCATTGCCTTTTCCATGACGGGAAGGTCGCTTGTTGAACCCATAATGATGGAAACTATTCCAGTTGTATTTTCCTTGTTCATATTATTATTATTTAGGAGTTCACATTTAAGGAGTTCATATTCAAGGAGTTCAAGGAGTTCAAGGAGTTACAAGGAGTTAGTTCCTTTCAGTCACTGACATCATTTCTTATTTTTGATATAGGAAAGTTCAAGACATTGGCTTTGGCCTTAGACCTTTAACCTTAAAACCTTAAACCTCATAACCTTAAAACCTTAAACCTCATAACCTTAAAACCTTAAACCTTTAACCTCATAACCTTAAACCTTTAACCTTTAACCTTAAACCTTTAACCTTAAACCTTAAAACCTTAAACCTTAAAACCTTAAACCTTAAAACCTTAAACCTCATAACCTTAAACCTCATAACCTTAAAACCTCATACCAACAGTATTGTCACCAACGCCCCGACAAATCCTATGCAATAGCCTCCGACAACCTCAAGAAGAGTGTGCTGGCGAAGTATCATACGACTTGTGCCAACCACTCCGCCGATGAATGTTATCACGCAGAACCACCAGACAGGGTTGAAGAGGAAGATGCACGAGAAGGCTATCAGACCGCCAAGAAAACTTCCTATTGCTGCCGTGTGAGTGGAAATCTTCCATCGCAGGTTTATTATTGCGCATATCATCTGGACAATCAGCGCAGCCACGAGCACCGCTTTTATCGTATGATGGGCATTCAGCAATGTCAGCAGCCAGTAGCACAACAGATAGCAGAGTATTGAAATCGTGTAAGGAACAAGACGACTTTCCTTTTTCGAAAAAGGAAGGATGTGCAAGCCCAACGACTTCTGGTGAAGCTTTATGAGCAATTGCGGCAATACCACGGTGCAACCCCATACCGTAACCAGCACAATAACCCTGTAACTCCATGGGAGAATGCTCAGCATGGAGAAGATAAACAGAGCCGCCAGTCCCATAAGAGGCAGGTAAAATGGGCGGAACAGCACTGACACCGCCGCTGCTATTTTTAGTGTTGTTTTCATCTTTTCCTAAGTCTTGCCACCTTGATTCCAAGTTTTTCCCTGTGTTTTGCCACTGTTCTTCGCGCAAGGGAAAAACCTTTTTCCTTCATCATCTGAGTAATCTTGTCGTCAGACAAAGGTTTCTGTTTGTCCTCGCCGTCAATTATTTCCTTCAGTGCGCTGTATATCTGCTGGAGAGTATATTGCTCTTCCCCGTTGCTTGCTGACGAATACGACAGCAGGAAGAAATGCTTCATCGGATATATTCCCCATTCCGTTTCCACGTATTTGCCGTTGCAGGTACGGGAGATTGTCGAAATGTCGTAACCTACTTCCGCAGCAATGTCTTTCAGCAGCAGCGGCTTGAGGTCGTTGTCATCTCCTGTCAGGAAGAACGTCTTCTGCCTTGCAACAATATGTTTCATCGTGACATACATCGTGCGGAAGCGCATCTGCAAGAGTTGGATATAAGCGTTTGCTCGGCGAACTCTGTTGCGGGCATAGACAAAAGCGTCATATTCCTTCTTGCGGATTTTCTCGCGGTCAAGTCCCTCGTATTTTTTCACGAGGTCGTCAAAATCTTCCGCTACTGCCAACGCAGGTATTTTGCCATAGTTGACATAGAATTTCACTTGCCCCTCATCCGTCTCGACGATAAAATCAGGCACTATCTGTTGCGCCGCTACATTGATGTCCTCTCCAAGTCCTGCTCCCGGACGCGGGTTGAGACGCCTTATCTCTTCTATCGCAACCCTCACAAGTTCCTCGTCCTCATTTATTTTGCGGTAGATATATTTCCAATTCTCATGGATGAACTCGTTGAAATAGTCACGAAGTATTCGTTTCATCACTGCGGTTACAGCCGATTTCCTACGCCTGTCAACCTGTATGAGCAGACACTCCTGCAGCGATTGAGCGCCGATGCCGGCAGGATCCATAGTCTTGAACAAGTCTATCAGTCGCTGCACTTCCTCGACATCCGTCTCAACACCTTGGAAAAGCATCAGTTCCTCCGCTATGGCTATCGGCTGCTTTTTCAGCAATCCGTCGTTGTCAAGCAGTCCCATGAGATGTTCCATCAGCATCTTCTCCCTGTCGTCAAGGTCGAGCATGTTCACCTGTTCTAAAAGCCTCTGGTATAATGTCTCGCCCTCGTTGTGTGTCTGCTCTATCACAACACGCCTGTCATAACCGTCGTCAAAATCATCGAGCACACCTCCGTCCGTGCTGTATGAACTGTCCGTATCCTCCGACTTCGAATCATTGTCCTCATCTGCGTCACTGCTGTCCGACGAGAAATGCACGGCGGGAATCGTCTCATCCTCACCTCCCTTTTGCTGCGACACCTCAACATCGTCCACAACAAGGGCGGGATTGTCGTTTATCTCGCCCGCAACCTCATGCTCCAGCTGGTCGATAGGCATCTCCAACATGTGCATGAACTGCACCTGTTGTGTCGTCAGCTTCTGGCTCTGGCTTTGGCTCTGGCTTTGGCCCTGTGTCTGTGTCTGTGTCTGTGTCTGTTTTAACACTACTTCTACTTACTACTTTATAAAGGTAATCATTCCCCTCTCCTGATGGAGAGGGGT
>JABUUE010000102.1 GCA_021443335.1 Bacteroidaceae bacterium
CGTTCGGTTCTCGCTGACGCTCGGCCCTCTCTCCATCGCTGGGGCTAAAGACCTTGACCATCTCCGACGGTCTCTTATGCCACCGTAGCTTCCAACTGGAGCGTGACAGTTTCCTGATTCCAGCCTGACAACGAAATCAGGTGTTCCGGCTTCTAAGGCCTTTTTTGGGTGCAGGAAATAGGGTGTCCTATGCGGAATACTGGAAATATGACAAACAAAGGGATGTGCCTCGTTTTCAGGCACATCCCTTTGCTGTGTTGAGAGGTTGAGATTATCTTGGCCAGCCACCGCCACCGCCGCCTGAGCCCAGGGAGGTACCCCAGGATGAGGTTGACAGGGTGCCGGAAGCGGCTGATGTGCCGGGAGTGTAAGTGCCGTCGGTGGTCAGCGGGCCGAAGGTTGTGCCGCCCGAGACGCTGCCGCCGGTGTAGAAGGTCACGCTGTCGCCCTTGGCCAGCGACGGGCTGGAGACAACCACGCGCGAGCCTGTGCTCTGCGGGATGTCGATGCTCATGATGTGGACGCCGTCAGCCACGAGCGTCAGCATCGTGCCGGAACTGAGTTGCGAGGAGTGGCCGTAGGTGATGTAGCACTGACTGGTGGAGACGATAGGGGAGTTGTCGCCGCCGATGGCAACGACCGTGCCGCCGCTGATCTGGATGGAATTGTTGTCGCTGTCGAGGCCGCCTTCGGGCGTTTTCGTGCCTATGGCAACGACCGTGCCGCCGGTGATGGCTATAGTGCCGTTAGAGTCGATGGCATCGTTGTTGGTAGCGAGGGCATAGATTTTGCCGCCGTTGATGACGATGGAGTTGGCTGCGTTGATGGCATCGTCCTTGCAGTTGAGAGTGATTTCGCCGCCGTTGACGGTCAGCGTGTTCTTGCTCTCGAGGCCTTCACCGCCTTCGCCGGTGGTGCTGAGGTCGAATGTGCCGGCGTTAACCGTCAGATTGCCTTCTACTTTCACGGCTTTGGGGTTGGAGTAGTCGCCTTGGTTGCCACCGCCGGGACCACCGCCACCGCCGCCAGGGCCACCGCCGCCGCCGGGGCCATATACCGACGAGGATACGAGGATGCGTTCGCCGGTAGTCTTAGCGCTGATGTTCAGCGGATTCGCTTCCTCGTCGAAGACGGCATTGCCGTCTACCTTGAGGCATTTCCCGGCCGAGCCGGAGGTCAGCAGCGTAAAGTTGCCCCCGTGCATTTCCAGGTCGCCGTCCACGGTGATGCAGGTCGAGGAATAGGCGTCTGTCGTGCCTGTCGGATCGGTGTAGGAAGCGCCTTTGCCTGAGGTGGTGATGTTCACGTCGCCGCCGTTGAACACGGCATTTCCGTCAACCGATATGCCCTTGCCGGCCTGGCCGCTGTGGGTGGCCGTAATCTTGCCGCCGTTCATGGCGAAATCCTGAGTCTTTATCAGCGAGCAATACGAGGGGTCGTAGCCGCTGTCCAGCGCCTCGAGGACGGCGTCGCCCGAGAGCGTGACCTCGAAGGTGCCACCGTTGATGGTCAGCGCTGAAGCACACTTCATGCCTTTTGCCTGATTGCCGGTGACGTTCATCTTGATAATGCCGTCGTTGAAGGTCATCTCGCCGTCGCATTTCAGACCTTTTGTGTCGTCTGAGGCTATGTCGAGTTCGATGGCGCCCTTGTTGATTTCGATGTATCCCTCGTCAGCGTCGATGCCGTCGCCGCCGGTCTCCTTCGTCGAGACGTAGCCGCCGTCCATGATGAACGCGTCAGAGGCGTGGATGCCGTCTTTTGCGGCCGTGTGTATTTTCACGTAGCCTTCCTTGACGGTGATCGTCTTGTCGCCGCAGAGGCCGTGGCCGCCGTAGCCGAAGATGTTGAGGGTGCCGTCGCCGCTGAATTCCAGCTTGCGGTTGCAGTAGAAAGCGCCTTTCTCTTTCTCGCCCTCGGTGGTATTGTATTTGGCCGCGTCTTTGATTGTTGACGTGCCCACGAGCTTGATCGAGGCCTTCGACTCGCTCTGGATGTTGATGGCTGACGACTCGCTGGCTGTCAGTTCGAGGTTGTCGAGGATGAGGTTAAACTTGTTGACGGAGTAGATTTTAAAGGCGCCGTCGGTCGTGGTGCCGCGCAGGCGGAAGGTGGCGCCCTCTTCGGCTGTGGAGTTGATGACCACCTTTGTGCCTTCGTGTGAGACCGTGATGCCCTCGGGCACTTCGCCCATGGGGAAGCCGATGCGCGAGTCGGGGCCGTCAAAGTCGATGGTGATGCACTCGGCTTCCACGCTCTTTCCGGGCGTGGCATTGACGAGTTCTTCGGTCTTTATATTATAGGTATGGCCCTCGAGGTCAGTGATATACACGTTGTCGGCATCGCGGGTGATTTGCTCCGTGTCAGAGGTGGGCATCACTGCTGAGAGGCCGCTGGCGAGGTTAAACCACAGGGCATTGTTGTCGGCCTTGGCGATAAGGACGATGGCGCCGGCCAACAGGGTCGCTGCTAATATGCTCTTACGTGTCTTCATTGTGATACGCTGATTTTAAGGGTTCTGCCTCCGGTTGCCACGATGTATACGCCCTGGGGAAGGTCGTCGATGCTGATCTGGTCGTAGCCCTGGGCGGCAAACTGGCCGTTGACGTTATAGACGAGGATTTCGCCGTAGGGCGAGGTGATGGTGCCGTGGTTGAAGTGTATCTCGCTGATATCGTTGCTGATGCCATTGATTGCGGCCTCTTCGCCAAAGCGGATGCTGGCAAATTTGTCGGCCGGGAACGAAACGCTCTCTCCCGAGAGCATGTTGATCACTACCGAACCGTCGTTGGCAAAGTCCACCGATTCGAGTTCCGAGAATACAAAAGCCTGAGTATCACTGTCTTGTGTGTAGACAATGACGGCTTGCTCATTGACAGCATTGGCTGGCAGGGCCAAAGACATGCTCGCGATAATGCAAGCAAGGAGCAAAAACTTGATTTTATGCATTATGTGAAGAATTAAGGAAGAATATATTCACTTTAAAAACGCAGTCAGAGCCGATAGTCTTACATTGTTAGGGTTAAACATTGTTAATTTCTGTGGTTGGCCGCGTTAAAGCCCTTTGAAATAGCGCATT
>JABUUE010000103.1 GCA_021443335.1 Bacteroidaceae bacterium
TTTGTAAATCGTGGTGCAAAAGTACACTATGACAAATGTGTGAATCTGTTCACGGATTATAACCTTTATTTCACACTTTCATCACTCGTCATTCACGATTATTGCCTGTTATTGGCAAAGAAAAAGCCACAACTATGACCTTGTTTTGGTCGTTGTTGTAGCTTATTCTATTGGTTTGTTATGGAACGTGGTCAGAAAGGCTATCTTCTCTTTGCTCCCTCTTTGGCAGCAAGGTCTCTTTCAATATGGTAGGCAAGCGAGCCTTCGTCTGGTTCATCAATGATAATGTTGCCTGCCATTGGGTTTGTTTTGAGGTTCTTCAGTGTGCTCAGGTCGTTATCTCCGAACATGTCATGGAAGAGTGTTCTTAGGAACATGGCTCTCGTTTCCACATTGAAATGCTCTTTGCCTAACCGCCTTGACACATTCCACATAAAATGATGGAGGTCGCTCTTCTTCGCGCTTGATGTGGTATGCAGTGAAGCTGGTATATATGCAGCGCTATCAGCCCACTTGGAAATCTCCATCGCAAGAATTGGCACCTCCTCGTCTGGCACGATTCCTGGCATCAACTGATAGATGTAATCAAGAGTGTCGTTGACGGTCTTTTTATGTTCTTCGGCTTGCTTGCGTAGAAATGCCTCCCTGCGTTCACGGATAAGTTGCTGCTCACGAAGCAGAATGTCTTCCTCGTTATTGTATGGTTCTTTACCTTGACTTGATTCCATAGGATTTGCTGATACCATTTCTTCTGCTGGTTCTTTTGCAGCCTTTGTTTTTTTTGCTACAACAGGTTCATTTGCTACCACTGCTACCATTAATTCCATACTTTCCTTATCTTCCTGTGGTGCTTCTGCTACTATTGGTGCTTCAAGAAACAATGGCTCTTTTGTTTCTGTTTCTTCGACGACAATTTCTTTCGCGTCTTTTGTTCTTGGTGATATTTTACGCTTTATTGCCGCGAACATTATCGAGCATGCAATATACATATTCTCGGGCATGACTATAAACAACAAATAGTACACACCGCAGAAAAGTAATGTAATCAAAATGAAGGTCAGACCTTCAACGAAAAGACTGCCATGGAAATGCGAAGCGATGTTCACAGATAAGATAAGGGCGATAAGCATGATGATTACGCCGGGTAATGCCCACACAATGCAAATCTGCTGTAGGTCTGTTTGTGAGGTCTTCTGAACATTAGTTCTTTCTTGCTTGTTCATAGTCTATTGCTTTATTATAGAGGTTTATTATTGACGAAAATACTTATAGCTTGCTTCCCGAAGGTTTCTAATAAATGGTGGTATGCGCTGTTAACGAGAGTTAACGCTAATTAGGCTTAGTGATTTCAAAAATCACTCCTCCTTCGGGTGTGAGCTTGATTGGTCTTGTGAGCCTCTTGCTCTCACTTGCAAAATTACAATGAATGGCAACAAACCCTGTCTTCGGCCTTTTGTAAACCGTGTTTTTGAAGCCATTTTTGCAGTGTTGGTTCGATCCACATAGCTCGACAGAACCAACAAAACGTTTTTCCAGACATGGCTTGCCACCCGAATGAATCCTTTGGAGATGGGATGCGGTACTGTTAACAGCAGTTAACGGGGATTAGGCTCCCCGATTTACATAATCGGTCTTCATTCGGGTGGCTATTTGCTGAGTCAGCCCTTCTTGTTGCAATTGAGCTTGCTCCCAGAAGGCCTCTTGTGGAGAAGGAGGCATCCGTTAATGGAAGTTAACGGTAATTAGGCTTACCGATTTATAAAATCGTCTGTCGTCAAGACTCCTTTTTGCCTGTTCTATCAGACTTGTTTATGACAAGGGAAAAAGAAAGGGAACCAGCATCCGCGGATTCCCATTCTTTCTCTTTTATGGTGGTTTAAAGGACGTAAATATTACTCTCCAACGATTCTAAGTATTGGTTTTGTTGGCTCTTCGGTCTTTGGTTTCAAAGTAATTCTGTTGACGGACTCGCGCTTGCTCTCGTCATTCATAGCAGCATAGATTTGAGTTGTTTCCACATTCTTATGTCCGAGCATGCGCTGAACAGTATAGATACCAGTTCCTGCATCAACCTGCAAACTTCCGAAAGTATGGCGAGCGCAGTGGAAGGTTATATGTTTGGTGATGCCTGCGTCTCTCAGCCACCTTTTGAGAGGAGCCTGTGTCATCTTGTCCTTGAAGTTAGGAAAAACCTTTTCTGTAGGTTCTCGTTCTTCGTCATCATAGAATCCGATGAGGTCAAGTGCCTCGTTACTGATAGGGTTGTTGATAATCTGTTTGGTCTTTTGCATTCGCACGGACACATACATGCCTCCGTCTCCGTATGGCTGTATTTTCTCCCATGTGAGATTCTTGATGTCACTCTTACGCAATCCTGTAAGGACGGAAAAAAGAAAAGCTTTCTTCAGTATAGGCTCTGGGCATTCCGTTTCGTTTAGTCGCACAACCTCTTGTTGTGATAGATGTTCCTTGTCAGTCGGTATGTCTTCTATCTTCTCCAAGAAGCCGTTAGGATTTTCCTGTATCTTGTGGTCTCGATAGGCTGTATGGATTACGGCACGGAAAGTTGACCAGTAGCCAGCAATGGTGTTGATGTAGAGTTTTCTGTCCTTGTGGAGCATCTGTGGAGCGTCAAAAAGATAGTCCTTGAACTTGTTGCATAGCTCAACGGTTATTTCCCCAAATGTACACTTGCCGTTACAGAAGAGATTAAAATGCTTGAACACATGCAGCCACTTCTCGTTCTTCTCCTCTGCCTTTCTCTTGAAATAGGCAACGAAATCACCTTTCTGTTTCTCCTTGTCAAAGAAGTCGTAGCGCTCGTTTACGATGCTCTCATAGCGGCGGCAGCGGATAGCCTCTGCCTTTTCTGTCATGCGTTCGTTGTACTCCTGCTCGCGCTTGTTGCGTGGCTTGGTGTAGATGTAGATGCCAAGTGACTCATGTCGTTGCACCTTCATGGTTGTCT
>JABUUE010000104.1 GCA_021443335.1 Bacteroidaceae bacterium
GTCATTCCATGGGAGCAGGTGGCACTTGGTATCTCGGAGCCAAATACCATGAGTATTGGACAGCCTTGGCACCCTTGTCAGGACCTTTTGTGTTGGAAGAAGGCTATCCTTGGGAGAATCTCAGGAACATCCCAGTCTTCATCACAGAAGGCACAAAATCAGCAGGGAAAGCAAGCAGGTTGGTGTACCAATTCATGGCTGGAAAGGAACTGCCAGTGATGTTTATGGAGGTAAACGAGGGGCATGGAGAAATGATTCCCGTTGTGCTTCCTCATGTGTTTATGTTTTTGGATGACGCGAAAGCGAAAAAGAAGTAAGTAAACGGTCTCTTTACCAATTCATTGCCTTTATTTTCGTTGTCACCTTATATTGCCCAGCCTTATATCGTTTAGGCTTCTTACCAGGTATTTCCACTGTTGCGATTACTCCTTTTGGAATAGAGAATTTATATCTCGCTGTCGAATTAGGAAGTATCTCCCAACTGCTTTCTATTCTGCCTTTACGCGAGTCGTAGTAGCCTCGTGCCCATGTGATATTTCTGGTGCTATCAGGCATAGGACGAAGAGTTACAATGCTATCATTGCCGTTCTCAACGGTAATGCCAAGCGAGCGTTCTATAAGCCATGATCCAACAGCTCCGAAGGAGTAGTGGTTGAAGGAGTTCATCGAATTACCAGCCGGGAACCCTTCCCCTGCCACGTATGAGTTGAGCCGTTCCCAGATGGTGGTTGCGCCTTGCGTTACGGGATAGAGCCATGAGGGGTATGACGTATTGGTCAGTATGCGGTAAAGCAGGTCGGAACGCTGTATGCGGGAGAGTGCTTCACCTATCCACGGCACGCCGATGAAACCCACCATAAGCCGGTAGTTATCGCTTTCAATAAGTTGCACGAGGTGTTTGGCGATGCTTTCGCGCTCTATGCCCTCACAGATATCGAAGGCAAGTGGCAGGATGTATGACGCGGGAGTGTTGATCGTCTCTCCCTGTCGTTTGTTGTCGAAGGCTGACCAGACGGTGTGATAATCGGAAGGGTGAAGATATGTCTTTCGGAAGAGGTCTTTTCGCTCATCCCTCATGCGTGAGAACTGTTCCGCCTCGTCAGTACGTCCGAGTATGCCAGCTATGCGGCTCATCAGGTCGAGGTCATGGATATAGTAGCACTCCCACAGCAGCGATTTGTCGTCATTGTCATAAAGCGGACTGAGCCAGTCGCCGAGGTCGCCCCACTGGTGGTGCTGCACAAGAAGGCGGGAGCCCGGGTCGATATAGTCTTTTTGGATATAGTTGATGTAGCGCACCATGGCATCGTAGTGCTCCCGCAGTATTTCGGCATTCCCCCATTGGCGGTATGTTTCCCATGCCACGGTTATCCCGGCACTACCCCATAGTAGTCCTCCGAAGCCCTCGCCACGCATTGGTGCCACATCCGGGAAGCGGCCGTCAGGGGTTTGCGTGTCGCGCATGGCACGCAGATGGCGTCGGAGAAATTCCTCTACATCAGAGAGATAGGTTGCAGTGTGTGAGAAAACGCTTATGTCGCCGCTCCATCCCATACGCTCATTGCGCTGGGGACAGTCGGTGGGTATAGATACGAAATTGCTGCGAGCCGACCATAGGATGTTCTGCCATAGGCGATTGACGAGTGTGTCGCTGCATTCGTAATGCGCCGTAGTTCGTGTAAGCGAGGACAGGGCAACGGCTTTTACTGAGGATAGGGGCAACGGACGGCTGGTGCCCGTTATCTCAATGTAGCGGAAGCCGTGGAGGGTGTGGCGTGGTGAGAAAACACGTTTGTCTCCCACAATGAAAATATCCTGACTGATTGCGGCACGGTAGTTCTCCGTGAAGAGTTCTCCTTGGGAATCACCGAATTGCGGCAAATCGGGGGTCAGCATCTCGCCGTAACGGAAGCGCAGGGTTGTCCCTTCGCAAAAATCTGTCGGAATGACGACAAGTGGGACTCCTGCCAGATTCTGCCCCATATCATATACAAAGACTTCTGGGCGAACCTCCGTGCAGGATATGGCGGCAAGGGTGTCAATGGGATGCACAGGGAGGTCTGACTGCTCTATGAACTGCACACCGCTATAATCGTCGGCAGACACGGTTGTGCCATCAGTCGTTACAACCGTTGCTTTGTGCCAGTTGCTGCTCTCGGCGAAGAGTTGTCGGCGACCATCAACCACTTCTCCCTGAAACATTGAGGCATAGAGCATTGCGCCATCGGAGGAGCACTGCCATGTGTCGGGACTGGTTACGACATCTTGTGTGGTGCCATCGGAATAGGTTATCGTCAGTCGGGCAAGGAGAGACTGGCGGTCGCCGAAGAAATTCCAGTTTTGCGCGGAGAATGTCGCCGCACCGCTCCACCAGCCTTCCGATAAAAGCACGGCGAAAGTGTTCTCGCCGCCCTGTAAGAACTGTGTAACGTCGTAAGTCTGAAAGAGATGCGTCCGGTCATACTGCGTAAAACCCGGACAGAAGAAGTGGTCTTTGTTTACAAGCGTGCCGTTAAGATAGGCGTCGTATATGCCCCGTGCCGTAATCTTCAGCACGGCACTGCGCACTGTCTTGGCGTTTGTGAAGCGTGTCCTTAGTTGCAGCGAGGAGTGTTCCGGGAAATTCCCTTTACCATGAGCAATTATGTTGTTTGGCGAGCGATAATGCCGCAGCTCAATGTCACTGATGCTCCCGCTGCAAGCCACTCTTCCAAGGCACGGGTATGCAGCATAGTCACCAGAGAGATTGAGCGACTCGCTCATCTTGCCTCGGGTGGGGTTCAGGTTCACTGTTCCAACCTTCCTCCCATCAACAAGCACGTCTGCAGTGCCATAAGCCACGGCTATCTCCACATGGTGACTATTCTCCGCCAGCAGTTCCTTTGCCTTCAGCGTGTGGGCAGCCTTGACGGTGTCGAGCCTGCTCCCGCTCGGCAAATCAAGCGAGCTTGTTTGCCCTC
>JABUUE010000105.1 GCA_021443335.1 Bacteroidaceae bacterium
TCACGCTATCGTAAGATTACGAGATACACAGGCAAGGTGGAGGAAGTGATAGGCAAGGACACAAGAAACTATGAACCTTCCGAGCTAAACCGCTCAATAATAAATCCAGCACAGATAAAACTCGTCCTTGAGACCTATCGTGATGCTGTCTATACAGAAATGTTCATCGACCCACAGCGTGAGCCGAATATGGACTATCTGCCAAAGACGCTTATCTTTGCGCTTAATGAGAATCATGCCACCAACATTGTACGTATTGCAAAAGAGGTGTTTGGGCGCAGTGACGACAAGTTCGTTCAAAAGATAACCTATTCCGCAGGCGACAGCAACGAACTAATCCGACAATTCCGCAACGATAAGGATTTTCGCATAGCCGTAACCTGCACATTAGTGGCAACAGGCACTGATGTGAAGCCTCTCGAAGTGGTGATGTTTATGCGTGATGTTGCTTCTGAGCCATTATACATACAGATGAAAGGGCGCGGCGTTCGCACCATAGGCGACGAGCAGTTGCGTAATGTAACGCCGAACGCTTTCAGCAAAGACTGTTTCTATCTCGTTGATGCGGTAGGAGTTACGGAAAGCGAGAAGCACATTGTCTCTTCAAACGATGAACCGCAAACGCCAACAGTCACACTGAAGGAACTGTTTGAGAAGATGGCTCACGGCAATTTGCCTGACAAATATCTTCGTACCCTTGCCTCTCGGTTGGCACGCATACACAACAAGGCTAACGAGGAAGAACGCAACAAGATTATTGCTCTGGCGGGTTGTTCTATGGACGAAGTGGCTTCACGGATATTCGCAGCGTTAGAGCAAGGAACACTTCCCCCATACAACGACATCAATGCTCCGAACAATGAGCGAAAGGGATTGGTGGCAGTGGTTATAAACAATATAAGGTTGCGCGAGTACTTGCTAATCCTAAATGCAGGTTTTGTCAATATCCTAATGCCGGGCGAGGACACGCTAATCTCCAAAGGCTTCTCAATAGAGGAAGCGACGGAAACGGTCTCTGCCTTCGAGCAATACTGCAACGACCACAGGGACGAGATAGAGGCGCTGCGCATCATATATAATAATGATGGAACGCCTATAACCTACGGCATGCTCAAAGAACTTGAGAACCACATGAAGATGGAAAACAACAAGTTCTCACCGTCTCTGCTGTGGAACACTTATTCCCTTGTGTCGCCCAACGATGTGCGTAATCACTCTACCAAAGAGGAGAAAGAGGCACTGTCCAACATTATCCAGTTGGTGCGTTTCGCTTACCACCACATCAGCAAGCTCGAAAGCATCTTCCCGCAAGCCAACAGTCTTTTCAATCTGTGGGTAGGACAAATGCAGAGAGCGTTGACCGACAGCCAAGTGGCAATAATTCGCAAGATAGTGCAGTACATAGCCAGCAACGGCTCTTGCTCAATCACGGAGATACGAGAGGACGACAAGACCTATGCGGCACAACTAATCAAGGTGTTTGGTGGCAAGGATGCGGCAAACGACGCACTGCTCTCTTTAGCAAACTTCATCATTTACAGAAAAACAGCATAACCAAATGGCAAAAACAACAATAAGCTACGAGGCGAGCCTCACCAAGAAGGTGTGGACATTAGCCACCACACTCTCTGGCCAGGGCATCGGCTTCACCGACTATATCACGCAGCTCACCTATCTGCTCTTCCTGAAGATGGATGCAGAGAACGTGGAGATGTTCGACGAGCAATCAGCAATCCCTGAAGGCTACCGATGGGAGGACCTTACAGCCCTCGACGGTCTCGACCTGCTGAGGCAATACGAGGAGACGCTAAAACTGCTCAGCGAGCAAGACAACCTCATAGGCACTATCTACACCAAGGCACAGAACAAAATCGACAAGCCGGTATATCTGAAAAAGGTAATAACGCTAATCAACGAAGAGAACTGGCTTGTCATGGATGGCGATGTGAAAGGTGCTATCTACGAGAGCATACTCGAGAAGAACGGACAGGACAAGAAGAGTGGGGCAGGGCAGTACTTCACTCCTCGTTCGCTAATACAGGCAATGGTAGATGTTACACAGCCCAAAATCACCGAGACCATTTGCGACCCAGCCTGTGGCACTGGCGGTTTCCTACTCGCTGCCTACGACTATATGAAGACGCAGTCGCAGGACAAAGCCAAGCGCACTTTCCTAAAGGACAAGGCTCTCCACGGCTTTGACAACACTGCCCTCGTCGTTACCCTTGCTTCAATGAACCTCTACCTCCACGGCATAGGCACTGACCGAAGCCCTATCATCTGCCAGGACTCTCTCGAGCGACAGCCAGAGACGCTCATGGATGTCATTCTTGCCAATCCTCCTTTCGGTACTCGTCCGGCAGGGTCGGTGGATATCGACCGTCCAGACTTCTATGTGGAGACGAAGAACAACCAGCTTAACTTCCTGCAACACATGATGGTGATGCTAAAGAGCGGCGGACGTGCAGCAGTGGTATTGCCCGACAACGTGCTCTTTGAAGGAGGAGCAGGCGAGACAATACGCAAGGAACTGCTAAAGAATTTCAACCTCCACACAATCCTTCGACTACCCACAGGCATCTTCTATGCGCAGGGTGTGAAGGCAAATGTGCTGTTCTTCAGCAATGGAACACCGACAAAGAAGGTATGGTTCTTCGACTACCGCACAGGCATAAAGCACACCCTTGCCACCAACCCTATGCGGCGCCACCACCTCGACGAGTTCGTGGAGTGCTTCAAAGCCTCGGATATGGCTGGCCGCAAGGAGACTTATAATGCTGAGAC
>JABUUE010000106.1 GCA_021443335.1 Bacteroidaceae bacterium
AACCTCCAACCTCCAACCTCCAACCTCATAACCTTTAACCTCCAACCTCATAACCTCCAACCTCCAACCTCCAACCTCCAACCTTTAACCTTTAACCTCCAACCTCATAACCTCCAACAACAATGGAAAACATCAAAACTGTAAACAGAACAATTCCCTTGGCATTTGTCGGAATGTTCTTCTTTGCCATCGGATTCTCCCTTGGCATCAACGGCGTACTGACCCCAGTGCTTAAAGAGTCGCTGCAGATAAGTTCGTTTGAGTCGAACCTCGTCATTGCCGCAACCTTCCTTCCTTTCGTACTCTTCTCCTACCCTGCCTCACTGTGCATCCGCGGCGTGGGCTATAAGAAGACAATGGTACTGGCATTCGTGCTTTTCGCCATCGCTATGGCGCTGTTCATTCCAGCAGTGAAGTACGAGAGTTTTCTCATCTTCCTACTTGCCAGCTTCGTATGCGGCAGCGGTAACGCCACCCTACAGACAGCAGTAAATCCATACATCACAATCCTCGGTCCGCTCGAAAGCGCGGCACAAAGAATATCGATAATGGGCATCTGCAACAAACTCGCCACACCTACCACTTTCGTGTTTATGGCAGTCGTTGTAGGCAAGAGTGGAAGCGAACTGACCATCGCCGACCTCACCACGCCTTTCATCATTCTCATAGCCTGCTTCCTTGTGCTTGCCATAGCGGCTTATTTCAGTCCACTGCCAGAAGTTAAGGCAGAAGGAGAGGAAGAAGCACCAAAAGAAGACACCTCTAACTCCACTCCCGCTTCAGGGGGCAAGCGCCTCACCGACTTCCCTCACCTCATCTACGGAGCCATCACCCTCTTCCTCTATGTAGGAGTAGAAACCATAGCCATACTCACTCTGGGCGACTATGCCCGCTCTCTCGGTATGGACAATGTGGAAGCTCTCAGCTATGTGCCGATTATCGGTATGGTCATCGGTTACATCATCGGTGCCACCTGCATCCCGAAGATTCTCTCTCAGGTGCTCGCAATGCGCCTCTGTGCCATTACCGCCATCGTTGGCTCAGTCCTCGTCTGCGTCATGCCACCAGCTATAAGCGTCTGGTGTTTGTTCCTTCTCGGACTGGGTTGCTCACTGATGTGGCCAGCCCTATGGCCTATGGCTATAGCCGATCTCGGCAACTTCACCAAGCAAGGCAGCGCACTTCTTGCCGGTGCCATCGTCGGAGGTGCTGTCATTCCCCCATTGCGCGGACTCCTCGAAGACCTCACTGGCTCGTTCCAGCAGAGCTATTGGATATGCCTGCCGTGCTTCCTTTTCATCGCGTGGTACGGATTTGCGGGATATAAAATAAGAAAGTAAAAGAGACTTAATAAAACTATAATGGAAAACAAGAAAAATGCAGCCTTCGGCATTGACATCGGAGGCACAAACACCGTTATGGCAGTGGTAAGCCGCGACGGAGAAATCCTCGGACAATGCTCCATGCCTACCCCCGGTCACGACGACTTCCGTGACTACATCGTGGCCATCAACAGCAAGCTCCAGCAATTAGCCTCTGACACATGCGGCATCAGCAACATCGCGGGCATCGGTGTCGGAGCACCAAACGGAAACTTCTATTCCGGTCGCATTGATTTCGCACCAAACCTGCCATGGAAGGGTAAACTGCCACTCGCAGAAACGCTGCAAGAGGTGTCGGGACTGCCCGTTACCGTCACCAACGACGCTAACGCCGCTGCCATGGGCGAATACGCTTACGGCGTGGCAAAAGGCATGAAGCATTTCATCATGATAACCCTTGGCACAGGCGTCGGCTCCGGCATAGTCATCAACGGAGAAATTGTTTACGGACATGACGGTTTTGCCGGCGAGCTCGGCCATTCCATCATAGACTTCTCCGACGACGCGCGCCCATGCGGATGCGGCAGAAAAGGATGTCTTGAAGCCTACACATCGGCAACAGGAGTGGCACGAACAGCGCGACAGTTCCTCAGCGAACGCAGCGACGACAGTCTTCTGCGCAAACTCGACGTTGAAAAGATAACCTCAAAAGATGTCTATGACGCTGCCATACAGGGCGACCGCCTCGCACTCAATATATATGAATACACAGGCGAAATACTCGGCAAAGCCATAAGCAACTTCATCACCTTCTCCGCACCAGAAGCCATAGTGCTCTTCGGCGGACTCGCACAGGCTGGCGATATCCTCCTCGACCCTATCCGCAAGGCAATGGACAAATACACCCTCAGCCTGTGGCAAGGAAAAGTGAAACTCCTCGTTTCATCATTGAAAAGCAGCAATGCCGCACTCCTCGGAGCATCGGCTCTTGTTTGGTAAGCAATATCTAACTCTCAAGTTCCATCGGTTTCCTCCTCTCCTACCCTGCCCACAAGAGATAGACAAATAATGTATGGCTTGTGCATAGGACAACTATTCTATGGACACGACATACTTTCCTACGATTCTTTATACACCTTCCTATGGTTCTTGATATGGATTCCTATGGTTTTTGATATGGATTCCTATGGTTTTTGACATGAATACCTATGGAAAACGCCCCAAAAAATGCATTTTTTGGGGCGTTTTCCATAGAGATTTATCTCATCTGTCAAATCATTCGTTATAGAATGGCTTGGAGATTTGTTTACTACATCCTAATTCTTGTCTTGCATCGAATATCGGCGCTGGACGAGCCGAG
>JABUUE010000107.1 GCA_021443335.1 Bacteroidaceae bacterium
CGATTGGTGGCATCCTGACACTCCTCTCTGGTGGTCAATGGCAACTGGTCAAAGAACTCTTCGCGTTTCTCCAACCGTTCCCTTGTCCGTTGCTGAGCTTCGGCTATCCACTCTCGATGCTCCTCGACAAACTTCTCGATTTCTTCCTTTGGATAGCCGTATGGTGCGGACACCCGTACCTCGCCATATTTCCCAATACGCAAGGACAAGCGTGATGTGCGTCTATATGTAACCTCTATGTTCATGGTTTGATTACCGCCCTTGAAACGAACCCTTTTGAATCGCCGCAGAAAGTGCGGCAGCCCCTCCCCTATCAGATAGCCAACGATGTCACTGGCTGGAAGGCAGCAGTTCGTCTTTTTTTATCGACAAATCCTCTCGCGTGCGGCAGCATATTCGGCAAGCATCTCTTCCATAGCTTCGTCGACAGTCTGCATCTCACGTCCTTTGAACAACGCTGCTATCTGTCCTATTTCGAGTTCCCCATTGTCAATGTCGCCGTCAAACATACCTAACTTTGCTCTGCCCACACCGATTATTTCGAGCAGTTGTTCAGCTGTAGCGTTGTTTGCTTCTGCCTCCTCAAGCACAGCCCTGAACTTGTTGTTGACAAGTCGTGTAGGCGATAGTTTCTTCAGTATCAGTTTTGTATCTCCTTCGTTAAGATTCAAACACATCTGTTTGAAAGCATCATGGGCAGAGCTCTCCCTCGTGATTGCAAATCGTGTTCCTATCTGCACTCCCTCAGCTCCTAACGCCTCCGCAGCCAGCATTGCATCGCCGGTAGCGATACCTCCTGCAGCCACAAGCGGGAGTGTTGTAGCCTTACGCACGGCGGGAATAAGACACATTGTTGTTGTCTCCTCACGACCGTTGTGGCCGCCAGCCTCAAAGCCTTCTGCCACAACGACATCAACACCTGCATCCTCGCATTTCTTGGCAAAGACGGATGAAGCCACCACATGCGCCACCTTCACGCCACGCTCATGAAGCCATGAGGTCCATTTCTTCGGACTGCCGGCTGAAGTGAACACCACTGGCACATTATATTTCTCCACCAGCTCCATCACCTTTGGAGCCAACGGATTGACTATAGGTATGTTCACTCCGTAGGGTTTCCCGTTGACAGCATCCCTACATTTCGTGATATTCTCTTCCAGGACCTCTGCCGTCATGGAACCTGCGCCTATCAAGCCCAGCCCCCCGGCATTAGTCACAGCAGCCGCTAATCGCCAACCGCTGCACCAAGCCATTCCACCGGCAATGATAGGATATTGGATACCAAAAAGTTCTGTAATTCTATTGCTCATATTGTCTCCTTATTCCACCATGATATACGAACCATCACCTCTCTGTACGCACGGAGCGCTTCAGATTCATGTCCCGCCCGCAACTCTTCATCGCCGCAGACAAGAAGCGCACGTAATCTGTCGCTCCTATCGGGCATTTGCATTATTTCTTGATAATCAAGCATAGTTGTTATAAAAGTGTTTTGACACCTTGTTATTTGGGGATGCCTGTTTCTTACATTTCTTTCTTACCAGGTGCAAAGCAGCTATACATCAGCCAAGCCAGCGTCCCGCTCCAACAGCGCGACATATCGTCAATCTCGCTGAACGGTTTTTTATGCATTAGTCAAAGACGCACACTAATAGCTGGTTCATCTCTGCTATTTCAACACACGAAGATAGTTCTTTTTTGTCAATCCACCAAATTTTAAGTTGAAATAGGCACCGCGTGCAATGAAGTTCTGTGTCGGCTGTGCAATCTAAGGGAAAAAACCTCCGCGTTGAACAGACAAACTTGCTTGTATGCCGAGCGTGAGCATGTTCGGCGTAGCCAGCAACCTCGTCAATGTATAAATTAGGTTATAACTCAAGTATGTCTCTTGTTATTATCATGCCGATTCCATTTATATGCAAATCTCACCTACAATTTCCGGTTTATGTTGCATTGTTATGCTTTTCGGGACTTGTCGGTGCGAAATCAATGATTTTGGCAAGGCCGTATATAAGAAAGTAAAGCTTGTGCTTGTTGTACTAATTTCCGCTATCAGCGAAAAAGCCAAAGCCATTCGGATGACAGCAAATAAATGTCCTTTTGTTTTTGCAAATTCGTTTATTTGTTGTACATTTGCAATGTTATTCGAACGAGTTGTACCAATTAAGTGCGCTAAAACGGGGTTAATCCCCATAGATAGAGTGTCGATTAGTACAACTCGTTCTTCATATGACCTAAAGGTCACACGAAGACCTCTTTAGTTAATTTTATAAATGACCCAACATGGGACGAAAAGCATCAAATGTCAAAAGAGACATGGAAGAAAACATATGATGAGGTTCTTGAAGCAATGCAACTTGATAAGAGTTTCTTTGATAAGGAGGAAAACGATGTGATAGAAGTGTTCTATACAGCACCATCACTTAGTAGATAGAAGAAATGAACATTACAATCCATAGAGGCATTGACCAGATAGGCGGTTGCATCACGGAGATATCAACCGCCACTAACCGTATTTTCATAGATATGGGTGACAATCTTGTAGGCTCAGGCATGGTGTTGTCAAGCGATGAGAAGAAGGACTTCGTTGCAACACTTTTTGCTCAGAATAAGCGAGACATCGAGGCTGTCTTCTTCACCCATTCGCATTCCGACCATACAGGTATGATCGG
>JABUUE010000108.1 GCA_021443335.1 Bacteroidaceae bacterium
GAAAGATACTATCTATCGTTACAAAATGAAAGTTAATCTTCTCAATAAAAACTCTCAAATATGCCTCAAGCTAATTTATAGAACCCACCTAAATTGATTGATTTTTTATCGGCCCCCTAACCCCCTGAAGGGGAGTTGGCTCTGGCTCCGCCACTACCAGCAAGGTTAAGAAAGAAATTCCCGCAATTAACGTAATATTTATAGCGTAAAAACTTGCGTATTTCAGATTTTTTTTCGTAATTTTGCAGCGTAATCAAAGAAAGAAATGAACATAATTACCATAAAAATCTAGATGGAAAAGAATTACGATAAATTACGATAATTTCTTTCAGTTAAAACGATAAGTTCTTTCAGTTATGATTTCTCTCAGTAAAATGAATATCCGAAATATTATTCCTGTCTTGCTCATATCTTTTATGGCAGCATTGGGTGTTGCTTACAGTTGTTCTTCAAGTTCTGCGAACGACGACAAGTCGAAAGTGATGAACGATGGTGTCTATGAAGGCATCGGCGAGGGACGAAACGGCATGATAAAGGTCTCCGTGACGGTGAAAGACCATGTCATCACCGATGTGAGGGTAGTGCAGCAGTCGGAGTCGAGCTTTGCCCAGGAGACAATCTCGAACCTGATAATGAAGATTATGCAGGCTCAGACAACGGAAGGCATAGACGCCATCTCTGGTGCTACGCTGACTTCAAACGGCGTCATTGCCGCAATGACAATGGCTATAAACGCTGCTTTGGGCGTTCAGCCAACGCTGCCCGACTACAAGGATACGGAGTGTGACGTCGTCGTCGTTGGTGCTGGCGGTGCCGGTCTTGCGGCTGCCATTGAAGCTACCGCTTCCGGTGCTCGTGTCATAGTCTTGGAGAAGCGCAGCTTTATCGGAGGCAATACAAACAGCTCTACTGGCGGCATCAACGCCGCTGAGACACGCTTTCAGGAAGCTTTGGGCATTAAAGACTCGCGCACAGCGTTCTATAACGACATAATGACGGGCGGTCATCAGCTCAATGATGTTGTCCTTGCCCACACCCTCGCAGACAAGTCTGCAGAGACCTTGCACTGGATAGCCGGTTTCGGAGCAGACCTCACGGATGTCGGCAGCATGGCTGGCAGCTCCATCCCCCGCACCCATCGTCCTAAGGGCGGTCTTGCCATTGGTCCGCACCTGATGAAAGTGTTGTACGACAAGGCAAAGGAGATGGCTATTGACATACGTACATCAAACACTGTCACCGATGTGAAGCGAGCGGCAGACGGCTCTGTGGCAGGCGTGGATGTACAATGTTCCAACGGGAAATCTTACTCCATACGCTCAAAGGCAGTAATTCTTGCCACCGGCGGTTTTGGCGCAAACATGAAGATGGTGGCACAGTACAGGAAGGATTTGGAAGGGTTCTCCAGCGTTAATCATCCGGGCGCTACGGGCGACGCTTTCGCTTGGGTGAGCAAGTTCGGCGCTGAGCTTTATCAGATGGACCAGATACAGACTCATCCTACTGTCGAGATTCACAAGACGGTGATGATAACGGAGGCCGTGAGAGGCAATGGCGCTATCCTTGTGAACAGGAGCGGAAAGCGTTTCGTCAACGAGATGGATATGCGCGATGCCGTCTCTGCCGCTATTCTGAAGCAGACCGGAGAGTCAGCCTTCCTTGTCTTTGACGATGGCGTGCGCAAATCGCTTGCATCCATTGAGACATATTTCAACCAAGGACTTGTCACGGAGGCTGCCACCCTGACTGAATTGGCATCGACGATGGGCATCAGTGCCGACGCCTTCAGCAACACGATATCGGCTTACAACGAATACCAGAAGAAGGGAGAGGACAAGGATTTCTCCCGAACCCCCATGCCTCTGCCTCTGAGCAAAGCGCCGTTCTACGCCATAGAGGTGAAGCCTGCCATACATCACACTATGGGCGGCGTTCATATCAATGCCGATGCCAATGTCCTTGACACTGAAGGAAACGCAATAAAAGGCTTGTATGCTGCCGGTGAAGTGACAGGCGGCGTGCATGGCGGCAACCGCTTGGGAGGCAACGGCGTGGCAGACATTGTGGTCTTCGGAAAAATCGCCGGAGCGTCTGCAGCCAAGTTCGTCAAATAATGCCGTTTTGCCTTCTAAGGTATGATCGGCGACACAGTGCGCGAGTATCGGCGACACAGCACATGAGTATCGGCGACACAGCACATGGGTATCGGCGAAACTCTTACAATTACACAATATTTCCCTGTAACTTTGCGTTATGGGGAAATTTGTTTTTCGTTGGACATCGTCAGAAACAGAATTATTGACAAATCTGGACTCCTTCGTTTTTATTTATTCTGGACTCCTTGTATTTTGAAAATAATTTGTATCTTTGCAGCATAAAAATTACGCAAGTGTAATTATCACCTTTTCTGACAATCTTATTGTATAGGTGGATTCTATAAATTAGCTTGAGGCATTTTTGAGAAATGTTATTGAGCAGATTAAGTTCCATTTTGTAACGATAGATAGCATCTTTCGTTATAAAATGAAAGATAAGATGCCGATAAAAGACTCAAAATGACCAAGTCTGCGAATAAGCGAGAGCAATCAAGCTTGCTTGATATGCCGA
>JABUUE010000109.1 GCA_021443335.1 Bacteroidaceae bacterium
TGCTCCTGCAACGAGTGCGCATTCATGAAGCTCAACACGCTCCCCAAGCTCTACAACACACTGAAATACGAGTGGCCAACCATCGAAATCCCAGCAAAACTGGCAGGAAAGGCTCTCCGTCCTATCATGAAGATGTTGGAAATAAGCAAATGCGAGTAAGCGAGGGACCTCCGCCTGCGCCTGAGGCTTTGCCGAAGAATGAAAGCAAGCTTTCATATTGCCGAGCGTGAGCATTTTATTTAACTATCCTTGCTGTGTCGGGCTTCTCGAAGATGTCAAGGAGTGCAAGCGAGAAGATAGTAAGGGTAATTGCCGTTGAGAATAAGCAATAAGGGTTTGAATAAAGTGAATAAAACTGTGAAAATAGCATAAAAACAGATGTATAGCATAAATATCAAGCTATTTTGAAAGAATTGTGAATAATATTAATTAAATTTGCACCGAAAATCTCAGCAAATAACTTGTCGTTTGGATATTTCGCAGTATTGTGCCATAAACTGTCCCCGATATGAAAAGTTTATACCCTTATATAATAGCTTTATTTATGATGGTTTCCTTCTCTTGCAAAGGCAACCAATCTGTCACACAAGAGCAGGGAGCGACGGACTCTGTAAGCCTCAACGGTCCTGTGTTCGTTGAAGACAGTGCTTATTCCTATTGTGCCACACAGTGTGCCTTCGGTCCGAGAACCATGAACTCCGAGGCTCACGACAACTGCAAGGAATGGATTGTAGGCAAATTTAAATCGTTTGGCCTTGATGTCATTGAGCAGAACGCACAACTGAAAGGCTATGACGGCACTACGCTAAACTCAACAAACATTATAGCCCAGTATAAGCCGGAACTTGAAAACCGCGTGTTGCTGTGCGCCCATTGGGACACTCGACCCTGGGCAGACAATGACCCTTTAGAAGACAATCACCACACTGCCATCGACGGAGCCAATGACGGCGCTTCAGGCATAGGCGTTATGTTGGAATTAGCGCGACTGCTGCAAAAGGACAGCCTCGGATACGGAGTAGATTTCGTTTGCTTCGATGCAGAGGATTGGGGCACACCAAAATGGGCGGAGAGCAATGAAAACGATTCAGACACCTGGGCTCTCGGAGCGCAATATTGGTCGAAGAACCCCCACAAAGAAGGCTATAGCGCCAACTTCGGAATACTCCTTGATATGGTTGGCGGCAGTGGTTCAAAGTTCTATTACGAATACTTTTCTAAGCTCCATGCCCCTGCCATTCAGCAAAAGATATGGAAAGCCGCTATCGATGCAGGTTATGGCAGCTCGTTCTTCCCACAGGAAGACGGCGGAGCAGTTACCGACGACCATCTGCCAGTGATAGAAAACGCACATATCCCTTGCGTAGATATCATACCATATTTCCCTAACTGCGAGCAGTCGTCGTTCGGAACAACATGGCATACCGTGAATGACAATATGCAGAACATCTCAAAAGAGACCTTGAAAGCAGTAGGACAGACATTGGTACAGACACTTTATTCGGAATAGAACCCACCTAAAATAATAACTTTAAAATATATATTTTTCTATGAAAAGTCTTGCAGAACAACTACTTGAAGTAAAAGCAATAAAACTGCAGCCTAACAATCCCTTCACATGGGCGAGCGGATGGAAGTCACCTTTCTATTGCGACAATCGCAAAACCCTTTCTTTCCCTTCATTGCGCACATTTGTTAAGGATGCGCTCGTAGAGGCTGTCAAAGAGAATTTCCCTGAGGCACAGGGTATAGCAGGCGTGGCTACCGGTGCCATCGCACAGGGTGCGCTTGTGGCTGATGTTATGCAGCTGCCATTCTGCTATGTACGCTCAAAGGCTAAAGACCACGGCATGCAGAACCTTATCGAAGGAGAACTCCCAGAGAACGCAAAGGTAGTGGTCATCGAAGACCTTATCTCCACTGGCGGCAGTTCGCTGAAAGCTGTTGAAGCTCTCCGCGCGGCAGGCTTTGAAGTGCTCGGCATGGTGGCAAGCTACACCTACGGTTTCCCTGTTGCCGAAGAAGCCTTCAATAACGCTAATGTTAAACTCATCACACTTACTAACTACGAAAAAGTAGTGAAGGTGGCAGCCGAAATAGGCTATATTTCTAACGACGACATAACCCTTCTTAATGAGTGGCGCAAGAGCCCTTCAACCTGGATGCAATAATGGAAGTAACAAGCAATACCAAGCAGTTGACATACCCACAAGAGATGGTGTATAATGTCCTTTCCAACCCAAGGAAACTGGAAGAAATGCTGGCAAAACTGCCAGAAGAAAAAAAGAATCTTAAAGGCAATGTTCAGTTCGGCGACGACAGCATTACGATGGATGTCCCCAGTGCAGGTGAGATAACACTCAATATCACAGAGCGCGAAAAGCCCAAGACTATTAAGTTTGAAGCTACCATAGTAATGGTAACAGGCAATCTATGGATAAATATATTGCCTGCAACAGAAACTACCTCAAATATGGAACTCATCATCAAGGCTGACATTCCTTTCTTTATGAAGGGAATGGTTGCAAAGCCTTTACAGGATGGCATCAATAAGGTTGCAGATATGTTGGCTTCACTGCCATACGATA
>JABUUE010000010.1:0-15335 GCA_021443335.1 Bacteroidaceae bacterium
AATCTACACAATAAAAACTCTCAAAAATGTCTCAAGCTAATTTATAGAACCCACCTTTACATTGTCAGCTGGAAAGATATCTCTTCGCCTTCTTTAACATTGCCTGCACCGTCAGCAACGATGACGTCGCCAGCGTTAAGTCCTGCAGTTACGATGTAGTTCAGGTTGTCGTCTGTAGGTATTACCTTCACAGCAACAGACTTAGCCTTGTTGTTTACAACCTTATAAACAACGATTCTGTCCTGCATAGTAACTGTAGCAGACTGTGGGATGACGATGGCGTCCTTGAAATCTGTTGGGACAACAACTTCTCCAGCACCTCCGCTTCGCAGAATACCTTGTGGGTTAGGGAAGATGGCGCGGACGGTCATTGTACCTGTGCTGCGGTTGATGACACCTGAGACGCTCTCTATCTCGCCTGCCCATGGGTACATTGTGCCGATAGATGTTCTAAGTTTCACTTTCGGGAACAGCTTAATCAGTTCGTTCACTGTTTCGCCTTTTCTGCCCTCTAAAACACTGAGCATATCAGCTTCGGTAACTGATGCATAGGCGTAAATCTTAGCATTGTTACTTACTGTTGTGAGAGGCGTGGAAATGCTTGGACCAACGAGCGCACCAACGCGGAAAGCTATGTCGCCGACAATACCGTCGCATGGTGCCTTAACTACAGTGTAAGACAACGTCTGCTTGGCATTTGTGACACGAGCCTTTGCCTGCTCTATTGCAGCGAGTGCTGTAGCATACTCATTCTCAGCCTTTTTTACAATAACATCAGCAATGATTTTCTTGTTCTTCAAGTCTTGCTTGCTCTCAACTTCAATCTTTGCTGTTGCAGCCTGTGCCTCCGCAACTTTAACATCTGCAAGAGCCATTCTCAGTTCAGCCTCTGAGGTAACTTGGTCAATGATGAACATTGGTTGACCTTTTCTCACCATCTGACCAGCCTTAACCTTAATCTCTGTAAGTGTGCCTGATGCCTGTGGGATAATGTCAACATCCTGCTGGCCGGTAAGGCTTGCACTGAAACTACTGTGCAGGGTAATGTCCTGCTTTTCTAACTTGAGAGTTTTGTACTCTACTTTTGTCGGTTTGATTTCTGGCACTTTGCACGCCCCAAGCAGTGCTGTAAGTGTCAATAATAAAAGAACTTTCTTCATAATTATTAATGTATTGTTACTGTCTGTTTATGATATTCTGTTTATAGTATGTAGCTTGTGTCCTGCTGCTAAATTCTGTCTAATACCTTCTGTATAAGGTCTTCGATGGAACTCTTGTATTCAGTGTTCATCTCTTTTGCCCATCTGTTGGCAATAACCATGCAACAGGTCATTGCTTTGTGTCCGAGCAAGGCTGCAAGGCCGGCAAGGGCAGAACTCTCCATCTCAAAATTGCATATCCTCAGACCGTTGTACTCGAATGACTCCACTTTCTCGTTCTGCTGTGGGTCTTGTATCTTCAGACGCAGTTGTCTGCCTTGTGGACCGTAGAATCCTCCGCACGCTATTGTTATGCCGCGTACCATGTCGTCTTGAGCAATCTGTTCTAAAAGTTGCTCGTTGTTGTCTATGACGTATGGATGCCCTTTCAATGGCGACCAGTCCATGTGTTCCATGAATTTCTTCTCGCAGTCAAGGTCGCAGACATCGTTACGACCATCGTAGAAGTTTAGAAGTCCGTCAAATCCGATACTTTTTTGCGAAGCGACATACGTGCCAGTAGGCGTGAAAGACTGCAATCCTCCGCAGGTGCCTATGCGCACAAGGGTGAGCTGTGTCTTCTGCTCCTTTATTTCGCGTGTGTTGAAATCAATGTTTTTAAGGGCGTCGAGCTCATTTATGACAATGTCGATATTGTCGCAGCCGATGCCTGTTGACTGCACAGAGATGCGCTTGCCCTTGTATGTTCCTGTAATGTTACGGAACTCACGGCTTTCCACTTCGCTTTCGATGTTGTCGAAGAACTTCGCAACTGTGCTCACACGACCTGGGTCGCCTACAAGTATCACTTTGTCTGCCAGTTGCTCGGGCTTCACGTGAAGATGGAACGCGCTACCGTCGGCATTGATGATGAGTTCTGATGAAGGAATCATAGCTGTTTGTTTAGAGTTTATTGGTTTCTTATTTAATTCTCTTGTGTCTGTCTCGTATTTCTTTTCCCACTCTTGACTTTTTCTTAGTGTAAGGTTTGAAGAGCAGGGAAAGGAAGCAGAGGCATACAATGTTGCCAGCGGTTATTCCAATCCATTGTGGCAATCCAAAACCTCCTTGTTCTACCGGGCAGACAAGAATGAAACTTGTGCATGTCATTGTCATGAACAATGCAGGGATGAGCGAGATGTATATATTGCGCCCGTGCTTAGACATCCATACCGTTACAGCCCACAGCGTGAAGACACTGAGCGACTGGTTCAGCCATCCGAAATAGCGCCATAATATGCTGAAATCTATATTCATTATTATTATGACGATAAGTGAGAACGGTATGGCTATGGCAAGGCGGTTGAGCATCTTGTCTTGTCTGTAATTAAGGAAGTCGGCTGTGATAAGTCGCGCACTGCGAAGAGCGGTATCGCCGCTGGTTACAGGTGCCGCAATGACTCCAAGGATAGCAAGGACTGCTCCTACAGGACCCATCCAATCTTGGCAAATGGCGTTCACGATGATTGCCGGGTTGTTCTGCATCTGGTCCCAAAGACCCTGATAGCTGCCTGTGTATTTTATGGCTGCTGCCGCCCAGATTAGTGCAACAATGCCCTCAGTTATCATTGCACCGTAAAAGACATAGCGGAAAGACTTCTCTTTTTTGACACATCTTACCATCAACGGACTTTGGGTGGCATGGAAACCGCTTATTGCTCCGCACGCTATTGTGATGAACATCATTGGGAAGATGTCTATCCCCTTAGGGTGATGGCCGGTGAAGGCTTCTGTGATTTCGGGCATCCATGTGGTGCCGTTTACTCCCTCCTTGAAGAAGATGCCATAGCCTACACCTACAGCCATAATGAGCAGGGCAGCACCGAAAACAGGGTATATCTTGCCGATGAGTGCGCTGATAGGTAGCAGTGTGGCAAGCAGGTAATATGCGAAGATGATTACCGTCCAGAACATCAATGCGTTGGCACCCTCTCCGAACGTGTCGCTAAATGTGTCCCATATTCCCCAACTGCTGGTCAAGTTGCTGAGCAGTGATGCCGGAGTGCTTACGAAAACGGCAACAACCATGAAAAGTAGCACCAATGTTAAGATACGCATGGACATACCCATCTTTGCTCCAAGAGTCTTGGAAATCTGCTCAGGGAGAGACTCTCCTCCGTATCTTAATGAAATCATGCCGCTCATGTAGTCGTGCATTGCTCCTCCGAAGATGCATCCGAAGACAATCCAAAGGTAAGCGGCAGGACCAAAAAGGATACCCATTATTGCTCCGAAGATGGGGCCCGTTCCTGCGATGTTGAGAAACTGGATAAGGTAAGCCTTCCACGTAGACATCGGAACAAAGTCAATGCCGTCACGTTTTGTGTCGCAAGGCATTGTGCGATGCTCGTTAGCATGAATAGCCTTTTCAAGAAAACGACTGTAAAAGATTGCTCCAA
Organism: Bacteroidaceae bacterium; assembly: GCA_021443335.1. Lineage (GTDB taxonomy): Bacteria > Bacteroidota > Bacteroidia > Bacteroidales > Bacteroidaceae > Prevotella. The sequence continues at coordinate 3,599 of JABUUE010000010.1, forward strand.
TAATAAGAGCGAATAAACATAGAATAAATGAAATCATAACTGCGGCAAAATTACACATTTTTATTAAATTATATAAATATATGTGTTAAAAAGTGTTTCGTTTATGATATAAGAAAACTATTTTAGGTGTTTTAGGCCTGGTAGTGTCCGTTTATCATCTCTTTTTTGAGTGCAATAAATTGGACATTTTGACTATGAAATGGTGGTTGGGTAGGGATGTGCTTGGAAATAAAGAAATTGATTTTTTTGAAGAAATGAATAAAAAATGTAAAAAAAATTTTCTCAACTAATTAAAAAATAATAACTTTGCAGCCGAATTCGTTAAAATTAAACCTTTCAAATAACATAACAAACAATCTACAAATATGACAAAAGCAGATATCATAAACGAAATCGTTGTAAGGACAGGCGTATCAAAGAATGATGCAACAGCCGCAGTTGAAGCTTTCATGGCTATTGTAAAGAAGTCAATGGCAGTTGATAAAGAGGATGTTTTCCTGCGTGGTTTCGGTACGTTCCTCGTAAAGCGTCGTGCAGAGAAATTGGCACGCAACATCTCTAAGAACACAAGTGTGATAATCCCTGCGCACGATTTCCCTGCTTTCAAGCCAGCAAAGTCTTTTGTGGCTGAAATGAACAAATAAGTATATTAACCAAAAACAAATACAACTATGCCAAACGGTAAGAAAAAGAAGGGCCACAAGATGGCTACACACAAGCGTAAGAAGAGACTTCGCAAGAATCGCCATAAGAGCAGAAAGTAAGTCTCGCGCGTTAAACAAATAAAAAGGAGTAAGGAGGTTTTGTATATAATGCATTCTCTTTGCTCCTTTTTTTATGTTTCGGTGGGTTACATTAGGTATAATCCACCGTATAATGATATATTGAATAGAAAGTCTTATGACAAGTGAAATAATAATTGACGCTCAGCCGAAGAACATATCCATAGCGCTGCTTGAGGACAAGAAGTTAGTGGAATACCAGACAGAATCCCGCGAGCAGAACTTTTCTGTGGGTAATGTTTATGTGGCAAAAGTCAAGAAGATAATGCCCGGACTGAATGCGTGTTTCGTGGATGTCGGCTATGAGCGAGATGCCTTTTTGCATTATCTTGACTTAGGCGCACAGTATTCCTCTTTTGAGAAATATCTTAAGCAGGTGCAGAGCGACCGACAGAAGCTGTATCCTTTTGAGAGGGCACACCGTCTGCCTGACCTTGCGAAGGATGGCAGCATACAAAATGTGCTGAAAGTAGGGCAGGAGGTCTTGGTGCAGATAGTAAAAGAGCCTATATCCACAAAGGGACCGCGACTTACCGGCGAACTCTCGTTTGCCGGCAGATATATGGTGCTTGTGCCTTTCGGCGATAAAGTCTCCATTTCCGCAAAGATTAGAAAGGGTGAAGAGAAAGCGAGATTAAAGCAAATAGTCAGCAGGGTAAAGCCGAAGAATTACGGTGTTATCGTGCGTACTGTGGCGGAAGGCAAAGATGCTGAGGAACTTGAGAACGAGTTGAAGATGCTGTTGAAGCGCTGGGAGGACGCTCTTAACAATGTCCGTACGACGACCAGCCGTCCAGAACTGATTATGGAGGAGCAGAGTAGGGTAGTGGGAATGTTGCGCGACCTGTTCAATCCGTCTTACGAGAATATATATATTAATGATGACAAGGTGCTTGAGGAAGTGAAGAATTATGTTCGTCTGATAGCACCAGAGAAGGAGTCAATCATTAAGCGATATACGGGCAACCTGCCGATATACGATGCTTTTGACATTACAAAACAGATAAAGTCAAGTTTCGGAAAGATTGTCAACTACAAGCACGGTGCTTATCTTATTATCGAACATACTGAGGCGATGCATGTTGTTGATGTGAACTCAGGAAACCGTACCCGCTCGGAGAATGGCCAGGAGGCTAATGCCCTTGAGGTGAACCTTGGCGCAGCCGATGAATTGGCGCGTCAGTTCCGTCTGCGTGATATGGGCGGTATCATCATCATTGACTTCATTGATATGAAACTTGCGGAAGATCGCCAGACACTTTATGAGCGTATGTGCAAGAATATGCAGCAAGACCGTGCGCGTCACAATGTGTTACCGTTGAGCAAGTTTGGACTGATGCAGATAACACGCCAGCGAGTGCGCCCCGCCATGGATGTCAATGTGAACGAGACTTGCCCCACCTGCATGGGTAAAGGCACTGTCCGCTCCAGTGTTCTCTTTGTAGAGCAGTTGGAGCGTCTGCTTGACAAACTTGTCAATCAGGCTGGTCTGAAAAAGATTTCGCTGCATGTTCATCCGTATGTATATGCCTACATAACCAAGGGATGGCCTTTTATGAACCTGAAATGGAAGTGGAAGTTGCGCTATGGATTGGGAACAAAGGTCGTTCCTTCCCAGAAATTAGGCTTCTTGCAGTATGAGTTCTACGATAAGGATATGCAGCTCGTTGACGTAAAGGACGATAAGTTCACACTTTAGGCGGGTGTCATTTATTCAGTTAAAATGTCTAAATTCCTTTTCATATATAGGAACGAGTGTTACTCGCCAAATGCTGTGGAGCGCGACAAGGCTGTGCTCGACGCTATAGCTGCTAACGTGAAGACTGATGATTGTGCATGCGTTGAGTATGCGCACGAATGTGATGTCCGTCGTTTTGATGCCAAGCAATATGCCGACTACACCATAATACATATGACGCGTTCCAAAGAGGCTTTGGAGAAATTGTTGGAAATGGAGCGTGCCGGTGCAACGGTGATAAATAATCCTGCTTCTGTTCTCGGCTGTAACCGTAGGAGGATAGAGGCAGCGATGATTTCCTGCGGTTTGCTTACGCCTGCTAAACTTGTGGAACAAAATCCTGAACTGCAGGACAAAGGTTGGTGGATAAAATCGGCTGACACAACAGATTCTTCTGAAAATCATATCCGTTTCTGCCAACATTCAGAGCAAGTCTCCCAATACACAGGAGATCGCGCAGAAGACGAGTTCTTGATACAGCCTCACATTGAAGGCATAAACATTAAGTTCTATGGTGTGCTTGGTACGGACTTTTTCTATGTGAAAGAAGATGTCTCAAAGGAAGTTCATGCCTCTCTGCATAACAATGCTACTGTTCTTGCCCAATCGTTGGGTATTTCGATATATGGCGGCGATGCCATCCTCACGCATGATAATAAGCTTACAATCATTGACTTCAATGACTTTCCGAGTTTTTCTGTGTGCAGGGATGAAGTTGCCGAAGCAATAAAAATAATATTGACCACTTACTAAAAATGAAAGAACTCTTGAAGCAATCCGTCAAGTCAAGCGAGACGGAAGAGAATATCGACATCTATTTCACCCGTCCTCTTGGACTGTTGCTCACTCTCTTCTACAAGGCTCTGAATATTCATCCTAACGTGGTTACGGTCATAGGTATAGCGATTGGTATATTGTCGGCATACATGTTCTATTTTGCTGACCTGTACCACAATATCCTTGGCGTCCTTCTGCTCACCTTGGCAAATCTTCATGACTCTGCCGATGGACAGCTTGCGCGACTGACAGGTAAGAAGACGCTTATAGGTCGTATGCTCGACGGCTTTTCTTCCAATGCCATCTTCACTTGTATATATATCGCTATAGTGTTTCGCATATACAACGAAAATATACCATTCCTGTCATGCACATGGCAGATGTGGGGATTTCTTCTCTGTCTGTTAGCAGGAGTCTTTGGACATTCTCGCCAGTGTGCGGTGGCAGACTATTACCGCCAGATTCATCTGTTCTTTTTGAAGGGTAAGGAAGGTTCAGAACTTGATACGAGCGAGGCACAGACTCCAATCGTTGATGAGGCTATAAAGAATAAACGCTGGGTGGAATTGGCGTTCTTCTTCAATTATCGCAACTACTGTCGCTCTCAAGAAAAGGTTACACCAGAGTTCCAGAAGTTCTATAAGGCATATCTCGCAATGGAAATTAAGCCAGAAGCATTGCGTGAGGAGTTCTTGGCTGGCAGTCGTCCGTTGATAAAATGGACCAACTTCCTGACATACAATTGGCGTGCGATAACCCTTTTTGTCGCTTGTCTCGCCAACATAGCGTGGCTTTATCCACTTATTGAGTTCACGCTGTTTAATGTCGTTCGCTCATATATGCGCAATAAACACGAAGCCTTATGTAAGCGTATGTACGATAAATATATGGCTAAATGCTAAGTGCTTACTACTTAGTACTTACTACTTTTCAGTTTTTCCTTAAGCTTCTCTGCCTCAGACAGCCTTATTCTTAATGTTATGATGCAGTCGTTGTTGAAATCTTGGGAAACGACCGTGCATTTAGAGTCTTTTACAATCTTCATTACGGCATTCATCTCTGTATATTGGAAATGGTGGACGATGGTTTCCTCCACCTGTTTTTCCACTATCTCCGCAGCGTCAAGAGCCTCTTGTGCCGCCGTGCGGTAGGCGACAATAAGTCCGCCAGTGCCAAGGTTCACGCCGCCGTAATAACGAACTACAATAACAAGAACATTTGTGAGGTCGCGTGACACTATTTGTCCGTGGATAGGTTTGCCTGCCGTGCTTGAAGGCTCACCGTCATCGTTGGCGCGGAACTCGGCTTTGTCAGCACCTATCACATAGGCGTAACAAACATGTCGCGCGTCAAAATACTTCTTTTTGTATTTCGCCACCTCCTCCTTAACCTGTTCCACGGTGTCAACTGGAATGGCGAAGCTGTAGAACTTGCTCTTTAATTGTGTATAGTAGCCTTCTGCAGGTGCGGCTATAGTCTTGTAGGTATCACGCATATATGATTTATTAATTATCATTGATTATTTATTAATGCGGTGTTTCGTTTGTCCCGAATTAATCATTAATAATTAATCAATAAACAATAGAGGCCTCGTTACCATCCCTCAATATCTTCTTGTCCTTCCTTCATCATTTCCTTCTTGAAGACAGGCTCTTTGCCTTCCTTCATCTGCTCTTTGAAATTGTTCCAGAGGAACACTACTTTCGGTGAGAGCCGAACGATGGAATAGACATTGATAATAACTACTGAGCACATGCATAGGTCAATAAGCGCCCATATCTCTTCAAGGGAAAAGATGCCGCCAAGAATGACCGTTCCAACAGTTATCGCACGGAATGTTGATATGGCACGTCCCTTCTTGAATACAAAGCGCATAGAAGTCTCGGCATAGTAGTAGTTGCCTATAATGGAACTGTATGCGAAGAAGAAAATGGCTATTGAGATGAAGTGTCTTGCGAGAGGTCCTATTACCGTTTCCAATGAGCGTGCTGTGAGTATTATGCCGTCTGCGTCGCCCTTCTCATAGACACCCGTTGTAAGGATAATCATCGCTGTGCAGGTGCAGACAACGATAGTGTCAGTGAACACGCCGAGCGCTTGTACCAATCCCTGTCTTACAGGGTGAGAGGTCTCTGCTGTTGCGGCGGCGTTTGGTGCACTACCTTCACCTGCTTCGTTAGAGAACAGTCCACGTTTGACACCTTGCGTAATGGTTATGCCGATAGCTCCGCCTGCCGCCTGCTCAAAGCCAAATGCGTCACTGACAATAAGTACTAAAACATTAGGAATCTCCGTGATATTAACCGCCATTACATAGACTGCTAAAAACAGATAGGCGATAGCCATGAAAGGCACTACAATGGCAGCGAAGTTAGCGATTCTGTGAATGCCGCCAGCGATGATTATGCCTGTCAGAGCGGAGAGGATTGTAGCAAATAGTAAAGGTGATATGCCAGTAGTGTCTGCAACTGACATGCTTATCTGATTGCTCTGCAATATCTGGTTGGCTATGCCGAAAGTGATGGCAAGGCATATAGAGAATATAAGGCCCAACCATCGCGAATGAATTCCGTAGAGCATGTAGTAGGCGGGGCCACCGTAAAAGGACTCTTTACCTTTACGTTTGTATAACTGGGCAAGTGTGGCTTCCACGAAGGCTGTGGCAGAGCCCAGTAGAGCCATCACCCACATCCAAAATATTGCTCCTGGTCCGCCAACAAATATTGCAGAGGCAACGCCGGCAAGATTGCCAGTACCGATGCGACTTGACAGCGAGATGACGAAAGCATGGAAGGAACTGATATGCTTTTCGCCATCGTTCTTGTCTGCGGAGTTGTTGGATTCAAGCAACTGCTTTATCATCAGTGGCATGTATCTAAACTGCAAACCGCCTAAGCGCACAGTAAACCATAGGGCACAACCTATAAGCATAGGTATTACTACCCATGTCCACAAGTAGTTGTTAATCGAATCTAAAAACTCAAACATAATTCAAATGCGCCATTTAGTTCCGCTGGCGTGAAACTTTCTTTGTTAATCCCCGAAGTAGCTGTAGTTCTCGTTGTCGGGATTGACTACAATCTTCTCAAGCACAATCTCCGGGTCTATCATGATAATCTTGAGAGTGTGCTTGCCGGGAGCTACATCAAACGATGTGTCGAGCCAGCGTATATTGTCAAACACCTCATCGCGACGAGGCAACTGGCGACCATTTACAAAGCCACTGAGTGCAAGATGGTTGCGCGGCGGCAGCGGCTTGAGAACCTTGGAAATGGCAAGGTTCTTTTTTGTGTATTCGCCAAACTCGTCATGCAGTCCTTGGCGTGCGTCGATGATTTGCATTGGCTGGTCGTCAATCTGCACTCCGATACGCAGGCCGCGTGCCGGATTGACATCCTGCGTTGGGAGAATGCCGATGGCTATCTGCTTCGATTGCATGTCCACCTCATATTCGAGTGTGGCGTTTCCGTCCGACTGAAGGAAATCTACCGTCTTCGCTCCCATACATCCATCGCCTCTTCCGAGGTCAGGAAGAAGTATCCACGCGTTGTTTTTCGCAGGGATATTGCGTGTGTATTTATATGCGGGGATGCTGTATTGCTTGGAGTCAGCCTTTCCCAAGAGACTGTGGTTTACCTTGAAGCCGAGAGTGAGAGGGTTGCGGTTACTCTCAGGTATTGACCATTGTGTGTAGCCTATGTGGTTGTCCGACATCATGCCGCGCCACTTTCCTCCGGCGAGCGTATTGTTGTAGTGGTCGGTCAGTAGTCGGTCTTTCTCCATAAGCTGATTTATGAGGAGCGAGTCGCCCATTGTGGCTGCATTGTATATCATTGCCACGCCAGCACTTGCCACGGCTGGATAATAGACGAGCTGATAGAATGCGTCCTGTGCTTCGGGAGCAATCTTGTCCTTCAGCGTCTCGCAGCGCAGTACGAGCGACTGCCAGAGGTTATTGGTGCGCATCATCTCCTCCATATTGAATATGCCGGGATACTGCACTTCAGGCTTGCGCCATAGGTTGTATTTGCTGTATTTGGCTATGATGTCGGCTATCTCCACAGCGTTGTCCTTTCCGAAGATGCTTTCGGCAAATCCTTCGAGATAAGCCTTCTCGTCACCGGGCTGTACGGCATCAGGATTCCATGCGTACTTCATAATGAAGTCGATAGGCACTTCCTTTGGTTTAAGGTCGCCCACGTTGATAATCCAGATGCGGTCAAGCCCTGTGTGATAGGCAAGTCCGAGCTGTTCGCGCAGTTTAGGGATGGTAGTGGTGTTCACCCAGCGGTCGTTCCATGGTCCGCCATTCATGTCGATGTGGTAGTAGAGTCCAAGTCCGCCCTTGCGCTTGCGCTCAAAGTCACGTCCCACGCGGCGTATATAACCCCAGTTGTTGTCGCACAGCAGGAGCGTTACATCGTCGGGCACCGTGAAACCTGCGTCGTAATAGCGTTGCACCTCTGTGAAGATTGCCCATAGTTGTGGGATGTCCTTCGCTGGTCGCTTGCATACATCAGAAAGGATGCGGCGCTGACTTTCTATAACCTTCGACAGCGTCTTCATGTTGTCGGTGTCATCGCCCTTGCCCATAGCCACATCGCCGTCGCCACGCATACCGATGGTTACGATGTTGTCATAGTTCTTGTTGCGCTCTATGCCTTCGCGGAAGAACTTGTCCAGACGGTCAGCATTCACAGAATAGTCCCACGGTCCCACCTCTTCGCGGCGCGAGGTATATTCCTTGTGGGCGCGCATCATAGGCTCATGGTGCGATGTTCCCATCACTATTCCCATCTCGTCAGCCACCTTCGGGCTGAGAGGGTCGTCCTCGTTGAATGCTGTTGCCCACATTGCGGGCCAGAAATAGTTGGCTTTGAGACGGAGCAGTAGTTCGAAGATTTTAGAGTAAGCCTTAGAGTTTACTCCGCCGAAGTTGTTATTGCACCAGCTGCCGAACGATGGCCACTCGTCGTTGATGAATATTCCGCGATACTTTACCTTTGGCTCGCCGTCGGTATATTGGCCGCGTTTCAGATAGATGGTGCTATGCTTTGCTACAGGAGCATCTGCCATCCAATACCAGGGCGACACACCTATCTGGCGTGACAGTTCGTAGATGCCGTAGATGGTGCCGCGCTTGTCGCTACCCGCAATTACTATTCCGTCCTCACCTATGTTGATTATGAACTTCTCCCATTTGCCTTTCAGCGCGTTTTTAAGTTCTTTGCCATTTATGAGCTTGCTGTGTCCGAGCGTGCCGATGGTTATTGGGTAGTCGCAGCGACCTGTCACCTTCCTGAGGTCTTCCTTCAGGTTGTCGATGGCGATGCGCACTCCTTTCCAGTCGTTCTCGTCACACTTTATTTCCCCTTTCCACTCGGTCATGCGTACATCGCCGCCGGTGAAAAACGCAAACTGCTCTGCCGCTCCAATAGGAAGGGCAAAGCAGAGTAATAGTAGATATAGAATTTTTCTCATAAATTGAGGTTTAAGGCCATGAGGTTCAAGGTTATGAGGTTTAACCTTATAACGCAATAGGTTATCTGATGTCGATAACAGGTATGTTGTCCTTGTCGTTATAGAAGAGGTTTTCGCCAGCCATACCCCAGATGAAGGTGTAGAAGTAAGTGCCGGCAGCCGCGTGCATAGACCATTCTGGTGACATTATTGCCTGCTCGTTGTGGAGCCACACATTGCGGCTCTCCTGTGGCTGACCCATTACGTGGTCGATAGTCTGTCCGTCAGGAAGGTTGAAATAGTAGTAAGCCTCTATGCGGCGACCGTGAGTGTGAGGCGGCATGGTGTTCCATACTGCGCCAGGGTTGAGCTGTGTCAGACCAAGCTGCAGCTGGCATGGACCTTCCTCGAGCACATCGGTAACGATAAGCTTATAGACCGTGCGGCTGTTTGCCTCCTCAACAGTGCCTACAGGTCCCCAAACGGCAGCCTTCAGTGAGCCTTTGCGACCGTCGAGAGTCACCCATTGGGTCTTGTAGTGCTGGTGGGCAGTAGCTGAATTGAGATAGAACTTAGCAGGGTTCTTTGGGTCTTTTGAGCGGAAGAGCACTTCCTTGTTGCTGTCAATCCAGTTGCCCTTCTTGTCCTGCATGTGTCCGCGACCTACATAAAGAGCCTCTTTTGGAGAAAGAGCATACTCCTTGCCGTCAACGATGACAACGCCGTCGCCGAGACCGCAGTTCACAATACCTATCTCGCGGTTGTAGAGGAAGTATTTTTCTTTGATGTTCGTGTCAACATCAAGACCGAGCTCCCAGAAGTTCTCTAATTTCAAATCCTTTGTTACAGGCATTGCACCGCCGAAGATGAAGCGGTCGTAGTGGCTGTAAGTCAGAAGGATTGAGTCGGCTGCCATGACTTTCTCCATGACGAAACGCTCGCGAAGCGTCTTTGTGTCGTAGCCTTTCACATCCTCCGGATGGCATGCTGTCTGGAATTTCACGTGCTGGTCGCCGACATAGCGGTCAGCCTCTTGTGCAAAAGCGAATGTGCTGAGTGCGCAGAGCGCAATTGTTAATAGTGTCTTTTTCATATAGCTGTTATTTGGGTTCAATCATCCTTTTTTTAATTACGAGTGCAAAGGTAAGCATTTATTTTTTAATATCCACAAGAAAACATATTTAGATGTTCTTTAGCCTGTGATTTTATCTTCTAAATTGAAAATAACAGGCTTTTTTTATTGAAAATCAGACGAATTTCAGGAAATCATAGAACAAAAAAAGCAAATGAGGATATGCCAGTATTATTTTGACATGCCCTCATTTGCTTTTTTGTGCATCCGTTTGTCTCTTTATCTCTTCAGGAACTTCTTGCCGTTTCTTATCACGATACCTTTGTAGTTGCTGTTCACCTTCACGCCTTGCATGTTGTATGCCGGGGCGTTGATGTCGCTGTCAGCATCTGTTGTTGCGGCGTCGATGGCAGATATTTTCACGCCTTCAATGTTCATGAACTCTTTCCATTGGTCTGCCGCTTTATAAGCGTCAACAGAACCTTCCGGCACTTTCAGCACGCAGGTGGAGGTAGAAACACCTTCAAACACGGATTTATCAAGAGTCGGAGGAGTAGGATTAAGGCATGTGATTTCTTTCAGTTCGCCACATTTTTCGAAAGTTCTTCCTCCAATTCTGATGACGCTGTTGGGGATGATTATTGACTTTAAGCCGCTACAGCCACTGAAACAAAACCTCCCTATTGTTGTAACATTGTCAGGAATGGTTATTGCTGTGAGAGCAGAACAATCATAAAAAGCGTGGTCTCCAATACTTGTCACGCCATCGGGAATGCTGATTGACGTAAGTGCGCTACATCTATAGAAGGTCTGATTCCCAATTCCTGTAACACGGTATTCCTTTCCGTCAAAAGATACAGAGGAAGGTATATTGACTTCTCCCTCGTAATAATTGGCAAGATTATATTCTTTATAAGTTACCTCACAAGTCAAGTCTGTGCTTGATGTGAGATTGAAATAAAGGATATGGCCTTTGTTGTAGGAGTAAAAATCGAACGCGGTCTGTAATACCTTTGAGAAATCTTTCCAACCATTTGCTTGTTTATAAGTATCTACAGCATCAGAAGGAACATACAGGGTACATCCGGAAACAGGAGTTTGCGAAAATACATCTTTTTCAATCGTTGGAGGTGTCATGCCCAGACATATGACTTTCTTCAACTTGCGGCACTCGGTAAAAGCGGCATCCTTTATATCTGTAACCGTACTTGGGATTGTGACCGATTCCAGTGCGTAACAGCTTAAGAAAGTTCCTATTTCAATGGTTGTAAGATTGTTAGGAAGCGTTACTGATTTCAAGCCTTGACAGTTTTCGAAAGCCTGATTGCCGATTTTTGTTACGCTATTCGGGAAAATCATTGATGTCAGACCTCTGCAATCAATAAAAGCCTCACTTCCGATAGTTGTAATGCCGTCGGGGATGGTAACCGAAGTTACTTCAAAACCATTCTCGAAAGCATATTTTCCGATGCTTGTGACGCTATAGGTCTTGCCGTTTGAAGAAACAGTGGAAGGAATGTTGATTGCTCCCTTGTACTGCACATAGTCTTTATATGTCACCTCACAAGTCAAGCCTGTGCTCGACGTGATATTGTAATAGATGGTCACGCCATCAGAGTTCTTTGCCTCGAAGTCGTAGGCGCTGACTGTCTGTGCTGTGAGAATGAGCAATAGCGCTGCAAACAGTCGGAAGAGTTTTGTCTTCATAGTCATTAGTTTTTAAAAGTTAAATATTATCGGTTAGGTCTTAGGTTTATTAGTTGGTATTTACGCAAAAACCGTGTGCTGCAAAAGTACAAAATAGTTATTAATCAACCAAATAAACTCCCGAAAAACTTTCATATTCATGCTAAATTTCCACGGAATTTGCACATAAACTGCATACCTGTGGACAAAAGTTGAACTGTC
>JABUUE010000010.1:15572-47176 GCA_021443335.1 Bacteroidaceae bacterium
AAACGCAGGGAGAAAAAAAATTTTGTCATAGAGTTTTGATATGTTTCACGGGGAGTTTTGCGTACGCATAAACCTTAATTCCTCTCAATCATTTTGCTGACGAGCACAAACTGATAGACAGCCTCGTTGACAGCCCAGATGAATCCGGGGATGCCGTCGCGGAATCCTCCCTTGAGGAAATATGACTTAAAGAATCGGAAGAATGGTCGCCAGAGCAATGCGCCAAGAGCATAATTCTTAGCACTACGCCGCACCACCTCGTTGTCAGTATAAGTATTAATCTTTGCCATTCGCATGGCAACAGTGTCGTTGGCAAGATGCTCGATTGCCAAGTCCATACGCGATGAAGGAACCTTCTCCTGCCTTCCCTTGACCACTGGGGCGGAGTGGATTGTCGGCGGCCAGTGAACACTCTCCCTGTGAAGGAATCGGGGAATATAGTCGGGATAGGTGCTGTGCATAAAGCGCCCCATGAAACGATTCTTGCGGGGAAGCCAGATGCAGTGCGGACAGTCGTCCACGGAGATGCGCTTATAGAGATAGTCGCGAAGCTGCGAAGTGACCATCTCGTCGGCGTCGATGACAAGCACCCACTCGCTCGTCGCCGACTCTATGGCAAACTGTCGCGCCGGCTCCACGATAGTGTTATCGCCTTTGGGAAAGACCACCACTCGGCATCCGTTACGCTCGGCAATATCAACGGTGCTGTCGGTGCTTTCCATATCGCACACCAAAATCTCGTCAAAGCCTTTCGCCGCATGTATAACTTTTTCGAGATGCAATTCGGCGTTATAAGTGTTTATTACGACTGAAATAGTGTTCATTTGCATACTTTTTATTCTAAAAACGAAGAAACTAACAAAAAATTGTGTAATTTTGCAGCCAAAATAACATTATCGGCCCCACGGCCCCCTGAAGGGGGCTTTGGCTTTGGCTTTGGCTTTAGCTCTGTGTCAAGGTCTGAGTCTGAGTCTGAGTTCAAAGTTCAAAGCCAAAGCCCAAAGCCAAAGCCAAATTCCCCTTTAGGGGGTTAGGGGGCCGATACGTACTTAGAACTTAGAACTTTATGAAGGCATTACTAAGTTTTGACACAGAGGAATTTGACGTTCCGCGCGAGCACGGCGTCAAGTTTTCGCTGACAGACGGGATGAAGGTTTCCATATACGGAACAAACCGTATTCTCGACTGCCTGAAGGCTAACGGCGTGAAAGCCACCTTCTTCTGTACGGGAAACTTTGCGGAGAACGCTCCCGACACCATGCAACGGATAATGGCCGAGGGGCACGAGGTGGCTTGTCATGGAGTAGATCACTGGGAGCCGAAGCCTACCGACTTCGAGGAGTCAAAAAGGATTGTGGAGAAGGTTACGGGCATAACTGTCAACGGCTATCGACAGCCGAGGATGTTCAAGGTGAGCGACAGCGAGATAAAGCGTGTGGGCTACAAATACAACTCATCGCTCAACCCAGCCTTTATTCCCGGGAAATACATGCATCTCACCGCCCCACGCACATGGTTTGTGAAAGACGGCGTGGTGCAGATACCGGCATCCGTTACTCCCTGGCTGCGCATTCCTCTGTTCTGGCTGTCGCTTCACAACTTCCCGGAAAGCTTTTACCAATGGCTTGTTGTGCGCACCATGCGCCACGACGGTTACTTCACCACCTACTTCCATCCCTGGGAGTTCTACGACCTGAACGCGCACCCCGAATTCCGAATGCCGTTCATCATCAGAAACCACAGCGGCGAAGAGATGGTGGCAAGGCTCGACCGACTGATAAAACGGCTGAAGAAGGAGGGGGCGGAGTTTGTGACTTATTCAAGTTTCGCAGACGAAACTTGAGGCTAATGGTTAAAGGTTATAAGGTTAAAGGTTATAAGGTTAAAGGTTATAAGGTTAAAGGTTAAAGGTTGGAGGTTAGATTACTACAACCACAAAATACCTAAAACCATAAACCTANAAGGTTAAAGGTTATAAGGTTAAAGGTCTAAGGTTAAAGGTCTAAGGTTAAAGGTTATAAGGTTAAAGGTTAAAGGTCTAAGGTTAAAGGTTAGATTACTACAACCACAAAATACCTAAAACCATGAACCTTAAACCTTAAAAAAATGATTATTGATTATTGATTAATGACTAATGAGGGATTGAATATGATGAAAAGTATAATTGCGGCGATGGTGCTGCTGATATGCCCGCAATGGATGAAGGCGGGTGAGATATATGTTGCGGAGGGGCAGAGCATCGCTGACGCAATAAAGCAGGCGCGTGAGTGGAGAAGGCTTGCGAAGAAGGGACTTGCGGAGTATCAGGCGAAGATAGAGGACGGCATAACGATACGTATTGCCGCTGGTAGGCATAATCTGACAAAACCGCTGTTCATAAGGCCGGAAGATACAGGAAATGTGCAGTCGCCGACAAGGATTGCAGGCGAGGATGGAGCTATAATCTCGGGCGGCGTGGCAGTAGGCGAGTGGACACGGCACGAGGGCAATATCTATGTGGCACAGACTCCGCGTGTGAACGGCAGGATGGTGGAAACTCGTCAGCTGTGGTGTGATGGCAGAAAAGCGCATCTTGCGCAGTTGTCGCCATTAGGAACGCTGGACAGGATAACGGGTTTTGATAAGGATAAACGACAGATAACGATCGACGCCAAGAGCATAGAAGGTCTTAACCTGAAAGGAGACAGATTGGAGATGTTCCTCTGTCAGCGGTGGGCGGTGGCAATACTCCGCGTGAAAGACATAAAGAATGGCGTGATGACATTCCATGAACCGGAGAGTGAGTTGGAATTTTCCCACCCTTGGCCACAGCCCGTGGTGGAAGGCGATAACCGCTCTGCATACACGCTGCGCAATGCGTACAGCTTCCTCAACGAGCAGGATGAGTGGTATCAGGATGGCGACAAGATATATTACTATTCGGAGACCGGCGCGCCACGCAATGTGGTGATACCATACCTCACATCGCTGCTGAACATAGAAGGCAGTGAGGAGACACCAGTGGAGAACCTGACGATAGAGAACATCTGCTTTGAACACACTGCATGGCTTAGACCATCGTTGGAAGGACTGGTGACGCTGCAAGGTGGTTTCCGTCTGCTCGATGCCTACAAACTGCCGATAGAAGGGTTGTATCACAAGGCTGGACTGGAGAACCAGGCATGGATAGCGCGTGCGGAGATGGCTGTGGGCGTGAAGAACTGCCGCAATATTGCCTTTGACCGCTGCACATTCCAGCATTTTGGAGCAACAGCTCTTGACCTTGTGGATAATGTGTCGGCATCGGGAATAACCAACTGCCATTTTCAGGACATCGGCGGAACGGCACTGCAGCTCGGCACTTTCCCCGACGGACCTTTCGAGACACACATCCCTTACATCCCTGCAAACCCACAGAGGCTGTGCAACAATATCCTCATAAAGGGCAACACCATCCACGACGCGACAAATGAGGACTGGGGATGCGTGGGCATTTCTGCCGGTTATGTCAGTGATGTTGTTATAGAAGAAAACCATGTCTATGACCTAAACTACTCTGGAATATGTGTCGGGTGGGGATGGACAAAGCTCGACTCGTCGATGAAACGCAACATCATCCGCAACAATAAGGTTCACGACTTTGCGCTGCAGCTCTATGATGCTGGAGGAATATACACGCTGTCTAACCAGCCAGAGTCGCAGATTGTGGATAACGAGATATACAACATCGGGCAGGCTCCTTATGCCACCAACAACCGCGCGTTCTACATCTATTTCGATGAAGCCACCGATGGCTTCCTCGTAAAAGGCAACAAAATTCACGATAAGAACAAGGCTCCAAACGAGAAGTTTGGCTACAACCAGCCGGGACCAAAACTGATTATCCAATGACCAACTATCATCTTTTTGACTTCCTTGATTTCCCCGAAGACCTTAACACGAAGGCTTCGCTGTGGAAATCGTACCGTCCGACAGTAATAGAGGTTGTGGACGGAGATATTATAATAACCACACCTTTCCAGAAGCAGAAATTGGCGGCAGATATGGCTGCCGACGAGCAGGCGAAACAGGTGTTTTACAAGGTTGTGTTGAGGCAGTATAACGACAAGATTCTGCGTATGTACTGCGATTTTTCCGTCGGTAGCGAAGATGGGAAAAAGGCTGTATCGCTGCCTTCTGACGAATCGGAAATGCTGCTGTTTAGTGAGAATATAAGCAAGATTCCGCTCAACTTTGAATGTCAAGACCCGTCAACGCTGCAGACATTCGTGGTGAACACTCCCGACGGCAAGGTCAGGGCGATAATAAACCTGACGGAACCGCCGTTAGACCGCTGGAGCAACCTTCAGCCAGACGCGCAGCCGACACTCGACATCCGTCTGTTTCCGGACGGAAAACACGAGGTGAGACTGGCTGCCTACGACCATTTCTCGCCACCTCGCTACGATGCCTTTTCGCTGGCTTTTGTAAGCGATGGCAGCAATTCACGTTCGACAGTTGCCTTTGAATGCAAGGCCGACGAGTGTTTCTGCGGAACGGGAGAAAGATTTACGAAGATGGATCTTTCCGGTCGTACATTCATGCTGAAGAATCAGGACGGTCAGGGCGTGAACAACCGCCGCACATACAAGAATATTCCTTTTTATATTTCGAGCAGGATGTACGGTGCGTTCTTCCACACAACTGCTTACGGCAAACTTGACCTCGCCAATCATTCCACGCGCTCTGTGCAGTTTCTCGCCAATGAGCCGAAGGTGGATGTCTTCCTGATTGGCGGCGACACGATAGAGGAGATAACGCGCGGATATCGTGACCTTACAGGCTATCCGTCGATTCCACCGCTGTGGAGTTTCGGCGTATGGATGAGTCGCATGACATATTTCTCTGCCAACGAGGTGCAGGGTATCTGCGATCGTCTCCGCAGTGAGCATTATCCTTGCGATGTAATCCACCTTGACACGGGATGGTTTGAGACAGACTGGCTGTGCGAATGGAAGTTCAACAAGGAGCGTTTCCCGGATCCGGAAGGCTTTATCCGCGGATTGCTGAAGCAGGGTTTCAAGACTTCGCTGTGGCAGTTGCCGTATGTTGCGGAAGGCGCAGAGCAGATTGACGAGGCAAAAGCCAACGACTATATTGCGCCGCTGACAAAACAGCAGGAGCGTGAGGGTTCTAATTTCTCGACGCTAGACTACGCCGGAACTATAGACTTCACCTATCCTGCCGCCACAGAATGGTACAAGGGATTGCTGAAACGACTGCTTGAAATGGGTGTGAAATGTATTAAGACCGACTTCGGCGAGAACATTCACATGGATGCGGTATATAAGAATATGTCGCCAGAGCAACTGAACAACCTGTATGCGCTGCTCTATCAGAAGGCGGCGTATGAGATAACAAAGGAGGTAACGGGCGACGGCATTATATGGGCGAGAGCTGCCTGGGCTGGCTGTCAACGCTATCCGCTACATTGGGGCGGCGATTCCTGCTCTTCGTGGGACGGAATGGCTGGCTCGCTCAAGGGCGGACTGCATTTCGGACTGTCGGGCTTTGCCTTCTGGAGTCACGATGTGCCAGGCTTCCATACCTTGCCAAACTTCATGAATACCGTTGTTGACAGCAAGGTTTATCTGCGCTGGACACAGTTTGGCGTATTCTCTTCGCACATCCGTTACCATGGCACAAACAAGCGTGAGCCTTGGCATTATCCTGAGATTGCACAGGCTGTAAAGGCTTGGTGGAACCTTCGCTATATGCTTATCCCTTACATTGTTAGAGAGAGCGAGAAGGCTGTGAAAGGCGGCGGAACACTCGTTCAGGCACTTGTGTTCCATCACCCTGACGACAAGGTCTGCTGGCATATTGACGACCAGTATTACTTTGGTGATGACATACTCGTGGCTCCCGTGATGAACGAGGAAGGTGTGCGCGATGTGTATCTGCCGGAAGGCGAGTGGATAGAGTTTTTCACTGGCAGGAAGATGCACGGAAACAGTTGGCTGAGCAACCTGCATGTTCCTCTTGAGTATATGCCAATCTTTATCCGCAAGGGCGCTACAATACCTATCTATCCAGAGAAGGTTGATAGCACCGACGATATGGATATGACAATGGTTCAGTATATAACAATAGATGAAAACTTCAAAGGTTTTCAGTTGAAATAAGTACAAAGTACAAAGTATGATTACCTGCTTAAAGGCAGAATAGAAACCTCCAAAGCAAATCATACTTTGTACTTACTACTTAATACTTAGGCTTTGGCTTTGGCTTTGGCCTTTAAGTAGGTAATCATACTTCGTACTTTGTACTTACTACTTACTACTTAATACTTAGGCTTTGGCCTTGGCCTTGGCTTTGGCCTTTAAGTAGGTAATCATACTTCGTACTTCATACTTTGTACTTACTACTTAATACTTAGGCTTTGGCCTTGGCCTTGGCTTTGGCTTTGGCCTTTAAGTGGGTAATCATACTTAGTACTTAGTACTTAGAACTTAGTACTTACTACTTAATGAAAGGGATGTTAGTAAATGTCATAGTGCCACTGCCTCTT
Source organism: Bacteroidaceae bacterium (assembly GCA_021443335.1). Lineage (GTDB taxonomy): Bacteria > Bacteroidota > Bacteroidia > Bacteroidales > Bacteroidaceae > Prevotella. The sequence continues at coordinate 22,102 of JABUUE010000010.1, forward strand.
GACGGAACATTCACATATTCCGTTCCCGCCTCACTTGAAGAAAAGGTGAGGTGCGGATGTCGTGTGCTTGTGCCTTGGGGAAAGTCGAAGCAACTTCTTGCCATCGTGGATAAGGTGGACAGCGGCAGTGATATGGCTGCTAACGCTTCGCAAGGTGGCTACAACATAAAAGCCATTGAGGCGGTTGTGGATGTGTTGCCGGTAGTGACGGAGGCGCAGTTGAGGCTGTGGCATTGGATTGCCGATTACTATCTTTCGCCCATCGGCGAGGTAATGAATGCCGCGCTGCCTGCTGGACTGAAACAAGAGGACAGATACAAGCCGAAGACCGAGACCTGCGTAATGATAAATCCGCGACTGACCACCGAACGCAACCTGCATATTGCGCTCGATGTTTTGAAAAGAGCGCCGAAACAGGCGAAGATGTTCTGCTGTTTCCTTGAGTTGTCGGGACTGGACAGGAATATTTCTGAATATCAGGTTACAGAGCATACTGACGCAGGTGGTGAATCAACTATTGGAAATGTTATCACGCGCGACGAACTGCTGAACTCATCTCACGGCACGACGGCTATTCTCAACCAACTTGTCAAGCGGGATTTCCTCATCGAATGTGAGCGTGAGATAGGCAGACTGAATAATCTTAACCTACAGCCTTACAAGAAGATAAATCAGTTAAACCCGATACAGCAAGATGCTTACAACAAGATACTTATGCAGTTTATGCAGAAGAATGTGGTCTTGCTGCACGGAGTGACATCGTCGGGAAAGACGGAGATTTACATTCATCTTATCCAACGTGCTATAGAACGCCATGAGCAGGTGCTTTATCTTATGCCGGAGATTGCGCTGACGGTGCAGATGCGGCAACGACTGCAGGCTGTTTTCGGGAATAAACTTGGCATTTACCACTCTAAATACAGTGACGAGGAGCGGGTGGAGATTTGGCAGAAGCAACTCTCTGCAGCGCCTTACGACGTTATTCTCGGAGCGCGTTCGGCAGTATTCCTGCCTTTCCAACGATTGGGACTTGTGATTATTGACGAGGAGCACGAGACTTCTTTCAAGCAGGCTGACCCCGCACCTCGCTATCACGCTCGTTCCACGGCTATCATGCTTGCACATTGGGCTGGTGCGAAGACACTGCTCGGCACTGCCACGCCTTGCGCTGAGACCTATTCAAATACTCAGCCTTCTGATGCTTCCTCTGCTGACGGCCGTTCTGATGCCAAATATGGTCTTGTGGAACTTACCGAGCGTTTCAAGGGAATAGAAATGCCTGATATAAAGGTTGTTGACCTGAAGGATTACCGTCATCGCAAGATGATGTACGGTCCTTTCTCTCCAGACCTTCTGCAGGCGATGAAGACTTCCTTGGAAAACAAGGAGCAGGTGATGCTTTTCCAAAACCGCAGAGGTTTCTCGCAGATGATAGAGTGTCACACTTGCGGCTGGACTCCTCGCTGTGAGCGTTGCGATGTCAGTCTGTCGTATCATAAGACCACCAACCAACTTACCTGCCACTACTGCGGTTTCACATACCTGCTGCCGGAGAAATGTCCGGCATGTGAAGGCACAGATTTCCGCCATCGTGGACTTGGCACGGAAAGGATAGAGGAACAGATAGTTGAGTTTATCCCTGAGGCGAAGGTGGCGCGAATGGATTTGGACACTACGAGAACGCGTTCTGCCCACGAGCGTCTTATCGATGACTTTGCGAAAGGTCATACCAATGTGCTTATCGGCACGCAGATGATAACCAAAGGTTTGGACTTCAAGAATGTGTCTGTTGTGGGAATAATAAATGCTGACTCATTGTTGAACTTCCCTGATTTCCGCGCTTACGAACACGCTTTTATGATGCTGTCGCAGGTTGCAGGAAGAGCGGGCAGACACGGAAAACGCGGAACGGTTTATCTGCAAACAACGCAGCAGCAACTACCTGTTATCCGTCAGATAGTGGAAAACGATTATAAGGGTTTCTATCGTGACTTGATGACGGAGAGAATGATGTTTTCTTACCCGCCATTCTCGCACATCATATATGTTTTTTTGAAGCATAAGAACCAGAACACCGTGAACACGGCGGCAATAGAAATGACCTACCGACTGAAAAACCGTCTTGGCGAGCGTGTGCTTGGGCCCGAAACTCCGTTTGTGTCTGTCGTGAAGTCTATGAACATCCGCAGGATAATGGTGAAACTCGAGAACGGCATCAGCCAGCAGAAGGTGCGACAATTTCTGAGATACTGCCAGGAAGAGCTGCTTAAAGATAAGCGATACTCGGGAATGATGATGTATTATGATGTGGATTAGACGCGATGCTGATTGAACTCCACTAATTTTTAGAACCCACCTAAAAATAGAATATGATAAAGAAACTGCGTCTAATAGTTGAACGCTGCACGCCAAAATATATTTACGCTATACATTCTCCGCTTTGTGGAGATGCTGCTTCAGCTACTGATGTTTCTGGTGTTTCTTCCAGTGCTGATGCTTCGGAATCTTCGGGCATTTCTGCTTCGAAGCGTTATGTTGTGGATTGGAGTGACAGCCGTTTTCTTTATCTGCGAAAGATTCTTAAGCCTTCTGTTCAGATTAATGTTCTCGATGCCACACAGCTTATCACGAATGCGGTGATATTTCCAAGATACATTATCGTTGAGCCCGACTTCTTGCTTGACATATCGTCTGTAGCAGGATGTTTCAAGGAGTATGGCCATCACTCACTGAACTACACTGTCAGCCGACTTGCGAAGACTGATGTCACGCAGCCTATTCTTCTCGGTAATTACGCTGGTGCTGCCCTTGATGATGTTGTTCATTCCACCGTTCTATCGCAGCAAGAGGGTGGGGAAGAAGGTGGGGCGGCTTTCCCTTTCGCCAAGGTCTTGTCACATTGTTTCCAGGAGCAACCTTTGGAATATGTTTCTTGTGCTGGATTTAATGCCACACAGTTCAAGAAAGATGCCGTTGCACAGGCGCAGAATATTCAGCAGATTGTAAGGTCGCTTGCTGAGAAATACGATTTGAACAAGGCAATCCTTGAGCCTACTTTTGTCTGCGAATCACTTGGCTTGCAAGGTCGTGTTGATATGATGACCACCGATTTCCGCCTGCTCATTGAACAGAAGTCGGGAAAGAATTTCAATCTTGCCACTTCGCAAGTGTCTGATATAGGCTATCATATTGAAAGTCATTATGTTCAGCTCTTGCTTTATTTCTCTGTATTATATTTTAATTTCGGCATTACGAAAGAGGATATCTCCTTCTTCCTCCTCTATTCCAAATACCAGATGCCCACGGGTTTGCTGCCTGTGGAGTATTACGAGGTGCTTATCAGCGAGGCTTTGAAATTGAGAAATCAGATTGTGGCTACCGAACTGCTTGTTGCCGATAGCGGTTTCCTGACTATTCGTCCGCTTCTGCGTTCGGATGTTGTCAATGTCAGGCGTAGCACGAGTAACCTTTTCATCCGTTATCAGAAGCCGCAACTCGACAAGCAACTCGAAGTTCTTAACCCGCAGTCAACGCTCTTCAACGCCCAACTGATGCGATATTTTGATGTTATGGCAACCTTCGTTTATCGCGAGCAGCGTGCCTCCTGGCTTGGAGAAAGTAATGACCAGACAACCGCCGTCTCTTACCTGTGGAGGATGTCGCTGAAGGAGAAGGTTCTCTCAGGTAATATCTTGATTGCCAGTGTTTCTGATAGTGATGCTGAGAATGCTGATGGCAACGCAAGAAACAAGTTTGTCCGCCTTGCTTTGCACGACTTACAGGAACTTCAAGACGGTGATTTCCCTTCTAATCCAAACTTCCGTCGCGGCGACAGCGTCTATCTCTATGAGTATAACGATGTACCGGATGTGCGCAAGGCTTTTCTGCATAAGGCAAATATTCTGCGTCTGTCTTCGAAAGAGATTGAACTATCGTTGATGAATCCGATGGGAGAACTCACGGGAAAGCGTTATGCCATAGAACATTCCACCACCAACCAGTCATCGACAGCTTCCATCCGCTCGCTCTACGCCTTCCTCAATGCCGATGTTCGTAGGCAGCAATTGCTTCTTGCACAGCGTGAGCCGGAGTGTGATTTGTCGCGCAGTCTCTCTCGCTCTTACTCTCCCGATTTCGACGATGTTGTTCTGCGAATGAAGCAAGCCAACGATTATTTCCTGCTCATCGGTCCGCCAGGAACAGGCAAAACTTCTCAGGCTCTGCGTTTTATGGTGCAAGAGTCGTTGGCTGTTTCTGAAGGTATCGGCTCTTCGCAGTCTGCAATCCTTTTGTTGTCTTATACCAACCGCGCTGTTGACGAGATTTGCGAGATGCTTCATGGCGCGGGACTTGACTTCCTGCGTATAGGTAATGAGTTTGCCACCGATGAGCAATGGCTGCCTAACCTTCTGAACTTCAGGGCACGACAGAATAAAAACCTTGCGCAGTTGAAATCGGACATTGTGAATGCCAATATCATCGTTGGAACCACCTCGATGCTTTCGTCGCGCTCGTATCTTTTCTCCCTGAAACATTTCTCGCTTGCCATCATCGATGAATCGTCGCAGATACTTGAGCCGAATATCATCGGCATTCTCTCGCAAAACATTGACAAGTTTGTGCTCATTGGCGATTACAAGCAGTTGCCCGCCGTGGTGCAGCAAACACCTGAGGAAAGCCGGGTGTCAGACACGATGTTGAACGACATTTGCCTTTACGACTGCCGCAACTCTCTCTTTGAGCGACTTATAAATGTTGAGCGTAAGGCAGGTCGTACACAGTTTATCGGACTTCTGCGTAAGCAAGGCAGAATGCATCCCGATATTGCTGCCTTTGTCAACGAGTATTTCTATGTTGAGGAAAACTTGCAGCCTATTCCTCTTCCTCATCAGCAGGAACCTTCCGGTCAGCGAATGCTTTTCTATGATGTTAAAGCCGCTCCCCGTGAGGGAACAGAGAACGAAATATCTGCCAAGACAAATCTGCTTGAAGCTATTCTTGCCGCTCGTATTGTCAATGACATCTGCCAGAGTTACGGTGATGAGTTCAATCCGCGTAAGACTGTTGGTATCATTGTGCCTTACCGCAACCAGATATCAGCTGTGCGTCAGGAACTTGAGAAATATGGCAATCCCGCTTTCGCTAACATCAGTGTTGATACCGTGGAGCGTTATCAGGGTAGCCAGCGCGATGTCATAATCTACTCTTTCACCGTGAGCAAAGCTTCGCAGCTGTCGTTCCTTACGGCAAACACATTCACGGAAAACGGGCGTCAGATAGACCGCAAACTAAATGTTGCGATTACCCGCGCCCGCAAGCAGTTTATAGCTCTCGGCGATAAGGATATCCTTTCGCAGAATGAATTGTTCCGAGAGTTGATTGATTATATCAGGAGTTCAAATTAAGGAGTTCAAGGAGTTCTTAATACTTTAGAATCTTTCTTCCATTCTTAATGATTATACCTTTGTGGTTGTCGCCTACTCGCTGTCCTTGCAGGTTGTAGGCGACATTGTTGTTTAAAGGCTTGTAGTAATCTACGGCTGTTATCGCTGTCACCTCTTCCTTCTTTCCAATTGCTTCTCCGTCAGCAAGTTGTCCTTCTGTGATGTCGGCAACAAGGGAGTTGAGGTAGTTCTCAAGGTTTGTGTAACCGTCAGCGCCTACAATCTTTCCGTCGTTTGCATCGTTAGGATTCAGTCCGTGCGCGGTTTCCCACTCGTCGGGCATTCCGTCTTTGTCGGTGTCGGTGGCTGTTGGCAGGGAGTTCAGCGTTGGAAACATGTTCTCGTCGTGGTCGCTGTCCGCGAGATATTTCACATCGTTCTGTGTGTTGATGAATCCAGCGCTGTTGCCAGTGCCTGTTCCCGCTTTCGCCGTTCCGTTTTTCACATCGTCAAGAATCAGTTTGTCGTATGCGTCGTAGCTCTTGCTGCAACCCACATATTTTATCACTTTCTCGTAGGCTTTCTCCGCTGTGTGGTTTGTCACGTGAACGAAATCTATAGGCTTAGTCAGTTTTATCGTATCTTTTGTTACTGCTGTGAAAGTGCCGTCGTTGGCTGCCGCATCAATCTGGTTTATAAAGCCTTTCCCCCAGTTATCGTTGGTCACTTCCGCATATTTTGTGTTTACATTTCCTTCTACAAAATAATGTCCCCAAACATGCCACATCTTGTCCCACTCGTTAGGTGTGGGAGTGTCGTGCTTGGTGTATTCCGATGTGCGGATATTCACTTTTGCTATTCGTTTTCCTACTGACGAACCTGTGGCAGGTCCGGGCTTGTAGTAGTTGTTCACGATGTTCACATTCATTCCTTCGCCACCATAACATCCGTTTCCACCCCAGTTGTAGATTACATTGTTGCGCATATCCATTCGCTCGTCGCATTGTGTTCCTGGGCGCGGACCGAGACGCGGAGTGCGAGAGGTGTGGTGGGCTATCAGGTTGTGGTGGTATGTTGCGCCCGAACCTCCCCAGTTGCCGCCGTAGCCGTGACTTCCCTTTGAATGGCCGGAGTTTACCATGCTCTGCGCCGCGATGCACCACTGCACGGTGATGTTAGTGCTGCCATAGACAGAGAGACATTCATCTACGCTCCAGCTTACGGAGCAGTGATCTACGATGATGTTCTTCTTGTCCATTCCGCCCAATCCGTCGCCTTCGTGTGCGTCAACATGTCTGTTGCCCAGTCGGAAACGCATATAGCGTATAATCACATTGTTGGCACTGATAACGAATGGATAGTCAGCCACGCAGATGCCATCGCCGGGTGCTGTCTGACCGGCTATCGTTATATTGTCGCCTTTCAGTTTGAGTTCCGATTTGAGGTAGATTGTTCCTGACACATCAAAGACAATCGTGCGCGTTCCGCTCCTGTTGCAAGCCCAGCGGAAAGTTCCCTCGCTGCCGTCGTCAGTAAGTTTTGTCACATGATAGACCGTGCCGCCGCGACCGCCAGTGGTGTAGCGTCCAAAACCTTCTGCACCAGGGAATGCCGGCGTCTTCTCAACCATCGTCTGCGCGCTGAGAGTTAATGCAAAGAATGAAAAAGCAATAAGGGTTATAAGTTGTTTCATCATATAATGTTTTTTAGATTATACTACACACTACACTAATCATGTATTACCTCTTAATGTTCAGTACTTTAACGAGTGTAGTATGGTATCTTTATACTACACCGATACTACACCGATACTGTACAAATACTTCACCGATACTGCATCCTGTAAATGTTTCACAGCGGGGCATTCAACTTTCCTATGAGTTTTGGGTCAAAAGTCATAGAGAAAAAAAATTTTGTCTATGAGTTTTGATATGTTTCACGGGGACTTTTTAATCGTATTCCTAAGGAATAGCATTTGAGTATCATAGACACAGGGACTGAGTATCACAGGAACTTGCCTTGAGTATCACAGGAACTTGCCTTGAGTATCATAGGAACTTGCCTTGAGTTTCATTGCAATATCGGTGTAGTATTGGTGTAGTATTTTATGGTTTAACTACACTCATAATGCGTTTTATCTCAGTATGTTACACGCAAAGGTGTAGTATTGTAGTATTTTTACGAATTTAACATATAGGAGGTAGTATAATTTAAGCCTTGTTATTGATTAATTATTCCTGCTGCTACCTGCTGTGCAATGGCTTTCATTCCTTTAATTGATGGGTGTCCGGCTTGCTTGTCGATGTCATGGAGAGTGATTACAGGCACTTCGTATTTCTTGCATAGTGTGTAGATAGATTCGTTGATTTCCGCGCGAAGGTCTGTGTTGAGGATGAAGTAGATGGCTGCCTGTGGGTAGTACATCTTGATGTTTTGGAGCATCTGCGCCAATGCCGGGCGGAACTGGAACAAGTCCTTCTTGGTGAAGTTGCTGTATTGATACTCACCGACCTTTGCGCCAGCCCAACTGTCGTTTGTTGCGCCGAAGACGAGGATGATGTCTGGGTTGCCAAGGTTCACGCATCGAGTGTTGTATGAACGGTAGCAGTAGTCCTCGTTTTGGTAGCCATGGCAACTGATTGTGGCTCCAGAGTAGGAGTTGTTCTTTTCAAGCACATACTTGTCTTTGTTGCTGTCGAGCAGCACTCGCCACCAAGTCTGTTCCACCGACCGCACATCGTTCTGGTAGTTACCCTTCTTGTCCTTGACCTCAAACGGATACCAAGGCTCGTTGACATCTGGCTCAATGTAGCCTTTGAAGGTGGAGTACGAGTCGCCAAGGATGGAAACTTTCTTGATTGTTGGCTGCTGTGCGCAGGCTGTGAACACTGACAGCAGTATTGCTGTAAACAAAACAAATGCTTTTTTCATTTTCTGTTTCTGAATTTTTGATTTGATGCGTGTAAAGTTACTATTATTGATGCGAAAAGCAAAATAAATGTCAATTATTTTCCCGCTCGCTTTACATAATGTCAATTTTCATCCTCCTTTTATGTTTTTTTGCATTTGTTTTCATAACTTTGCAGCCCCATTGTGAATAATTATCAATTATTAATTATTAATGATTATTGATTATTGATTATTGATTATTGATTAATGATTAAGGATTATGAAGAAAATATTATCAATAATACTTGCGTCGGTAAGCATTTGTGGCTGGGCGCAGGAAGTAAGTCAGAGTAGAGTACTTGATGAGGTGGTGGTTCAAGGCGCCGCTAAATCCACACAGACAATAGAACAGCAGGGTGTTAGTGTCACCTTGCTCGACAGTGCATTTATATCAAACAATAATGTGCGAGGACTGCAAGACCTCTCGCAATATGTTCCAAGCCTTGAGATTCCGCAGTATGGCTCACGCCTCACTTCCTCAATGTATGTCAGAGGTATTGGCTCACGCATCAACTCACCTTCAGTAGGCGTTTATTACGAGAATATCCCACTCCTTTTCAAGAGTGCCCTCAACCGCCATTACTATGATGTTGACAAGGTGGCAGTGTTACGTGGTCCGCAAGGTACGCTCTATGGCTTGAACTCTGAGGGCGGACTTATCATCCTCGAAAGCAGTAATCCTATTGATGTGGCACGCAGTGGAGCGCCACGCTACAAGATTCATGCCGGCATCGAGAACCATGGTGGAAGAGTCATTGAGGGTTCTGCCACACTGCCAATGTCAGCCTTCTTCCCACACCTTTCTTACTCTTGGCTCGATAGGATGGCTGTTTCTGTGCAGGCTTTCTATCATGGCACTAACGGTTATCTGTGGAATCCGCATATCTCACAGCGTGCCGACAAACTTGAAGAAGGTGGAGCCAAACTGAAGCTCGCTTGGGATCCTAACGACAAGCTGCGTCTCTCGCTCTTCGGTGATGTGCAGCGCGTATCACAGAGAGGATTTGCCTATGGACTGACGGGAATGAAGCCTGAGACCACAGACATTTGTCCTGACAGCGTCAACTCCCCTGCATCCAACATACCCGGCTCCTTCTATCGTACCACTGTCGATGCTGGTTTCAACCTTATATATAATATAGGTAAGTGGCGTTTGGAATCAACAACATCTTTCCAGTATCTCAAGAGCGATATGGAGATGGACCAGGACTACACACTGAGTAAACTTATGCACCTCACACAGCGTGAGATTGGCAAAAGTGTAACAGAAGAGCTCAACTTCAAAGGTAAGGTTGGCAAGGTTTGGAAGTTGTCGCAGGGTGTTTATTTCGCACATCAGTGGCTTGATACCAGCGCCCCTGTTTATTTCGACGAGGATTTTACTGCCAACATATCTTCTGTAGTAAAGCAGGTTATGTCTGCAAGTCTTCCTCCTCAGCAGGCAGCATTGCTTCAGGTAAGTACAGATATGTCAGTGCCAGGTGATTATCGCACACCGATGCTCAATCTTGGAGTATATCACGAGAGTAATTTCGAGATAACAAAAGACTTTTCGATAACTGCCGGCGTGCGTTACGATTACAACCGCCAGAACCTTGACTATTACGCGTCATCATTGACAAACCTGAATGTTGCCATTGCCACGGTGAAGATGGAACGCAAGATTCTCTCCGAACTGTCCAACAACCTGAGCCACTCCTACAACCAGGTGTTGCCTAAACTGTCGCTCCGTTTCAAGGACTGGTATTTCACGGTGGCAAAGGGTTATCGTGCGGGAGGTTTCAACATTCAGATGTTCTCAGATATTCTGCAGGGTGAGTTCAACAAGAATTTGCCAACTATTATGGCAAAGGTGCGTGAGGGTGATATAGTCTTTCCTCACGACGAGGCATCATACCGCGAGGTTGAAGACCGCATAAGCTACGATCCAGAGTACAGTTGGAACTATGAGATTGGCGGCAAGTCAACGATTAAACTCCGTCCAAGCAACGTCCGTCCTTCTCTGCTCAACCTCCGTTATGCAGTCTTCTACACTAAGGTCAACGACCTCCAGCTGTCTGTTATGGCTGACTCATACGGCTACGGAAGAATGATGAAGAACGCAGGCAAGAGCACATCATGTGGTGGTGAACTGAGTCTCGACGGTTACCTTGCACTTACATCAGCGCCAAACCCAAGATATGCCAACTCGTCTGTGCTCAAAGACCCAGCACTCCTTTGGACTGCCGCTTACTCCTATACTCACACCAAGTTCCTTGACGACAAGCGTGTGCCGTTCATTCCTAACCACACTGTCAGCGCAAGTCTTGGTTACGAGTGGAACAGATTCTCAGTGCAGATAAATATGAACGGCCGTGGCAAGATATATTGGAATGAGGAGAATAATCTCACGCAGCCTTTCTACGCACTTCTTGGAGCAAGAGCTTCTGCCAACTTCGGTTTCATCAAGGCTACTCTTTGGGCGCGCAACATCCTTAATTACCGTCCTGTAACCTTTGCCTTCACCAGTTCAGCCACAGGTGTTGAGCGCGTGTTCTCGCAGCTTGGCGAACCATTTATGATAGGATTTAATATTGACCTTGCGCTATAATCATCGGTCACATATTGTCTTGCTTTTGCTGCTGCTTTTGGTGGTTGCTATCCGTTATGTGCCAGGTGCCGGCGAGGTCTATGCCCTATATCTTTATCCTACGATATCATTAGTGTTGTCATGGCTATCATCGTTCATTCCGTATTCTTTGGAGGAACTGATAGTCGTGGCAGCAACATTGATTATTGTGCTATATCCTGTCGTTGCGTTGAAGAAGAAAAGACGACTTTTGATTGTCCTAAAAAACGAGGTGGTAATGATATGCTGGATTTTTGTCTGGTTCTATTTGGGCTGGGGATGCAATTACTACCGCAACGACCTTTTGACGCGCATGATGATTCAGCCAGCTTCTTTTGAGAAGGCGGAGTTTAAGACTTTCCTAAACGAATACACCGAAAAACTTAATAGCAGTTATGTGCGAGTTGATTCGGTGGATAAGGAAAGAACGCTGCAAGAGGTAAAATCTATCTACAACACACTGCCTGATGGCTATGGACTTACAAAACCGAAATCTTTCCAATGTCCAAAAAGACTGTTGTTCAATGGCTTGTATAATGGAGTGGGGGTGTTGGGATATATGGGACCTTTTATGGCTGAGTCGCAACTGAACCTTGACCTTCTCCCTTCGGAATATGCCTTTACTTTAGCACACGAGACAGCTCATCTGCTTGGCGTTAGCAGTGAGGCGGAAGCAAACTTCTGGGCGTTTAATGTATGTAGTAGTTCGGATATTCCCGATGTTCGTTGCAGTGGTTATTTGGGATTGCTGCCGTATGTCTGGCAGAATGCTCAGGGACTGCTTACTGAGAAGGAAATGGAGGAATGGCGCGAAAGTATAGACAAGGATATTATAGCGGAGATTCAATCACAAGGGGAGTATTGGCAGGCGAAGAGAAGTCCTATAATAAAGGAAATACAAACCCGACTGTATGATTGGTTCCTGAAAGGCAACAATATACAGTCGGGAATGGCTAATTACAGTGAGGTTATCGGGCTGATAATGGCTACTGCACATCAGCGTCTAAAGTAATAGTGTGCTGATTGGAGTCTGGCTGAGGAATGTCATCTTTGGAAGCGACAAGTTTAACAGGGAAATTTTTGAATGCGGTGCATAATGGGTAGCCTTCAACAATAAGTCTGCAGGTTATGTCGATTTCTCTGTCGCCAGGAACGGCATCTTTCGCTATAGGAAATACTTTCCGATACGGTGCAACTTGATGGTAACTTGCTGGTATGCCTTGCCAATAGAACGTCACTTGGTCAATCATACATGGTTTGCTTTCCGAGTTTTGAACCTTAACATCCCCAACAATGATGGTGTCACCGACTGCGGCGTAGATGACATTGTTAATAACAGTTCCCCTTTCCACGTCAAGAGATATTTTAACGTTTGGACGGTCATCACTGTCTTTGCTGCATGATGTAAACGAAGCCATCAGTGGGAAGATTGTAGAAAGAATTAAAAAAATACTTTTTTTCATAATTCGTAGGTTTTAGTTTAGGTGGGTTCTATAAATTTTAATATTCTGGGCACAAAAGTAAAGTTTAATTTGTAATATATCAAAACATTTGGCATAAAATATTTCAAATCCGTTGGTTTTTAATCTTTTTTATAAGTATATTCGTAATATTAAACAAGTTCTTGGCATTTCGGAACACTTTTTAACATTTTTATTTTGGTAATAGTTCATATAATCGTAACTTCGCGCCCAGTATGAAGAATATGCTCATGAAGAAAATACTCTTTTTCACTATATTATTAGGTTGTTTGACCTTCATTTCTTGTTTTAAGGATGAACCATTGAATGCGGAATGTGATGTTGAGACAGTGTGGGTGCATGTCAGCAAAGTCACTGACGTGTTTTTCCAAGCATCCGACACCCTTCAAACTGTAAGTTCAGACGTAACATCCATCATCTTTGATGTTAAGGATAATAGTGTTGACCTTACGTCCATGGCACCACAATTTAAGCTTACTGCTGGGGCGACAATCACTCCTGCCAGCGGTACGGTGATGGATTTTTCCAATGGAAAGGTTCATACTTATGTTGTTAAAAGTCAGGACGGTAATTGGCAACGCACTTATAAGGTATCTTTCCGTGCCAGAGCATTTGTAGATACTTATAGCTTTGAGCATTTCACGCTTGATGCCAAAGGAAAATACTATGAGTGGACTGATATTGATGCCCAAGGTGACTCTCTGAAGAACTGGGCTACAGCCAATGCTGGTTTCTCTATCGCGCGCAGTACGGCAAAGCCAGAAGAATATCCCACAGTGCCTTGCGAAGGGAAGGTTGGCAACGGTGTGAAATTAGAGACTTGCAGCACAGGTCCTTTTGGCTCAATGACAGGTAAACCACTTGCTGCAGGAAATATTTTCATCGGTAGATTTGACTCCAAGGACGCTATGAAAGACCATCTTCATAGCACACGTTTCGGACTGCCTTTCAACCAGAAGCCTTTGGAATTCACTGGCTGGTACAAGTATCTGCCAGGCGCTGAGGTTAAGGATGTCAAGGGCAATGTGCTGCCGGGCGTTGTTGACCAAGGAACAGTTTACGCCGTGTTGTATGATAACCACGACAAGGACGGAAATGCAATTGTGCTTTACGGCGACGATGTGCAGACAAGCGAGAATGTTGTGGCAAAAGCTGTTTTGCAAACACAAGGCACGGTAAGCGAATGGACAAATTTTACTATAAAGTTTGAATATGTAAAGGAATTTGACCCCGACAAGTTGAAGGCGCAAGGTTACTCATTGACAGTTGTCGGCTCATCAAGTCTAAAGGGCGACATTTTCCAGGGTGCCATCGGCAGCCAACTCTTTGTTGACGAGCTGCGTGTAGTATGTGAACCAAATCCTTGACTTCTTGAAAAATGAAAAAATATCTATTACTCATATCTCTCTCGCTATTAGTTAGTATTAGTTCTTTTGCAAAGAATCCTAACGATGGCTGGAAATATTCTTTGCACTTGGGTTACAGTGTCGGTGGTACAATGCCAGCAGGAATGCCTGCCGAGATGCGCTCTTTAGACAGTTATCGTCTATGCCCAAACCTTCAGTTCGGTTGTTACCTGAACAAAAGAATCATCAGTAACTGGGGCTTTATGACTGGTCTTGACTTCGAGTCAAAGGGCATGAATATTGATGCCAGAGTAAAGAACTATCACATAAAGATGGTACACGGTGGCGAGGAAATAGAAGGTCAGTTCACTGGCAGTAACCACACCGAAGAAAACCAGTTGGCGCTGACATTGCCAGTTGCAATCACTTTCAATGTTAAGAGAGTGAATATTTATGCCGGCATATATGGCTCATATATATTAGGTTCCACTTTCAAGGGTTACGCTTATGATGGTTATTTGCGTCGTCGCGACCCAGGGATGGTAAAGGGTGACCCGACAGGAACGAAGATAGAACTTGGTACTTCGGCATCGGAGCGTGGTGACTACGATTTCTCAAGCGACATGAGACGTTGGCAGATAGGCGTTCTTGCTGGTGTTGATTGGAATTTCTCTGGAAAATGGGGAGCATACGCCAATGTGAACTATGGCTTCTCTGGCATACACGATGGCTCATTCAATGTTCTTGACCAGGCGCTTCACCCCATTTTTGGCACAATAGGTTTAACTTATAGATTGAACAAACAGTAGTAATCAATAGATTATATATTAGACATGAAGAAATGTTTATTCTTTTCAACGATTTTTGCTTTTGCTGCGCTAACAGTTAATGCGCAGAAAGTGTATCAACTTCCAAACTCTGACTTTGAGTCAGCGTTCGTTCAGGCGTATAAGTCTGGTAACACAGTATATACCGAACCAGAAGGTTGGCATGGTTATGCAACACTTGAAGGTAACACTCTCACAAATATGGGACGTTCAGGTGAGAAACTTAATGCAAGTTCTGATGTTCGTCCTGGAAGTACAGGTAAGCAAAGTGCCGTAATTTCTGCCAACGCTATTTTTGGAGTCGTAGCAAATGGAGTGATGACTACAGGTCGCATTAATGCAAAGTCAACAAAAGCTACAGATGCGGATAATAACTACAATTATTCAGAGCCAGGTAAAATAGATGCAAGTAATTCAAATCTGAATAAATCTTTCTCACAGAAGTTCAATGGTCATCCTGACGCAATGAAAGCATGGGTGAAGTTTGATGCAGCAACTGGAACTCAGAGTTCTACATATAAATATGCAAGTTGCAATGCAGTGATTACCAACAATGCGCGCTATCAGGATCCAGAAGGCACTGGTAGTTTCGCTGGCGCTCGTGTGGCAAGAGCATACAATAATCAGATTGCCAACTATGGTAACTGGCAGCAACTTAATATGCCGTTTGACTACTCCTTCGGTGCAAGCGACGACTCCCAGTACATCCTTGTTACCTTCACTACTAACGTTCAGCCTGGTGCTGGAACAGAAGGCGACAAACTCTATATTGATGATATAGAGATGGTGTATAACTATGAGCTTGCTTCACTAAAGGTTAATGGCGTGGAGAAGTTTGTTGCTGGTCAAACAGCATACGACCTTTCTGATGTTGCATACAATTCAGACGCAGTTGTCATAGGAACAAATGCCCATGCTGCTAAAGTAGAGAAGGCTTATAACCCAGAGACAGCTTTGCTTACCGTTACTATCAAGGCAGAGGATTTTGAAGTGTCTGGCAACTCTAAAACTTACACCGTACAGTTCAAGAAGTCAGAAACTCCACAAGGAGATGTTAAGACTTACACAGAGACTCTTATTGTTACTATCAATGGAGAGCAGGCAGATCCGCAGAACGCAACAGTAACAATCACAGATAAGGGCGATGGCACATGCGACTTCAGACTTCCTAACTTTATTCTTTATGCAAGTGGTTTTCCTATGCCAGTAGGTACTATCTCTGTTACAGGCGTAACTGTACAAAAGGGAACAGACGGAGTTACTTTACTCAGCACAGAGCAGAATATTAACATACAGAATGGAGATCTGCCAGATGTTGAGGAGTGGATTGGTCCTGCTGTTTCTCCTGTACCTATTGTACTCAGTGGAAAACTTAATGATGAACGCTTGTATTGCCACCTTACAATAGATATAGGATTCCCTGTTGTTGTCACTCTTGGCAATGAGTCAGACGTTAAGCCTACTGCCATCCAATCAGTTGAAGAAAACAACAACGGAGTTGCCGCAATCTATGACCTCAGCGGTCGCCTTGTAAAGACTCCACAGAAGGGCAGTGTTTACATCTTCAATCTTGCTAACGGCAAGAAGGTGAAGAGGGTGATGAAATAAAGACTAATCAATAATAAATGGAGTTCAGGGAGAGTGTTTTCCTTGGACTCCGTTTGTTTAATTTATTAGTGTTTAATGATTAATGATAAATTCGGAGTAAAAGAAATCCTGCATTAATCATTAATAATCAATACAGTAAAGTTGTTGCTTATGAGAAAATATAATTCCCTAAGAAGTGTATCATTCCATTCTCTTAATGGAGAGAGGCAGGGGGTGAGGCTTATTGTAATGTTACTACTTCTTTCATTGTCGTCAGCAATGATGGCACAACAGTTGGCATTCCCCGGTGCTCAAGGCTTTGGGCGTTTCGCTGTCGGAGGTCGTAACGGCTCGGTTTATCATGTAACCAACCTTAACGATTCTGGAACAGGTTCATTGCGTGATGCTGTCAGTCAGCCGAATCGCATTGTCGTCTTCGATGTTGCTGGTGTGATAAAGATAAACAGTCGTATCGTCTTTGCCAAGAATCTTTATGTTGCAGGTCAGACAGCGCCTGGCGAGGGAGTTACCGTTTATGGCGATGGCGTTTCTTTTTCCGGTGCGAGCAACAGCATTATCCGTTATCTGCGTGTGCGTATGGGCAGAGGCGGAACATCGGGCAAGGACTGCGCCGGCATAGCCAATGGCACAAACATCATTGTTGACCATTGCTCTTTTGCGTGGGGACAAGACGAGACATTCTCTATAAACTCTGATGGCAAAGGCGACCTCGGCGACATCACGCTGTCGAACTGCATTGTCGGTCAGGGACTTCTTGATCACTCTGCCGGTGGACTTATGCAGGCAGACAATATCACGCTCTACCGAAACTTCTATTGCGACAACTCAACCCGCAACAATAAGGTTAAGGGCAAGAACCAGTATGTCAACAACATTGTTTACAACTGGCAGAACGGATGTTATATCATGGGCGGAGATTCTGAAGGCGAGTCGTTCTGCAATATAGAGAACAATCTTTTCATCAATGGACCAGCAAAGGGTGGTGATGCTTTCGGTGGTGGCAACGCAAACTTCCATTTCTACGCTAACGACAACTGGCAAGATAATAACCTTGACGGCACTCTCAATCCATATTTGATGACAAGCACTGGTGGCGGTGATAAGGTTGCAACGCCGTTTGCTTATCCTGAATTGGAGAAGTGGGACGGAAACACCCTTATTACTAACTCTCTGCCTATGGTAGGAGCATCGCTTCCTTACCGTGATTATACAGATTATTATATGATTGACGAGGTGATGTCGTTCGGAAAACGTGGCGCGCTAATCTCAAATGAAGCAAGTCTGAAATACGGTACTCCCGACACATGGACTGTGTGGAAGGGAAACACGCGCATAGATACTGATAATGACGGAATGCCTGACGCTTGGGAGAAAGCCAATGGCACAGACCCCAACAAGAATGACGCGATGACAAAGGCTGCCAACGGATATGCAAATATCGAGAACTATATTAACAGCATAACTGTTGATGACCGTGATTATTTCCTTCGCACACCTCTTTGCCTTGAACTGAAACACAGCACCTCGACTACGCTTGAGATTGAATGGTGCGACTACACCTATGGCGAGGAAGGATTTGCACTTGAGATTAAGGGTGGAAGTTACGGCGGAACATTTACAGAAGTTATGCGCACAGCTGCTGGAGCGACTGCTGCAACTGTCTCTGGATTAACACCTGGAACAACCTATACTGTTCGTCTGCGTGCCTTTGCCTCATCTCCTGTTGAGGGAAGCTTCTCTGAATATACTCCAGAGGTTGTGATGAAGACACGTCCAGAGGAGGTTGAGATGATAGACTGTGAGACCTTTATTGGTGACGATAAGGGCAACTGGCTTATAGCTGACCCGACAGATAAGACTTACACGCTGACAGGCGACAACTATTTTGATGCCATTGTTGTGCGTACTGATGCTAACATCACCATTGGCGGCACAGGAATAATTATGGGCGAAGGCTCTGTAAACAAGACGCGCAGCGGTAATCTCACGGTTGAAGGTCAGCACACTTATACAGGCCAGACTGTTTTGCACGATGGCACATTCACCTTCAATACACTGAAGAATGGCGGCGAGATGTCTGCTATAGGTGCTTCGCAGGAGTTTGCTCAGAACTGGATATGGGATGGCGGCACATGGAATTACACTGGCGGTTCAACAACAACAAACCGTTCGGCAAAGATTTATCGCGAGACGGCGTTCAACATTGCCAATGCTTCTGCCGTTGTAACAATGAACGGCGGTCTTGAAGGCTCTGACAATTTCGTGCTTGACGGCAAGGGACAGCTGAAGGTTGCTTCCACAAAGTTCTTTGAACTTTTCACGGGCGATGTCATCCTCCGTGGCGGCAATATGTATCTTTCTACAACAGATATCACAACAAAAGGTATCGGCAGCGCGAAAAGACTTGTCATGGCTGGTGGTAAACTAAGCACCAAGGGCGAAACCTCAGGTTATGAGACTTACGCTTTTCCCATTTATGTTGAGGACGGAACAACAAGCATCTTCGCCCCTAACCGCAACTGCTATATCAATTCTACGGTTACAGGAACAGGCACATTGCAGTTTGACATTCCTTACCTTCGCGAATACATCCTCGGAAACTATAGTGGTTTCAAAGGTCGTATAATAGCAAATGGTGTAGGCACGGACAAGAATGGAAGTCTTTTCCTTATCAACAAGGGCAATCCGCAACTTGATAAAGTGCCAGTGGAACTAAAGGGCAATGCGCGCCTTTGTGCTTGGGACACCAATCCAAGTCTTGCTATCGGTGGACTTTCTGGCGTTAGTGGCACATATCTCATGGGTTCTTCAAAGAATACTAACGGCTTTAAATGCACATGGACTGTCGGTGGCGCTAATACAAACGAGACTTTTGCCGGCATCATCAATGACTGGTCATGCTCAGGCTCTGGTTATACGGGAACGGTAAGCATCGTGAAGACAGGCTCTGGCGACTGGCGACTCACGGGAAACAATACATATAAAGGCACTACAACCGTCAATGGAGGAAGGCTTGTCGTAAACGGAACAAACTCGGGCACGGGTGCAGTAACTGTTGCTAATAATGGCACGTTGGCTGGTACAGGTACTGTAAGTGGTAAGGTAACAGTGAACGGCGTTATTCATGCTGGCGACACACTTGTTAACGGCAAGGGGCTTACACTTGCCTCCACGCTGACACTCGGAAACAACTCTGTCATGAATATTCCGCTCGCAGCTACCACTTGCAACAAATTGACGTTCAAGGGCAAGGTGACAATCGGAACAGGCGTCACTCTTACCTTCAACAATGGCGATGATGGCATGAGTGGCACTCCTGTAAAGGGTAAAGAGTATCAGATATTCTCACTTGCCTCTGGCGTAACAATTGATGGCACTTTTGCCAACATCGCAACAGATGTTCTTGGCACTGGTCAGACTTGGGACACAACAGACCTTTACACTAAGGGAGTGCTTCGTGTTGCGGAAGATGCCAGCGCGGTCAAGGGCGTAACGACCTCGGCGGCAGACAGCGATGTTTATTACAACCTTATGGGGCATCGTACACAAAAAAATGCCGTCAAAGGTATCTATGTACGCAATGGAAAGAAGATATTGAAGTACTAAGAGCCTCACCCCTAACCCCTCTCCATCAGGAGAGGGGAATGATTACCCACTTAAAGGCCAAAGCCAAGGCCAAAGCCAAAGCCAAAGCCTTAATTCGTTGTTCTATGTTAAGTGTTGCAAGCATACTTTGCTTAAATCAAGCATTTGTACCTTTTTTATTTGTGTTTTCTTGAAAGAAAATGTAAATTTGCAAAAATAAAGTGAGCTTAATGACTTTTTTATCTAACCTTAAATATTAATTTATGAAAAAAATCTTTACTTTTTTGGCAGTGATGCTGCTCTTATGCGGCATCAATGCGAATGCACAAAGCAGAAAGACTTGGGACTTCACCAAGGGAGTAAGCGATGCTTCTCGTGCAATGCTCGATGATGACCCTGCAAAGTGGGACAAGACAGCAACAGAGGGCGAGCCTACTTCCTCTTGGACTTCCAACTATCAGTTCAACGGCGAGCTTACAGCTGGCGATGTTGTTATCCCTGAGTTTGCCGGACTTCAGTTCAGCAACTTCGGCGCAAACAATGCGTTGATGTACAGAGTGAACAATCTTCGTTTGCAGAAGAAGTGTACTGTTACACTGCCCGCACTCACAGCAGGACAGACAATAACTATTGTTGCTCGTTCTGCCAATGCAGATGCTACAGATCGTGGTTTCGTCTTTGAAAATGCCGCTACTCCAGATGGCGAGACAACTGTTCTTGTTCCACCAGGCAGCGAAGGCTCAAAGACAATCGTTCTTAATGTCGTTTCCGACGGTGTTGTGTCAATGACCACAGGCGATGGCGCAGCCGCAGGTGTTGAAATCCTTTCTATCGTTATCGATGAAGGCGACAAGAACATCAAGATTTGGGACTTCACAAAATGGTCTGACGCAACAAAGGCTCAGATTTGCGGTGCTGAGGACTGGACAAAGGCAGAGTCGGCAACCAAGGAATATATCACTGGCGACGAAATCCGCTGGAATCTCGCTGCTCCAACAATCGACGCTAACGGCGACATCACCGCTGGTGGCAACGCTATCGCTGAGATGAAGGGTTTGAGGTTTAATGGAGTTCAACCTTACGGAATAGCAACAGCGTTTGATTATCAGACTACTACTGATGGCAACAACTGGGGACCTTACACTTCACCTTCTTATATCTGGGTTACTGCCAACAATTACACAATTACAATCCCTAAAGTTAAGGCAGGCTCTGTCCTCAAACTTGGTGTTGAGACACACAAGATGCCAACTCCTGAAACAGCGGAGGCTCGTGGTTTCGATGTGTCTGTAAACGGCGTTTCTATTGCAAAGCTTACTACTGGTACATACCAAGTTCTTGAGTGTACAATCCCAGAAGGCGAGGGCGAGTATGTAGATGTTGTTCTGAAGGCTACCAAAGGCTGTCACCTCTACTCAATTGAGGCGGAAGTTAAGGATGAGGCCATTATCGACAAGAACCCATATCTCGGAGCACCTGTATTCTCAATTAAGGATGGCTCAAGAATCTCTATGAAGACAGAGAATTTCACAATCACATTCCCGAAGGCTAAGAATATGGAGGGTGGTACTGCCGTGACTATCGAGGGCGTTTTCGCACCATCAGATGCTGCCGACCCATCGGAATTTGCTTTCGATGGCATCGAAGGAAATGTTGGCGAAGGTATCACAATGACTATCTCTGATTTCTTCCCTCTTGAAGAGAACACATCTTACGTATTCTACCTCACAAAGATGACGGTCGCTGAGCCTTATTCAAAGTTCAGTGAGCAGGGCGAGGAACTTTACAAGTTCACCTTCGAGACAAAGGGCCCTGGAATCCAGGAGCCACGCTCATGGCAGTTCACTAACGATGCTGATGCTGCCGCTGCTCTTAAAGCATCTGTTGAGGCAGACTATGGCTACTGGAACGCAAGCTCTAAGGGACGTTATTCTTATGCCTCTGCAATCACAGAGAAGCAACTTATGCTTACTCCTGAAACTCCGCTGCCTATCACGGAGGGACTTTATTTCTCAATGACCAATGCCAACGACATTCTCGTTGGAACACCTGATGGCAACAACGGTCGTCTCCAACTTGGTGGTGGCGTGCCTGTTGTCCACATACCGTCTTGTTCTGCTGGCGATGAGGTAACAATTACAGCCCTTTGGTCAACAAAGAACAATTCAACAATCACTATTGAGAATGGCTCTTGCGTACTCTCAGAAGGCACAGAGCCTGTGACACAGTTCGACCTCACTGGTTCTGCTGCTGAATACAAGATTGTCGTTGCCGAGGATGGAGACCTCCTTCTCCGCAGCAAGAATGTTGTCTATACCGCTATCTCTGTCTATCCAGTAGGCATGGGTAAGGAAGATGTTGAGTATTCTGTAGTAGCTACAACACCAGAGGGCGAAACCCTTGCAACTCTCGTAGAAGGTGTGGGCAAGACAAACGACAAGGTCGATGTTATGTACCCATTCTGGATAGCAGATGCTAATGGCAATCTCTTTACTCACGGCTCAAAGGGTAAGCCGTTCACTGAGTCTGTAACCCTTACCAAGGAAACTGTTTATCCTATCGCTTACAAGGCAACAGATGTGACTGGAGTAGTCTTCTGTTCAGAGGCTGAGGATATCGAGGGCACAATGCCAGTGAACCACGCTAACTGCCCTATCCGCAGTTCTATGGGCAAGGCTGCTTATACAGAGACAGACATCAAGCTTTGCACACTCAAGCCTGGCACTTACAAGATTGAGACCGTAATCTTTGACGGTAATAAGACTCCTGGACATGTTGCCAAGTTCAATGTCGGCGAGCAGCCAATAGAACTTTACTGTTCTGCAACCAACTTCGACGATGTAACATCCGACCCATTCACTGTTGAGCAGGACTGCGACGTAACATGGCTTGCTGGTGGCAGCGAGAGCATGGGACTTGACTGCATCGTAATCTACGCTTATGAGGATGACCCAGAAAGCATCAGTGGCGTAACTACAGACGCAAACGCTGTTGTTACCAAGAAGGTTATTGGCAAGGAAGGTCTGCTCATCAAGACAGCCAAAGGCACATTCACTGTTGCTGGTGTTAAGGTGGCTGAATAATGACCACTGACTGATGACCACTGACTGATGACTGATGAATAGTCTCCCAAAAGAGGGGAATAAAAAGGGGAGCAACTGCATGATTTGCAGCTGCTCCCTAATTCTTGGGTTAAAACCCTTATCTCATCATTATAGTTTTAGACTTGTTGTTGGTGAGATTTTTTATAACATAGACACCAGGTACATTTGTGAGGCGACGAATCTGCTGTACGGTCTCGGTGTAGTCTGCAGCCTCAATCTTGCCGACGTATGTGCCAGCCACGGAGAATACGGAATAGAGTTGGTCGTTCTGGTTGTTGATATCTTCTATGCCTTCGGCTTCTGATGTTGTTCCGATATAGATTTTGTCTATTGAAACCTTGCCTTTGTTGAAGAGGACGCGAATCTTGTATTCGCCGGCAGAGAAACGGTAACTAATATCGCCTTTCACGGACGTGAACTTCCTGCGGCCTGTGTATGGCACAATGACGTCGGTCTGTCTCTTCAAATCTCCATTTTTATAGAGGAACATTGTAAATCCGACCTCGCTATCCTTCTGCATGGTGCCCACTACAGCTTCGTAGTTGAGTTTGCCTGCTTTTGTAACCTTGATGGTGTAGTCGAGCCAGTCGCCATCGTTAGGCTGGTCGATGCATTGACCCGCGTCGGTATTGGCGAAGATGCCAACTTTTCCTTGATCGTCACGGTATATGGTTGATTCTGATGTCCTGCTTGTATGGTAGCTGATACCCTCGCCTCCCATGTCAAAGTCTTCTGCCTCAACGATGCCCGGAATTTCCTTTGGCTCGCCAGTGGCTGTGTATGGATGCTGTGGATATTTTGAACCGTAGAAGCCTCCGAGACGCTCGAATGTCTTG
Organism: Bacteroidaceae bacterium; assembly: GCA_021443335.1. Taxonomy (GTDB): domain Bacteria; phylum Bacteroidota; class Bacteroidia; order Bacteroidales; family Bacteroidaceae; genus Prevotella. Next base: position 45,830 of record JABUUE010000010.1, read on the forward strand.
CCGTCGCTTGTATATACAATAGCCTTGAGATTCACTTTTTTCTCGTTCTCAGGTGTGTATTGGTAAACGTAAGGTGCGGCTGTCATTGTTGTGGCGAGTTTGTCGTTGACGTAGAGTTCAACTTTCTCGATGGCCTTGCCGTTGTGCATTGTGGCGCTGACGGTGATGTCGCAAGGCTCTCCGACAGGCGACTTATATTTTGCAGGCTTGATATAAAGAGATATTTCCTTCTTCATATTTGGGAATGGACTTTTTACATTCTTTGCCTTGTCAGAAGCCATGTATTCGCGAAGCCATGTCATGGCAGGACGGTCTTTGCCGTCTTTGATAAGTCCGGAGTTGCCGTTCTCTGTCCATGTGTGACCGTAGATGAAGCCCCAGAGAGTTACACCTGCGCAGTAGTCAGCCTCCCACATCAGCGGGAACTGGTTTTGCATCTGTGTCTTCTGCTGGTTGTCGTCGTAGGTGCCAAGGTCGTATTCCGAGATGTACATTGGCATCTTGATGGAGTTCTGCAGCTTCGCCATCGAGTTCTTGAAGGTTGTTATGTTGCAGTCGGTGAGGTCGTGGCTCTGGCATCCGTAAGCATCTATTGGTGCTCCTGCATCGCGGAGTTTCGTTACGAGGTCGATGAACTGGTCTGTGTTATACTGGAAGGTGTTGAAGTCGTTGTAGATGAGTATTGATTCTGGCCAACGCTCGTGTGCCATTTCGAAGGCTTTTACAATCCAGTCGTAGCCTGTCATGCCCTCGCCGCCAAGTGCCTGAATGAATACGGGTGTGTTAGGTTGGTGTCCAGCGATAGCCTCGTTTACGACGTCAATCATGTCGAGCCTGGAGTAGTGCTTCTTTATCTCGTCCATCCAGTTGATGACAGCCACTTTTCTATCATAGAAGTTGAGACTGTTTATCCAATCGGGGTATTGCGCGCCCCAGATAAGGCAGTGGAACTTGAAGGGAAAATTGTGGCTTCGTGCGTAGTTCACGCAGTTGTCACAGCCACCCCAGTCGAATTTGCTGCGGTTGCCTTGTACAGACGACCATTTTGATTCGTTCTCTGGCGTTATCTGGTTCCAGAGTGAGTTGAACTCAAATCCGTTGTAATTTACTTGTCCCGATGTTGTGATGTTTCCCAAGAACTTGTCGGGATTGGTTGCCAATTGGGCAGAAGCACTTATTGCGGTCAGTGTGGCCGAAAGCAAGAGCGTGTAAAAATGATTTTTTCTCATATAATGTTGTTTTAAAGTACTAAGTACAAAGTACTAAGTATTAAGTATGATTACCTTTAAAGTACGAAGTACGAAGTACAAAGTACAAAGTATGATTTGCTTCGGAGGTTTCTACTCT
>JABUUE010000110.1 GCA_021443335.1 Bacteroidaceae bacterium
ATGGACAAGGGTCAGGAGATTTTCAAGTCTCGTGAAATGCCCCACGACCGTGACGATGCTTATAGTTTCATTCGAGGCGCAGTACGCGAGCAGACCGATTATGAGTACGAGAAGCGTGAGACTGCCCAAGAACAGAGACAAGAGCAGGAGCAGAACGAGGAACAATCATTCCGCCGAGGAAGATAGTCTGTCTAACTCTTGAAATATATAGCCCACAGGTATAATCTACTTGTGGGCTATTGCTATTTATTTCTTTTGTCCTCTTTCGTCATTAAGAAAGTTCTTCATCCTCGGTATCATTTATCGCCTCGGAATCGATGAATGTTGTTTCTCCCTCAAATTCATTTCGCCCAGAAACAACTTTGCCAGTTGCTTTTTCTATCAAGTCCAAGAGAGATTGTTTTCTTTTCTCAAAGTATGTAAAGAAATCATCTGACCGCATTGCTGCCACATCAATCTGATGAGAAGCAAGGTATGTGTCAAGTAATAATGGGTTTACGCTGTGGTTACGTTCCAAACTTGAAATGTATTGGCTCGGAGCAACACCACCAATAATTCTATTGGTTCGAGCATAAATCGGTGTTTTGTTGATGACAGAATTCCACAATGCTCTGTCATAGCCCTTCTTGTTGCAATAATTCTCAGGGAAGATATGATGAATATCCGTTTCCTCTTCAAAGAAAGTAGCGAAGTCCATCTTTGAGCCACTGAGGAAGTCAAATGGTTGTTCCTTCAGGATTAGAGCCATGACACCCTTGTAAGCGGCACTATTACGAGTACAAAGCTGCTGCAGGCGAGAAGCATGGAAGTTAGAGCGAACAACAGTTTCAGGGAGTGCTTTATCATCTTCAGTCCAAGCCATCAAGCCCATGATGTCATTAACATAGCGCGTTTCATTAGCACCTCCATAGAGTTCACCAAAGACACCGCACCAATACCACTGAACCAGTTTGGCTTTGTTTGCAATATTGAACCATATATGAGGGTCAATCGCAAAAGCAACTGAAAGTGGAATAAGCTGGCTACTATACGGCAGTTCTATTGCGCTGAACACACGCTGCTCTGTCAAGAACTTAGCTGCATCTTTGAAGCCTTGTATCATTCTATCACGATAACGAGCGTAATCTTCGTATGTCAGTCGAAGCACATCCCTTTTCTTACAAGAAACAGCTTTGCCTATTGCTTTGTAGTTCTCGTAACTTGCAAGAAGTGTTATTGCTGTCAAGAAATCAGCACCATTTAGAACCTGCATTTTCTTGTGATAGAATTGCTTGTAGCGACCAAGTTCCTTCCAAATAGAATCCCAGTCTTTGCGAAGCTCAAAGTTGGAAGCAGCAAAGGTGGCAGTAACAAGTTCAAATACCGTGAGTGAAACGCCTCCTTGGTTGACATTTTCAAAAACTTGACAAACAGCCTCCTTTGGAACATCGTTCCCAACTTGAATGACAGGAATATGATAACCAATCATTGTGGCGATTATCTTCTCAAAGAAAGAATCCCATTGCGCGTCAACTTCATCAGAATCATGGTATCTGGTATAACTCCTTTGCCATCTCATAGTGGCAACAGAGTCAAAAACAATATTCAAAGGAAAACAATGATTTTGATACTCCTTTTCCGGCGAGGACAAATCAAGAACAATATCGCGTCCGATATTTTCCTTAATCATCTTCGTTTCTGGAACCGAGATAACAGCATCAATCCTATCCGTAAGTGTATCAAGACAAGTAGGAATATGAAGATAGTAGAAACGCTTTATTGGCTTTTTCTTGAGGTCAACTGTTTCTACAGCACTCTTGCAATACATTGAGCGGTATATTGAAGTGTTGCGCTGCTGCCCATCGAGAACAAGTCGTTCTGGTTCTACAGAAGCCTTTGAAGCATCTACACCTTCAAAAAGTCGAGCCTTGAAATTCACCTCTTCACTTCCTGTCTGCAAGAACATTGCAGCACCGATAGGATAACCGTTGCTTATGCTTGCTATAAGTGCACGAATACGATTGTCTTCCCACACCCAGCCACGCTGAAAGTCTGGGAGCTGCGTTTTACCCTCGTCTATAGACTTGAGTATCTCGGAAATAGGTTCGTTATTTGATGTAATCATTAGAGATTTATTTTAGGCACTAATAGTTTGGGGATTTGTTATGACATTATTTCGTGATAATATCCCGAAGGTCAGAATACTTTGTAACAACATCATAACTGACAGAAGAGTCGCCAATGGTAGCGAAATGACGGCGCGCACATTCAATCTTTGATTTTTCAGACTCACGAAGTTGTGTTTCGGAAAGCGAGCCTTTTGTTTCAGCAACGAAGTAGATGTGTTTGATGTCAGTACCTTCATTGAATACAATAGCCCAGTCAGGATTGTAATGACCAACAGGCGTATTGATATAGAAACCGCCGGGGAGTTTTGTATAAACGACCACATCGGATTCCTTTTCAAGTTCCTTGGCGAAATTCATTTCAATGCCAGCAGAATCAACCACTACGAGGTCGTAGAGAGATTTCTGCGATTCCATAGCATTGACACCGAGTTTGCCTTTCAGCGTGGCGTTGCTAAA
>JABUUE010000111.1 GCA_021443335.1 Bacteroidaceae bacterium
GGTTTCTACTCTGCCTTTAAGTGGGTAATCATACTTAGTACTTAGAACTTAGTACTTAGTACTTAACTAAACATGAACTCCTTGAACTCCTTGAACTCCTTGAATAAGAACTCCTTAACTTGAAAGCTAATGTCTTGAACTCCTTGTAACTCCTTGTAACTCCTTGAACTCCTTGAATATTACAGTCTGTACATCACGGCTGTTTGGTCCCACCATAAGGTCGAAGTCGCCGGGCTCGAAGACGGTGTTGCCTTCTCCGTCATAGTATGAGAGCATCTCTTTTGTTACGGTGAAAGAGACTGTTTTGCTCTCGCCAGCCTCAAGATGTACTCGCTCGAAGCCTTTCAACTCCTTAACAGGTCGCATGATTGTTGCCACAAGGTCGCGGATATAGAATTGTACCACCTCGTCTGTTGCGCGGTAGCCAGTGTTCTTTACAGTCACAGAGAGGGTGTTGCCGTTGAGTGACGGCTTGCCGTATTCTACTGTTGTGTAACTGAGACCATAGCCGAAAGGATAGAGAGGGTCGTTGCGCACCTCGAAATAGTTGCTGCAATATTTTCTGAATTTAGGCTCTCCAACTTCCACAGGTCTGCCGGTGTTCAGATGGTTGTAGTAGATAGGCACTTGTCCTAAGTGTTGTGGCATGGTCATGGTAAGTCTGCCGCTTGGGTTTTTGTCGCCGAAGACCACGTCGCAGATGGCGTCTGCCGCCTCGCTTCCTCCAAACCACACATTCATGATGGCGGGAATATTTTTGCTTTCCCAGTCCATAACAGTAGCGCGACCGGAGAAGTGGAGCAGTACGACAGGCTTGCCGAGAGCGGAGAGCTCTTTGAGCAGTTGCATCTGCTCGTCGGGCAGTTCGAGAGTAGCGCGTGATGAACTCTCGCCGCTCATTTCGGATGTTTCTCCCATGGCGCAGATTATCACATCGGCATTTTTTGCGATGTTGAGTGCTTCCTGCTTTGCCTGTGTGAAGTCAACACGCGGTATTGGTCTGCCAAATTCAGCTTCTGTCTGTGTTACTGGGTCTGCGCAGATGTTGCAGCCTTGTGAGTAGAGTAGGGTAGCGGATGTTCCTTTGAGAGCTTCTTCCATGCTCTTTTTCAGTGAACTGTAACGTTCGTGAACGGCAGCCACAGACCATGTTCCTGACATGTTGTTTCCGCTGTTGGCGAGTGGACCGACGAGAGCAATCTTCCCTTGCTTCTTCAGTGGGAGGATGTTGTTGTCGTTCTTCAGCAGCACGAAGGTCTCTGCTGCAAGGTCGCGTGCTGCCTTGCGATGTTCAGCGGTATAAACATCAGTGGCGCGGCGTTTTGCATCGCAGAACTTATAGGGGTTGTCAAACAGTCCGAGAGCGTATTTCGCTTCGAGAATACGGCGCACGGCGTTGTCAATCTCCGTCATTGTGACTATTCCTTTGTTCAGAGACTCTTTGAGCGTGCCGATAAATCCGTTTGAGCACATGTCCATATCTGTTCCTGCCTTCAACGCTCTTGCAGAACATTCGGCGAGGTTGCCCGCTCCGTGTGGCTGCATCTCTTTTATTGCGCCGTAGTCGGTAACGACAAAGTTCTTGAAGCCCCATTTCTTGCGCAGCACTTCGTCAATAAGCCATTTGTTGGCAGTGGCTGGAATTCCGTCAACAACATTAAATGAGGTCATCACAGAGCCTACGCCAGCTTCAACAGCCGCCTTGTATGGAGGGAAATATTGGTTGAACATTCTCCCGCGACTCATATCAACGGTGTTGTAGTCTCGTCCTGCCTCTGGCGCGCCGTAGAGGGCGTAATGCTTGAGACACGCTATTATCTGGTCGGGCTTTGACAGGTCACCTTGATAACCGTGAACCATGGCGCGTGCTATCTGTGAACCGAGGTAAGGGTCTTCGCCGTTGCCCTCAGCGACGCGTCCCCAGCGTGCTTCGATAGAGATGTCGACCATTGGCGAGAATGTCCACATTATTCCGTCGGCAGAAGCTTCTTTTGCTGCGATGCGAGCACTTCCCTCAATGGCTTTCATGTCCCATGAGCATGAGAGAGCGAGAGGAATAGGGAAGACAGTCTCGTAGCCGTGTATAACGTCCATTCCTACGATTAGCGGAATGCCGAGACGACTTTTCTTTACGGCAATCTCTTGCAGGTCGCGTATCTCCTTTGCGCCTTTAATGTTGAAGATTCCGCCCAGTTCGCCTTTCGCTATTCTTTCGGCGACGGCGGACGCCTTTGTGTCTCCGGTAACAATGTCTCCTGCAACATCGAGATTCATCTGTCCGATTTTCTCTTCGAGAGTCATCTTTTGGATAAGGTCATTAATAAACTTGTCGCGCTTATCGTTTGACGCGAAACCATTAGCAGTCGTGAGCGTTGCTAAAGCCAAGAGCATGTAAATAACTTTCTTTTTCATATAATGTTGTTTTTTAAAGTACGAAGTACTAAGTTCTAAGTACTAAGTTCTAAGTTCTAAGTACTAAGTATGATTACCCAC
>JABUUE010000112.1 GCA_021443335.1 Bacteroidaceae bacterium
CCTTTCAGTCAGTGACATCATTATCTATCTTACAGAGGAAAGTTCAAGGCCAAGGCCAAGGCCAGAGCCAGAGCCAAGGCCAAAGTTCAAAGCCAAAGCCAGAGTTCAAAGCCAAGGCCAAAGGCGGTGCTTTGGCCCTTCTCCTCACCCTCCTCTTCACGCTTTCCGTAAGCGTGGCGGCGCAAGACAAGTTCACGTTCGGCACTGCCGTCAGTCCTTCGGGCGCTACTGTCGAGGTTGACTCTCACGGTTTGATAATGAACGGTCGGCATGTGCTGCCCGTGATGGGTGAGATTCACTACTCGCGCGTGCCGCAGAAGGAGTGGCGGCGCGAGATACAGAAGATGCGTGCCGGCGGCATCACCGTCATTGCGACCTACGTCTTCTGGATTCATCACGAGATGGAGGAGGGACGCTGGAACTGGAGCGGCAACCGCAACCTCCACGCTTTCCTGCAGATATGCAAGGAGGAGGCTATGCCGGTGGTGCTGCGCATCGGACCTTTCTGCCATGGCGAGGTCTATCAGGGTGGCTTCCCCTCATGGATAGTCGATAAGGCGGAGGCAGACCCCAAGCAGTACAAGCTGCGCTCTCTCGCTCCCGGTTTTATGTCGGCGACGCGACGGCTTTACTCCAACATCTACGCTCAGGTGAACGATATGCTGTGGAAACATGGCGGACCGATTGTCGGTGTGCAACTCGAAAACGAGTGCCGCGGTCCATGGGCTTACTATATGGCGCTGAAGGACATGGCGGTAGGCATAGGTTTCGACACTCCGTTCTACACACGCACCGGCTGGCCTAAGCTCAATGGCAAGGAGGAGTTCGGCAAACTGCTGCCGCTCTACGGCGACTATGCCGACGGATTCTGGGACCGCAACCTGACAGATATGCCGGGCGAATATCCCAAAGCATTCCTTTTCAAGGACACACGACTGTCAAACGTGATAGCCACTGATGTTTTCGGCACTGCGGTCAATAGCCAAAGCCAGAGCCAAAGCCAGAGCCAAAGCCAATACCCCTACCTCACCTGCGAGCTTGGCGGCGGCATGATGGTGTCTTACCATCGTCGCATCAATATGTCGGGCAACGAGCCTTTCCCTCTCGCCCTATGCAAGGTCGGTTCGGGCAGCAATCTGCCTGGCTATTATATGTACCACGGTGGCACAAACCCTGCCGGTCCGCTGCTCGCCGACGGAACACCGATGACGATGGCTGAATGTCAGAACTCCCGTACCACGGCGCACAACGATATGCCTTACATGACCTACGATTTCCAGTGTCCTTTAGGCGAGATGGGACAGCCCGACAACAACGCCTTCCACCAGACGCGCTTGTTTCACCAGTTTCTTGCCGACTGGGGCGAGGAGTTGGCGGTGTGTCCTGTCGATTCGCTCAGCGACCACTACGCCCGTCGCGGCGCTTTCGTGTTCCGCAACGACTATGTGCGCATCCTCAACGAGGGAGGCGTGGCTTGTGTCGTGCCCGAAGGCATGACGTTCTGCGGTCACACCATATCTGCCGACGCTCAGCCGTTCTGCAAAATAGGCTCCACGCTTTACCTTATTGCGATAAAGGGGAAGAAGCCTGCTGTTACGATCGACGGCAAACGCTACACACTCAAGCCCGACAAACCGCAGAAGATTAAGGACATCACCGTCTGCGCCTTCTCCTTCGACAAGGCTGCCACAGCGTACAAGATTGACGACGAACTGCGTTTTGCGAGTCAGCCCGGTGGCATTCTTTACAAGGACGGCGACACGATAAGGGAAGAATATTGGACAAAAGACGACGCGCTGACAGCATCGCTCGCTTGCTCGAAGACCAAAGACGCCGCCACGCCGCGCACGGTGAAGATTGGCAAGGACAAGGTCGCTGAGCAGCCCGCGAATGCCGACTTTGAGAATGCACAGACATACAGTCTGTCGCTCGCTGACATTCCGCTCGCCGACATCGACAACCTCTTCCTCCGCATTGACTACGCTGCCGACTGCGCGCGTGTCTATGCCGACGGTAGATTGGTGGAGGACAATTTCTGGAACGGCAAGCCCATGCTCGTGCGCCTTAGTGACCTCGTCCGTCCTGACGGCACAATGAAAGCAGTGGAACTGCGCATACTCCCCCTCACCAAAGCCGCGCCCATCTATCTGCAGACGGAGCAGAAGGCAATGCTCGACAACGCGCCCCGCGGCATCCTCCTTAACCTTCAGACCGTCACCGTCATCCGCAGACAGGCTGTTGCGAACCATAAATGAAACAATTCATATTATCAGTTCGCAATTTGCTTGCTATTGTCTTCACTTAATCGAGAGTAAAAATCTATCTAACAATAATTGCATTCATATACAAATAGCAGGTAAAAATGAAAGTTTTTCGTTTTTGCTTGCTATTGTTGTAAAATAGTTATAACTTTGGCTTCGCCGAAATTACTCCCGCTCAACAATGCAAGCAAAATCGAAAAGAAATTTCGTTTTTGCTTGCTATT
>JABUUE010000113.1 GCA_021443335.1 Bacteroidaceae bacterium
AACCCGGAAATCAGGAACTCCTCAATGGTGCGCGCGTACATATCGTTCATACGGTTCAACTGCATGTTATACTGCAACACCGTACTCATCGTTTCAGCCAGTCGCTGTTCGTCGCGGTCGCGAGCCGTACATGTAGGCTCTGTAGCCTGCTGACGATACACACCAATGACATTGCGCACCAGTCTGCGGATAAGGTTGTTCTTCAGAGGAATGTTTCCCTGCTCCATGATGTACTTTTCCTCTGACATGGGAACACCATCCACATTCACAGTGTCTCCCCACTGGTCGCCGTAGTTGTAACGCTTGTTGCGCTCCCTGTCCTTGCGGAAGCGGTACATATTGTTGTAGTAGGTCTGCGCCATCTGCAACACATCCCAAGCGCGTCTCCTTTCTGTTCCTTGAAGTCTGCTGCGCTTGATTGTGTCCGGCTCTACATCTATATTGGGCATTACTCTGCTTAATCGGTTGAGTTTCTGCATATCGTTCTGTTATTTTGAGTGCATACTTGTAATAATGATGTCGGTGCAAAGTTAACTCACACCGACATCATATCCATGTTATCTATTGATTTGCCGTACCTCTGAAACCTTTGTACTTCATTGAGAAATCGTTCATCAAATCGGTAAGACCGCTCATCGCAGATGCTCTTTCCGCCTCGTCTGTTGCTTTTATGGCATTAACCATACCATTCTTGAAGTCAGTAATTGATTGTTTGCACATATTAGCCTCTTCTGCACTTTCTGCCTTGAGATAGTATCCCACCAAATCATCAAGTACACCATCAAGTTTCTTGAACATCATAAAGGATTGATACTTTGCGGGGTCGCTCTGCAATTCATTCATAATGCGTTTCATTTCACTTTCGTTCCTGTCTTTCTTCGCCTTGTTGAAAGCCGTAAACTGTTTTCGCATTTCCTTGTATTCTTCATCAAGTTCCTGATAAGCAGTGTTAGCATCTTCATTTCCAAGACGACCTAATCGTTCCTTGATAGCGGTTTCCGCTTTCTCGGTCTGTTTCCCGGTTGTCTCTTCGTCGTTCCATGACCATGGTGCATACAGGCGTCCTCGCTTCACCTTGTAATGTGCATAACGCTCCGCAAGTTGTGCCGGCGTGTACTTGCCTACATCTTCACCGCTTAAGCCTACCTCATCGAAATACATCTTGTCAATCTGGCTTTGCGGCACTTGCAGTATGCGCATCACACATATAGCAGCCTCATGAGCCAAGGCGGGGTCATTGCCGCAGGCATCGTCTATCGCAAGCACCATATCGGTGATACTTTGTGGGTTCACACTGATACCCGACTGTACGGCGAGGTTCACGGCATCGCTGATAGCGCCTTCCGTGTCCTTGGGCAGCTTCTTCAGTATTGACAATATGTCGCTTGTAAGTGGCATATCCTTACTTAAGTATGCAGGATTACCGTCACCAGTAAGCAGCATTCCACCTGCCTGGCTCATCACATCGCCTCCAGTCAAGCCCTCGATGCTTCCGAAAGCGGTATGCGCCCATACATCGTCCCACATCTTATCCTTCTCATCGTCATCATCGCCAAACAACAAGTATGGCAGATATACTCCCAAGTTCCAAGCAAACTGCATAAGGTATCCAAACACGCCTATGCGAAGTGCATCTTTGAGTAACTGGCGGTTGAACTTCCTTTCCGCTGACTTCTGCGCAGTATCCGCATCAATGCCGTCACGCTCCATCTGCTTCGCCATGAAAGCGATTGCTTCGGCACGCTGGCCGGGCGTAAGGTTGCGCTTCATGTTACGGACAGCATCATACAATTGTCTTGTATATGACATTGACGCATTGCGGAACACTGTGAACATAACCGAAAGCCAACTTCTATCAACCTGCATAGTTGATGTGAACGCACCTTCGCTCGACTGCTGGGTCTGGTTGTAAAGGATTTCTGCGTCCTGCTTTGCCTTTCTGTCTGCCTGCTCCTCGCTGTAACCGTCACGAAGATACTGAGCCTTACGCGTCTTGTACATGGCGTGAGCACCGATGCTCACCGTCAGAGCATCGACAAAGGCGTTAGGGGTCATACCGACACGAGAGGCAATTTCGGCGATACGGCTGCGCCACATCTTCCAGTCCATTTCATTCTTCAACAGTCGTGGGTCTCCGCTCTTGCGGCTCTCCCAACGCTCCTTGAAAATCGGCAGGTTCTCCATACTCCATTTCCATGCTCCGTAAGGATTGGCAAGGTCTGCAAGCAGATGGTCCGCGCGCGCCTCTGCTATGAACGCAGGCATAGACAACAACTGCTTCAATGCGGTGAACACACGGAAACTCACTTTTGCGGCTGTAACGCCTTTGGCAAAGTTCACTGCGGCTTCGTCAAGTTTGGCGCGCGGAGGTCTGTAAGTTCCTGCCGCCATTTGGCAGACATCGTTGAACTTCTTCCACAA
>JABUUE010000114.1 GCA_021443335.1 Bacteroidaceae bacterium
ACAGAATACCGCAAATACAAGCAGCGCACTATAAGCGATGCGGAGCGCGACTACTTAGACGCAATAAAGCAACTGCAACAAAAAGGAAAGGAAACGAAGCTATGATAAAGGAAGTAGCATATCAAGTTGAAGCCGTAAAAGAACTTGTTCGTAAGACGCGCGATTTATTATTGGAACAAGGCGACCGCCTCAAACTTGTGTTCAAAGCTCCGACTGGGGCGGGCAAGACTGTTATGGCAAGTCAGATGCTTGACGAGTTGACAACAGAGTTGGCAAGCGTTGGCAGAGAAGCTGCCTTTATCTGGATTGCGCCTAACAAACTACATCAGCAAAGTTACCTCTCGATGAAGAACTACTTCACCGAGACAAGGGTGTTGCAGCCAGTTGTTTATGAAGAACTTGACCACTCCATAGATGGTTATATCCGTCCGGGTGAAATCTTCTTCGTAAATTGGGAGAGCATCAACAAGGATAAGAATGTGATTGTGCGCGACACAGAAAACAGTTCTTCCATCTATGATATAGTGCGTAGGACAAAAGAGCAAGGACTTGACATCGTTGTAATCATAGACGAGGAACACATGTTCTCCGGCAGACTTGCCACACAGTCAGAGAAAGTGTTGAGAAACATTAATCCAAAAGTGGAGATACGCATATCAGCAACTCCAAAGACTCAGGACTATCAAGAAATAGTAAACATCTCTCGCCAAAAGGTTATCGCCGCCCAAATGATAAAGGACGGTATAACGATAAACCCATCCGTAGCCGACAATGATGAAGGCATGACAGAGAATGAATATCTGTTAGAGCAAGCCATACGGAAAAGAGAGGAGATAAAAAGCGCTTATGAGAAGTTAGGCGTTCGCATAAATCCGCTATTGCTTATCCAGATGCCCAATGACAATAAGGAGACTCTCGACGATAATGAGCGCAGCCTTATAGAAATGATAAAGACAAGGCTTGATGCGCACTACGGCATCAACACAAACAATGGAAAATTAGCAATATGGTTGAGTAACGAAAAGCAGAATCTTGACGGAATATCCGAGTCATACAATGTAACAGAAGCGTTGCTATTCAAGCAAGCAATTGCCCTTGGGTGGGACTGCCCGCGCGCTGCCGTCCTGCTCATCTTCAGAGATATAAAGAGCGAGGCATTCGGCATTCAGACGGTAGGACGCATCATGCGCATGCCAGAACAGAAGTATTATCCAAACCAAATACTAAACCACGGCTGGGTATATACAAACCTACAAAGCAATCAGGTGAAGATAGAAGCAGAGGACTTTGGCTATATCACAAAATCGCTTATAGCATACAGAAGAGAAGAACTACAGAATGTGTCGCTCCCTTCTGTATATAGCGAGCGATTGAGTGCAGAACGCAACCGTCTTGGCGCTGGCTTCAAGAAAGTTCTTTACGAAACATTCAATAACAACTGGCTCCATGCGCCTTATCAACCTTCGCTTTTTGATTTTATCTTTGAGAAAGAAGAAGATGTATCACAAAACGAGGATAACTCCGAAAATCTGTTTGGTGATATAGCTCATAACAGGAAGCAAACTGAGAGAATTGCGCACATAGACTTTAGCAACCATGGTATTGTTGTTCAACTTATTAGCGATGTGGAGGTTACAGGCGAAGCAGGCACAACAGATATAGAGGAAACACAGCGTAAGACCTTCGCTCGTAACAGTGATGAGTTGGCAGCTGCCATGACAAAATGGTGTGCGAAGATGCTGCCCGGCTTTGAATCACAGAGCGCACTTTCACTTCGCGGCTACCTCTATGAGATGATGGAAGAACTGCTTGGCGTATTTGAGACCGAAGCTCCACGCATAATGCTTTATTATGCAAACAGACCGAAGTTTGAGGAAGTCATTCTAAAGGCAATAGCGAAATATAAGGAAGAGATTGAAGCCAACCGCCAAGCAGCAAAGAAGCGCGCCTTCAAGGAATATCAGTGGGAAGTTCCACAAAGCAGAGAATATAACGAAAAGGCAAATCATGTCGTGCCTGAGGTCAAGGACCACGCCTTGATGCCATTCGTAAAACTCAACAACGCATCAAATGCGGAAACAAATTTTGAAGCGTTCTTGGAGCAGTGGGCAGACTGCATAGATTGGTGGTATAAGAACGGTGACGAGGGCAAGCAGCACTA
>JABUUE010000115.1 GCA_021443335.1 Bacteroidaceae bacterium
AGTTAATCTGCTCAATATAAACTCTCAAAAATGCCTCAAGCTAATTTATAGAACCCACCTTTAATGCTTCACCTTTATTGTTTTATTCTTTGTCTTAACGATATACAGTCCAGAGGATTGCGGGATGGTGTTTCCGAGGAATACGCCGTTGATGGTATAAACCTTCTGATTTGGAGATATGGAAGATGTGTTCCAGAGTTCTGAGATAAGCGTTGTCTGCTCCTTCTCGCCAGTCATCTTCACATCACGCACTTCCCACGCCCAACAAGCGTCTGAGGTTGACTCGTAGCGGAAAGCCACACGAATCTTTTTGCCACAGAAGGCGGTAAGGTCTATATCGCCGCTATTCTTAAAGGCTGTGAAGTTGCTTGAAGCCTGTGCCGGCCAGTTGGAAACAGTCATCTTCTGCCATGAGACATTGTCGGGAACAATGGCTGCGTCAGCATCGGCGGTTACAACAACGCTGAATTTATTGCTTGCATCGTTAGCCTTGTTATATCCTGTAGCATGGTCGAAGGCAAGACTTGCAGACTTGTAGTTGGTGAGGTCTATGACAGGGCTAATCAGATAGTCGTCAGCAACCTTGCCTACATTAAACGCATTGGCAACGGCACATTTGTATTGTGTGTTGACAGTCCATACGGAGGAGTTGGCAGAGCCATCATGTGTAACGGCGGTAAATGTGCCGAAAGAATCTTGGAAAGACTCCGAGGGGAGGTCGTCAGTATCGCCTGGTGTCGGGTCTGTTCCCGGTTCATCAGGGTCGATTATCGCTCCTTCACTATTCCATGCCTCCTCAATCTTGCTTCCCCAGATATATTCGGCGAGGTCTCCATAATCGATGAACGGATTGCGGTTTCCCTGAATAGCATAGACTTTGTCGTTGCGTATGCGCTCGAAATCAGAGACAGGGTCTTCCCTATTCCACTGCAGAAGCAAGTCGTAAGTCCACTTCTTTAGGGTTGGCCAGTCGTTGTTCTCCAACTGTTTCAGAGCTTCTTCACCCTGCCACGTGTAATTGCTGTAACACGTTACCATATAGAAATATGCCCGCGCAAAGTCGCCCTTCCACTCGTCGGCAGGCTCCCAGAGGTTGGTGGTCGCTGTTCCGCCGTACGTACCTTTACCCACCTTCGTGCAGCCATTACCGTTCTTGTCCTCAAGGACAACGCCCATCGGATAGTTGCTCTTCTTGGAATTTATATCAGATTCGCTCGGCATCAGGTGGTGGATGTCTTTATAAGCCTGATTCGAACCACCACCCCACCAGCTCTTCGGGAAAGAATGTTCCACGTTCATGCCTGACGGCGCACTGTTACAGTTGCTCGGGAAATAGAACACCTTATAGCTATAGCGGTCAACAACACGGTTGTCGTCGTACCTATCAGTCTTATAGAAGCCTTCCCACGTACTTCCCGCGCCCGAGCCATACTTCAGCGTGTTAGCCGTCTTTATTATCTCGTGCATGGCATTCTTGAGCGCAGCCTTCTTTTTACCCATGGCATAATCGTAATAGCCTGGCGGTATTTCTGCATACGACTGCAGCACACCGAGGCATAAAGTTGCCACGCAACATAACAAATAATTATATTTCGTTCTGTTCATCATAGTTAAACATGGAGTTGTAACTCCTTGAACTTCTTTTCAACTTACACTATTATTAGGCAAAGTTACTAAAAAGTATTCAATCTCTTGATTTAAAGAGTTAATTAATATTAAAAATTGTTAAATACGAAAGTTTCAGAAAAAAAGTTAGTCGTATATGACACATATATAAAATAAAAGTTGTAATTTTGCAGCCCGAAATAGCCTATTATGAGCGTATTATGCTTAGGATAATTGTGTGCTCTATCGCAGATTGACCTAAAATCGGCAACCATTATATATATAATAATGTGTAAAAAGAGGAAATCACAAGGGCTATAACCTACATATCTGAATTAAAATAAAAATAAAATAATAATAAAAAAATTACAATTATGCCTACTATTTCACAATTGGTAAGAAAAGGACGTAAGGCACTTGTAGATAAGAGCAAGTCTCCAGCTCTGGACTCATGTCCACAGCGCCGTGGAGTCTGTGTTCGTGTTTACACCACTACTCCTAAGAAGCCTAATTCAGCTATGCGTAAGGTAGCTCGTGTTCGTTT
>JABUUE010000116.1 GCA_021443335.1 Bacteroidaceae bacterium
ACTGTTACTTACCCTGCCTACGACACTTGCGACGGTTGGATAGCAATCAACAAGGTGGAACTGTTCAAGAAGCAGACCGTGCTGCACGGTTGCTTCTACTATCCTACGCAATACTATAAGGAGGCGTGGTATCAGATTGCAGGCAACAGCGCGATAATTGCCAATGGCGACACGCTACGCCTTGTCAGTGCGGACATAGAACTCGACAAACCCATCTATCCCGACTCCCGCATCAGTCATTTCACACTCATCTTCCCACCGGTTGACAAGCATACCACACAGATGGATTTCCACGAGCATTTCGGGCCAAACGAGTTCTTCGTCACGGGCATCGACCTGACAAAGAGTCACGACGGTGTAGCCCCATACAAATCGCTCATTCCCGGGGATATTCTCGCAAGCGCGGGCGGATGGGACGAGTCGGGCGACACGCTGCAAACGCCGGAATATCGCGTGGGCAGGACACAGGTGCGAGGTCATGTCTATGGTTTGAGACCAGGGCAGGAGTATGCCGTGCAAGTGATTCTGCTTGGCATTCTTGACGGACGGCTCACGGAGGTCAGCGCGTTTGCCGACGGCAATGGCGACTTCTCCCTTGACATCCCGCTGAGCCAGACCCACACTCCCGCGCTACTTTGTCTGAATGAGAATGACAGGCACGATCGTTCCGTAAGGACGATTTTCCTTGAAGACGGCAATGCCGCAGAGGTTTACATCGATGCCGCCGCGGATAGCCATAAGATTGATTTCAGCCCTGAGCACAATAGAGCAATGAATTTAAGGGATCTCGTCTTCAAGGGCGGCATGGCAGATGTCAACAATGCTTTCATCACGGTGAGTGGAATGCAAATCCCCGACGACGCATATATCATGAATCGTGGCATAACAGACCTCTTTGCCATAGACGATGAATATCAGCAGGCTTATATGGACTGGGTAGAAGAGGTTGTAGCAAAGATAAACGCCATGAACAATATATCGCCACGCGCGAAAAAGATTGCCGAAATAGATCTCCGCACACTTATCACTAAAGTCCTCGCACAAAACAGTTATGCAAAGGAGAGGGAGTACAGCGAAGCCGGCAAACAATTCTGGATACCGCGCTCCACATTCAAACTCGTAAAAGACGGGAAATGGTTCCCAAAAGACAACACATTGATGTATAGCAGCAGCATGTGCGACTTGGGAAACCAAGTAAACATGTCCTACATCACTGACAGCATTATTAAAACCGCTATCAATGAAGAGTTGCAAAGGCAGCCTGTGGACACGGCAGAGGTTGATAAGAAATATAAAAAATTGTACAAGGAATGGGAACAGGAAATATTCGGAGACACCACAACGCTGTTCCGCGACATATTCGTCCGTATGGTGTGCGCGCGGAATATCGAGACCAACACGCCATTCGAACCGGCTCTTATTAAATCTCTTAAAGAGTATCCCAAAAAGGCGGTTGTGGATTATTACCTTGCCGTGAACGACTCGCTCACCGCCCGCAAAGAGAGGCTGAAAGGCACCAACTTCTCCAACGTTTACAACATACCCGAGGGCTCGCACGACATCCTCGCCGAGATTTGCAGGAAGCACGAGGGAAAGGTCCTAATGATTGACATCTGGGCCACATGGTGCGGTCCGTGCCGCGAAGCGATAAGGAATATGGAACCGAAGAAAGCCGGACTGAAAGCCAAGGGCATCGACTTCGTGTATATCGCCGACACCTCATCGCCGGAATACAACTGGAAGAACATGGCTGATGAGATTGACGGCGACCACTACCGCTACAGCGAGGAATCCGTGAAGGAAATCTTCACCCGCTTCAGCTTCCACGGCTGGCCCTCATATCTCATCATCGGCAGGAACGGCGACGTGAAATACCACCACACCGGCTGCGACGAACCCGAAATAATCCGCATACTGCTGGAGGAAGCCGACAAATAATCAGACAAGGGAACGAATTGGCACAAACACCCAATCTCCCACACTTTTGCCTACAAAAAACGGCTATTTGCAGAAATACGTTTTGCCATGACACACTTTTGC
>JABUUE010000117.1 GCA_021443335.1 Bacteroidaceae bacterium
TTAACCTTCGCCTGGTCTTTATACATTCCCTGCAGCACCATAAGTTTTGTTACGGTGGCCTCTACTGTGGAGTCTTCGCCACTGATGATGCCTGTCTCTGACAAGTGAAACCCTGTGCCGTAGCGGTTCATCTCCACCTTGCCCGCCAAGCACTGGCTGACATTGACTATGTTAATGCCCTTTTTTGTTGCCTGCCGTAATAGTTCCATCAGCCACGGCTGCTGTGGTGCGTTGCCGCTACCGTATGTTCGCATGACCACCGAGCGCAGTTCAGGGGCGTCAGTAACGTGCGATATTATGCTCCTTTGAACACCAGGGAAGAGGGAGAAGACCACCACGTTAGGGTCTATCTCCTTGTGTGTCAGTAGTGGTTTGTCGTAATCTGGTTTCAGTATGTTCGCCTCGTGAAAGTTTATGTTTATGCCAGCGTCTCCAAGGTGCGGATAGTTGAATGAGTCAAAGGCGGCGAAGCCTTCCGCGTTTATCTTTGTGGCGCGGTTCCCTCGGAGCAGTTTGCCACTGAAATAGATGCATACCTCTGGCACTATTGCCTTCTCCTCTCTGTATGCAGCAGCAATCTCAATGCTCGTTATGAGGTTCTCCTTTCCGTCCGTACGCAGTTTGCCTATCGGCAGTTGGCTGCCCGTGAGCACAACAGGCTTTGTCAGGTTCTCAAGCATAAACGATAGGGCGGAGGCTGTGTAGGCCATAGTGTCGGTGCCATGGAGAATGACGAAGCCACAATAGTCCTCATAGTTACGTTCTATAATCTCCACCATCTGCACCCACCTGTCGGGCTGCATGTCGCTGGAGTCTATCGGTGGCACAAACTGGTAAGTATCTACATCAATGCTCAGCCGCTTGAACTCTGGCACACATTCCATAAAATGGTTGAAGTCAAGAGGCTCCAGAGCACCCGTCTTTGGGTTCTCGTCCATTCCGATAGTACCACCGGTATATATCAACAATACACGTTTTTTCATAAGTAAGTGGTCAAAATTATTTTTATAATGACTAAGTAAGTGGGGGAATATTATCTTGCATAGTACAATCTAACATCAAACTAATTTTGACCACTTACTTATTTTCATATTTTGAGTGAAGCTCTTGCCTTGCAAACGGCATAGCCGAGTTCGATTAGGCGAGAGGATTTTTGTTTAGTCGAAGAGTTCTCGGAGCACCTGCAGCGATTTCATTTCCTGAAATCCAGGGATGTGCAGACGATAATATTGTATGATGTGGTCGGCGATGTGGTTACGCTGATCCTTATTTAGTTTGAACAGATGCATGGACGCGAAATTCATTCGCATAAGTGTAACGATGCTTGCCGCCTCTGCGCTTGACAGATGGTCGGGGTGCATAGGCTGAAGGGTAGTGAACTGCGCTTCACGAAGGTCGAAGAAGTCGCCGGCATGGAAGTTGTCGGTGTCGGGCGCAAAACCGAGGAAGGCAGATAGCCGCATCATAAGTACAAGGTGGAAGTTGGCGAAGGAGTCCTCCACAACATCAAACCACATAAGGGCTTGTCGCAGATAGTCGTATAGCGGCAGGTTTGTTGGTTCGTTGCGTGTGGCATAGCGAAGAAACTCAGCGATGAAGAAGCTTATCGACAGTTTTACGGGGTTGTAAAGGATTGTTTTATAGGCGAGGGCGATGTCAATGGCGCTAAGTTTCTGTTTGTGTTCGTCGAAAACAATCTCAATGATAGTCAGCGGTTGCAGTCGGCGGTTGGTCACAAAAGTCATCTTTCCGTGCTCCCGTGTGAAGAGCTCGAGCATGTATTTCCTGTCTTTGAAAGGAAAAGAATAGATTACTATAGCCTCTGTTTTCTGCATTTCGGTGCAAAATTACATAATTTTAATCAAAAACAAATGTTTTTTCAGATGAAATATTTGTGTGTAATGTATTTTGTATATACCTTTGCATCCGCTAATCAAGCAAAGGGTCCCTTCGTCTATCGGTTAGGACGAGAGATTTTCATTCTCTAAAGAGGAGTTCGACT
>JABUUE010000118.1 GCA_021443335.1 Bacteroidaceae bacterium
CTCTCACAGCGTGTGACACCCGTTACAGTCGGCTACAGTTCTGCCGCTTCGACATGGAGAAAACTCTATTTCGACGCAAATGTCAACTACAACCGCAAGTTCGGCGACCATTCCATCGGCGCACTCCTTTATTATTACATCCAAGATACCCACTCTACTGGTGCGGCATCGTCAATGGATGCTATTCCAAAGCGCTACCAGAGCCTCTCAGGTCGTATCAACTACGGTTTCCAGGATACATACTTCATCGACGCAAACTTCGGTTACACTGGTTCGGAGAACTTCCAGCCTGGTCGCCAGTATGGTTTCTTCCCATCAGTGGCGTTGGCATGGGTTCCTACACAATATAAGTTTATTCAGGACAACCTGCCGTGGCTCACATTCCTGAAGTTCCGCGGTTCGTATGGTATCGTGGGTAACGACCAGATTGCATCAAAGCGCTTCCCTTATCTAACCCTCATCTCAGAGTCCGTCGGCAGCAAGACAGCATGGGGTGGCACAGGAACATTGACTGAAAGCCAGGTGGGTGCCGACAACCTTATATGGGAGAAGGCAAAGAAGTTTGATGTGGGTATGGACCTTCACATGTTCAACGACCGTTTCACGCTTACCATCGACTACTTCCTTGATCGTCGCGATGCCATCTTCCAACAGCGCACACAGGTGCCTTCGTATGTAGGTCTTGTCAGTATGCCTTACGGTAATGTGGGTAGCATGAAATCATGGGGCGGCGACGGCAACTTCGAGTACTTCCAGAAGATTGGCAAGGACTTTAGCCTCACCTTCCGCGGCAACTTCACACTCTCAAAGAACAAGATTCTCAACTGGGAGGAGTCGCGCCAGCCATACAGCTATCTCGAGCGCAACGGCTATGCCAACAATGTGCAGCGAGGATATATCGCCATCGGACTCTTCAAAGACCAGGAGGACATCGACATGAGTCCTTCGCAGTTTGGTACGCTCCGCCCAGGCGACATCAAGTATAAGGATGTCAACGGCGACGGCAAAATCAATGCTGACGACAAAGTGCCACTGTTCGCCTTTGCCGGAGTACCGCAGTTCATGTATGGTTTCGGTTTCTCCGCCGAATACAAGGGCTTCACGCTCAACGTGCTCTTCAAAGGCACAGGTCACAACTACTTCCTCTATGGTGGTGGCGACGGCAACAACTTCGACGGATATATGCCGTTCAACCAGGGGTTCCAGGGCAATGTGCTGTCACTCGTCTATGACAAGAACAACCGTTGGATTTCCGCCGACTATTCTGGCGACCCATCGACAGAGAATCCTAACGCCCGTTTCCCACGGTTGTACTACGGACACAACACCAACAACACCCAGCCTTCGACATTCTGGATGGGCGACGCACGCTATCTGCGACTGCAAGAGATAAGCCTCAACTACCGTCTTAAGAACAACGCATTCCAGAAGATAGGTCTTCAGTCGATTGACATACAGCTGATGTGCCAGAACCTTGGCGTTTGGGACTCAGTGAAAATCTACGACCCGGAGCAGGCCACTGCCTGCGGTCAGGCTTACCCAATACCTGCCCGCTACACACTGCAGCTACAGCTTAACTTCTAAAAAACAGTTGGTTTAACATCATAAATAGAAAATGAATATGAAAAAGATAATATCACCAATCATCGTCTTGGCATCATTATTCTTTGCTGGTTGTACCAACTATCTGAATGTTGATGACTATTTTGCAGACACATTCCCTGCAGACTCAATCTTTGCAAACAAAGTAAACATACAACGCTATTACAATGGTGCTGTGGAATTGCTGCCTACTGAGGGCATGCTCTGGCACTACGGCAGCACGCCTGGCATCACTGGCTCCGACGAGGGAGTGTCGTGTGGCAAGTGGAACGGAGGTTTCCTCGACATACAGTTCTCGGGCACACAGCTCACGATGGA
>JABUUE010000119.1 GCA_021443335.1 Bacteroidaceae bacterium
AAAATGTTTCACAGCTTTTTTTAAAATTTCCCTATGAGTTTTGGATCGTTTTCCTATGACTTTTGACTCGTTTCTCTATGCTTTTTGATATGTTTCACGGGGACTTTTTAATCGTATTCCTGAGGAAGATGTAAAATATAGTCTTGATAAAGGCATTGTAAAGGTATGAATTAGTAAATATGAAGCCCATAATATGAATTTTTAGTTATGGTTTTCTTGTAGGAAAAAAATAATAGTAGTAATTTTGCGGCATGAAAAAATATTTATTTATCTTATTCATTGACATAATTATAATAGCCTTTTTTGGTTATTGTATAAGTTTATGTGCGTATATGAGTGGCTTGTGGTCGATATTTGTAGGAATGGAAGTTATATATGTTGTAAGAGTTATAATGCATATAGTAAAAATAATAAAAGCACTGAAAAAGAGCTTAGTTATAGCGATTCTACTGATGAATTGCATTTACTGTTTGGCCGACGATTGGATGAGTAGGTTGAATGATGGTGTTTATGTATGGCAGGTATCTATTCCTGGCACTCACGATGCCGCTACAGGTAACGGGTTCAGTGGTATAAGCAGTGTTGTGGCCAATAATACGGCGAAGACGCAAGACTTATCAATTGAGGAGCAATGGAATGCCGGCATAAGATGTTTTGACTTGCGTCCGACAGTAAAAAGCAAGTCATTGGAGATATACCATGGTATATTCCAGACAAAGCTGAGCATGAGCAGTGCGTTGACACAGCTTTGTAGTCTTCTCGACAGTCATCCGAGCGAGTTCTGCATAGTAATAATGCGTCATGAAGATGATGGTGACGGCGGTGACAGCTCATGGGGAACGCTGATGAAAGATTTGCTCGCCAAGCAGGAGATAAGTTCGCATTTAGCAGACTTCAACGGTTATCTGACGGTTGGGCAGATGCGCGGCAAGTTGCTCATCATAAGCAGAAACGAGTATGAGGGCGGCGTGCGAGGAGCGTATGCCAAGAACTGGTCGCACAATTCTGATTTCAGTTACCAGACGGGCGGAAAGCTTGTTGACGCATGGGGCAATACAACAACGCTGTGCGTGCAGGACTATTATGAGGTTGAAGACCCAGATATAAAGGTAACGGCAGTAAAGAAGATGATAGACCACTCCATATCAGCATTCAACTCTAAGTCGCCGATATGGGTTGTAAACCATTGTTCAGGATATAATAGTGCGTTGATTCCAAATGTTAATGATATTCGCAAGAATGCTGAGACAGTGCATGCCGCTGTTTTGGACTATATGGCAGAAAAGCCGCAGGGCAGCAGTATGGGAATAATGATGATGGACTATGCCGGCGTGGATAAGTCTGGTAGTTATAATGTGCGCTCAAAGGAGCTTATATCCGTTATTATAGATAGTAATTTCTCAGGCGCTACAGCTGTTAATGGCATTAACACAGAGCGCGTTAACGGCAAGCGTTATACTGTTCAGGGAACTCCTATCGAGAACATCCCTGCTGGTAGCATATATATAGAAAACGGAAAGAAGAGGATAAGATAAATGAGTGAAGAGAAGAATTCGTATGTAAAGGAAGTGGTGGAGAAGAAGTATGAACACGGCTTCACCACAGATGTTTACACAGAGATAATAGACCGCGGACTTGACGAGAATGTTATAAGAACCATTTCGGAGAAGAAGAACGAGCCGCAATGGATGCTTGAGTTCCGCCTTAACGCTTTCCGCTATTGGCAAACCCTTGAGCAGCCAGAGTGGGGACATCTTTCTATGCCCGACATAGACTATCAGGCTATTTCTTATTATGCCGACCCTATGGCAAAGAAGGAGAAGAGCGACAAGAAGGAGATAGACCCTGAGCTGATGAAAACCTTCGACAAGCTTGGCATTCC
>JABUUE010000011.1:0-34029 GCA_021443335.1 Bacteroidaceae bacterium
TGGATGGAGTGCGCCATACTCTTTGAGAGCGGTTTTGATAGGCTTGTTGACAAGGTGGTATGTGTTGCCGCACCGCTTGAACTGCGAATACAACGCATCATGAAGCGCGACAGTCTCAATCGAGAGAAGGCGCTCGAATGGATAAACAAGCAGATGCCGCAACAAGAACTCCTAAGCCGCTCAGACCACATTATATATAATGATGGCGAACATGACCTCATGGAGCAGATTGCAAACATTAAGTAGTAAGTGCGAAGTGCTAAGTAGTAAGTACGAAATATTAAGTGTTAAGTACAACAAAAAACAAATAAATAATTTATGAAAGATACTATTCTTGCCATCAATGGCAAACCTGGACTTTATAAACTTGTTTCTCGTGGCAATAACAGTCTCATCGTAGAGACTCTTGACGACGCTCACCGCCGTATGCCGGTGTTTGCTTCCGACCGCATAACCAGTCTGCGCGACACAGCGATGTACACTGATGACGAGGATAAACCGTTGGTGGAAATTCTCGATGCCCTCTACAAGAAGGAAGAGGGAAAGGAGTCGTCTCTCAACTACAAGAAGGCGTCAAGCAAGCAGCTGCGCGAGTATTTCGCAGAGATTCTCCCTGACTTCGACCGTGAGCGCGTTCACGACAGCGACATAAAGAAGCTGCTCCAGTGGTACAACATACTCGTAAAGAATGGTGTAACAGATTTCTTGGAGCAGGAGACGGAGGAGAGTGAGGGTGCAGAAAACTAATACATCACTTACTTGATGACCACCAAAGCACGCTACGATTACATACTATCATATTTTAAGGAGACGGAGCCGAATGTAACTACCGAGTTGGATTTCGGCTCTGTCTTTCAACTGTTGGTGGCTGTAATGCTCAGCGCGCAATGTACCGACAAGCGCGTCAATCAAGTTACTCCTGAGCTTTTCCGTGCTTTTCCCGATGCTCCTTCGCTGGCCAAGGCTGAGCCGGAGGATGTGTTCCCTTATATTCGCAGTGTGTCGTATCCTAACGCCAAGGCGAAACATCTTGTGGAAATGGCAAGAATACTGTGCGAGAAATACGAGGGGGAAGTGCCACATTCTTTTGAAGAGCTTGTAACCCTTCCTGGTGTCGGGCGCAAGACTGCCAATGTGATAGAGGCTGTAGCCTATGGCAAGGCAGCGATGCCTGTTGATACCCATGTCTTCCGTGTGGCACATCGCTTGGGGCTTGTTCCCAAGACTGCCAACACTCCACTGAAGGTGGAGATGAAGCTAAAGGCTAATATTCCAGATGAGTATATGGCAGATGCTCATCACTGGATACTTCTTCACGGCCGTTATATCTGCCAGAGTCGCAAGCCCAAGTGTGATAAATGTCCTTTCGCCTCCATCTGTCCGTCAGCAGTAGGAACATAAATAAACCAACCCACCCTTAACACGTGTTGAGGGTGGGTTGGTTTATTTGACGCTTTTATCGTTTTATCACCTTTTTGCCATTCTTTATATATATGCCTGGTGCAGACGGTGAAACGTGTTTGCAACCGAAGATATCATAGACTTCATTGCTGTTGTTGCCTTCAAGTTGTACTGGAGTAACGATTCCTGTTGGATCGTTGAGTACGAGACGGACATTGCCGAGAAGCGCTTCTGTGAAGTTTGCGGAAGCTCGTGGCACTTGCCATTTCAGTACGTAGTCGCCCTTTTCTGTAACCTCAAATGAGAATTGCTTGTCTGTGGTCTGAGTGATACGTGAGCCGGAGCCAGAGGTTGAGACGAATGCCGTTGGTGCCGCCGCCAATCGTGCCACCTCCTTGTCGCCTACGCGCTGTACGGAAGCTGTGACTGTTGGTAGTGCCTTCCATCCGACTATGGAGTAGGAGAGTGTGTAGTTGCCTGGTTCGAGGGTGAGTCTATAGCCAGTTTCTTCGCCGTAGGTCACATAGCCAACGTCTGCAGTGCCTGTGCGGAAATAGAAGCCGTAGGTCATCATACCTTCTGGAGAGAACGACATGATTCGTGGACCGAGGGAGTAAGTGCCGGCATGACGAATGCCTTCTTCCGACTTTGAACGCCAGCCAGCCGGAATGGTTCCTGCTCCGTAGAGATCGTAGTTGTCTGTCATGACGGCCTCTCCTGCGTCAGAGCCATCATCAATATCGGTGCGGGCGGCACTCTTTTTGAAAATGAATGTGTTGACGCTGTAAGGCTCGATGCTTACGTTCGGAGTGTAAGTCTCCTCGTCAACCTTTACTGTTGTCTTTATCATGCTTCTCGTCTCGTTGGTCTTAATCTTATTGCCGCCGAGGGTGAAGAATGGCAGGGTTATTTGCGTGTTGTATGTGTCGGCACTTGGGTTGATAATCATCACAACAATGCTGTCGCCTGAATCTGTGAGATAGGCAGAAGAAGACAGTTTGCCGCTATCGTCAGTGAGCGAATGACGGACGCGAGTGGTGCCCGAAACGTATTTTGCGTAGTGGGAGAGAATGTAGCCGCGTTTTGTTATTTCATTGTTTGTCGTGCCGTATTGACCATCGCCGAGACAACCATAGAAACGCTTCAGCGAATAATGTACCCATGCGCTGAAATTGGCAAGCATGGCGTCGTTGATGCTGCGGGCGAAGAGGAAACCGTCATCCTTCCAGTTTATGTCCTTGCCCTCGTTCTGCTGGCGCTCATTGATAAGGTATTCGGTCATCCATACTTCCTTGCCTTTTTGTGTTGCAAGCGGATAAGCCGAGCCGTCCCAACCATAGAAATGACCGCCGAGAATGTCAAGCTCTTCGCATGCTTCTGGGTCGTTGAGAATAGGGTCGTGGATGCTGCGTGTGAAGTGGACAGACTCAGGAGCTATAATCTTGCAGCCGATGCGATTGCCGTAAAGACGGAGGAACTTGACAAACTGCGCACCTGTCCATACACAGCTTTGATAATCGGGACTCCAATCGGGCTCGTTCTGTAGCGATACAGCATCAATAGGTGCGCCTTGCTCCTTCATATACTCATAGTAGGAGTTCAGGAGATTTGCCCAATCCTCGTAATGCTCTTCAAGGAGTGAACCGCCTTTGACTTCCGACTTGTTTGATTTCCACTCCGCAGGTGGCGACCATGGTGAGGCGAAGATGAATGCTCCATGCTGCTTTGCTCTCTTGGCATTGGCAATGCTGGCGCCCCATCCGTTTTTGTTGTTTGCAAGATATAGGCGAAGGATATTCAAGCCTAATTGGTGGTCGCCTTTGCCGAACAGCTTGTCCATATTGGTGTCGTTAAGCCAATATTCCCATGTCGGACTTGGCGAGAAGCCGCCGAAGCCTGTAACATGCTGGAACTTGATGCGGCTGTCGATGTTAATGCTTGCCTCTTTAGTCTCGCCGCAGATGTTCAGTGCAAAGAGCAGCGAGATGATAGTAATAAACGATTTCTTCATTTTATATTTGTAAGATGTGTACAATTTTGATAGTGGAATTAAGGTGAAAACAGTTAACCCGGTAATTTGAGCACTTGCGAACTGTGAAGAATCTTATAGTTCCATTGCTTCCAACAACAATTTTAGTTCACTGTCTGTTATTGAACTTCGTTCAGATTTGTCGTATATATAAAGAAATGTTAGTGTTCCGTCAAGCTCGGTGGTAATAGCATCAACATAAGTTATAATCCTTGCGCCGCCGCTCTTTCCTTTCCCTTTGCTTCGTATAGCCATACGAACCTTTCGGAGACCATTACCGAGGTCAGCCCCTTGGTGTGGATTTACTTGAAGACTTTCTTTTAGTTTCTTCAAATCTTGAGTTAGCGAGTGATGTTTCTTTCTAAGTCGGTCAAACTGCTTTTCAAATGGACGGGTATTTTTGAACTCAATCATAATATCCTGCCATTTCTTTTTGTTCAACCTCCGCAATAAAATCATCAAACGGTCTTGCTTGTGCTCTTCCCGCTTTTATTTCTTTGAGTTCAAGTATAGCTTCGCGGAAACCATCAAGGATTTCTTGGTCCTCCTTGCTCCTAATGGGTTTAGCAGTAGGAATGGCTATAATCTTGTTAGCGAACCCTTTGACATATTCTAAAATGTTTTGGAGTGCATTGTCGTCATTGCGTAGAAGTGCCAATTGGTCCATGATGTTGCGCTCTGTGGCTGTCATACCGTATGTGGTCATTTGTTCTTCAACAATGTTTTGATTCTCTTCCATAATAATTCTCGTGTGGCTAAAGATGGTTTTGTTAACTCTATTCGGCAGCAAAGATATGTTTTTTTCGCTTATCTCCCAAATTATTCTGCTTTTTTATGTAGAAGTGATGGCTAAAAACGCCTCTTTAGAGTGTTATAAGTTGCGTATTGTCATTATTTTTAATGTTAAATTGAAAAACATTTAGAGAGAACCTCCCATTCTTTCTTAAAAGTTGTAACTTTGCGGCGACAAAGTAAAACATCACTATATGTCAGACAATAGAACGCAAGGAAAAGCAAAATATGAAAAGCCGAAGATAACGGTGCTCGAGGTAGAATCGGAGAACTTGTTGGCTGCGTCTGGTGATAATAGCGAGAATGTGTCAATAATACAAGGTCAAGGATTGGTTGATTTGATATTTGCTTTATAGCAAGCGCAAAATATTTTTACTATAACGATGACAATTCTGGCGGCTTTCAAGTAGGGTTTAAACGATAGTAGTTTAGTTCTTGTAAGCTCCAAAGAAGTTGTTCTAACACGAAAGGGGGCAATTAAATACCCGGAAATAGACAAAAAATCATATAAAAACTTTGCAGGTTCAAAATTATTGATTAATTTTGCACCCACTTTCGAGTGTTGACGAGCCTTTGTGGGCAAGTCAGGCCAATAAGTGTTAATAGTAAAAATAATAATAAATCCAAGGGATATACTTGAATGTCCCTACAAACAAACTCACAAACAAAATGATTATTGTACCAGTTAAGGAGGGTGAAAACATCGAGCGCGCCCTCAAAAAGTTCAAGAAAAAGTTTGAAAGAACAGGTGTTATTAAAGAGCTTCGCGCTCGTCAGCAGTTTGACAAGCCATCAGTAAAGAAGCGTCTCAAGATGCAGCACGCTATCTATGTACAGAAGCTCCGCACCGCTGAAGACTAAAAAATACAATCGCCCATACTCCTAACAGAGTGTGGGCTCTTTTTTATGATAGACCAATTCATCAACTATCTGCGCAACGAACGCAACTATTCGGAGCAGACTATCTCGTACTATGAGACGACGAATGTGGAATTTCAGTCGTATTTCACATTCCTTGACTCTACCTTGTCGTGGGCAACTGTTGACAAGGATGTTGTGCGTATGTGGATGGAGAGTCTGATGGATCAGGGAGAGGCGGCAGGCACTGTCAACAAGAAACTGTCGGCTTTGAGGACCTTCTACAAATACCTTATGCGTAAAGGGGTGGTTACGGTAAACCCTATGTCAACAATAAAAGGTCCGAAAAAGGAAAAGCCGCTGCCTGTTTTTGTTAGAGAGAATGAGATGAATCGGCTTCTTGACATACCGATGGATGAGGGTGAGCCGACGTATGAGGCTGTTCTTGCACGCACTATTGTGCTTATGCTTTATGAGACGGGTATGCGTAGAGGAGAGTTTCTTTCGCTGAGAGACAGGGACATAGACTTTATCAACAAGCAGATAAAGGTTACGGGAAAGAGAGACAAACAGCGTATCATACCGTTTGGAGAGGAGTTGGAGCAAGCTGTGAAGGGATATGTTGCACTGCGCGACGAGAAATTTCCCAACCATCCAGACTGTTTCCTTATTAACAAGAAGGGCAATATGATGAGTGTGGGAGAATTTTATACGATAGTTCGCGCCCAGTTGTCGCTTGTTACCACAATAAAAAAGCGCAGCCCACATGTGCTACGCCATTCTTTTGCCACCGCAATGCTTAACAACGGTGCTAATTTGGAGAGTGTGCAGAAACTGCTTGGCCACGCAAGTCTTGAGACCACGCAGGTATATACCCACACCACCTTTGAGCAACTTAAACGAGCATATAAGGATGCTCATCCGAGAGATTAGGTCTGCTAACCCCCAAAAGTGGTGAGGTGAGTAATGACTGCAGACTAATGACTGCAGACTAATGACTGCTGAGTAATGACTTGTTTACCCCTTTATCTTCGGGTATTTACGGAACCATCCGTCCCAGCGCAGGCGCATCACTCCGAAGAAGGCTTCGCCGAAGATGCCGCCAGACATCTTTGATACTCCCTCCCTGCGGTTGATGAATATTACAGGCACCTCCTTTATCTTAAAGCCTATTTTGTAAGCCGTGAACTTCATCTCTATCTGGAAGCCATAGCCTTTGAAACGCACCTTGTCGAGTTCGATGGTTTCCAGCACGCGGCGCTTGTAGCATTTGAAACCGGCTGTTGTGTCGTGAATCTGGAATCCGGTGACAAACTTCACATACTTAGACGCGAAATAACTCATCAGCACTCGTCCGATAGGCCAGTTTACAACATTGACACCGCTGACATAGCGTGAGCCTATGGCGAGGTCGTAACCCTCATCGTGGCATGCCGCATAGAGGCGTGGCAGGTCGTTCGGGTCGTGTGAGAAGTCGGCATCCATCTCAAAGATATAGTCGTATCCGTGCTCCAAAGCCCATTTGAAGCCAGTGATGTATGCCGTGCCAAGACCAAGTTTGCCACTGCGTTCAACGATAAAGAGGCGGTCGGTAAACTCCTCTGCCATCAGTCTTTTCACGATTGCCGCTGTTCCGTCGGGGCTTCCGTCGTCGATGACAAGGATGTTGAAACCGTTAGGCAATGCAAGCACCGCGCGAATAATCTTTTCTATGTTCTCTTTTTCGTTGTAGGTCGGTATGATAACGATAGAATCTGCCATAGTTACTGATATTGTGTAAAAACGCAGACAAAGGTATAAATAAATTGTGGAACACGAGAAATGTTTGACAATATTTTATTGCAAAAGTCGAAAAAAAACTAAAATAAGGTGAAAAAGCTTACTAAACCAAAGGTTTCATCGTTGCATCTTCCTATGAAACTCGTTGTTTGTTTCTATGATGTTTGTTGCCTGTTTCTATGATACTCAGTGCCTGTTTCTATGATACTCAGTGCCTGTTTCTATGATACTCGTTGCATTTCCCTTAGGATTACGCTTCAAAAAATGCATTTTTTGAACCTTTTCTCATAGAGAAACGAGTCGTTTCCCTATAGCTTTTAAATTGTTTGCCATAGAGAGATTATTAGCTTCTCCCTATGGCAGATAGATACATATTGTGCATCCGACAAGTTGAGCAATAGAACCCACCTTAACTAAAAATAAGTTCCGCTAATATGCCGTCAGATACAAATAGTTTGTTGGGCGACAGGCGTACTATAGTATCGTTTTTGTCAGAGATAATCTCCACAAGTCCTTTGGATGCAAGACGTTTGGCGGTGCTTGTGAAGTAATCGGCGAGAGTGGGGGAGCAGTGCTTGCGGACATGTTCGGCGCTAAGCCCTTGGTTTGTTCGCATGGCGGTGGTTATAAGGTCGTTGTAATGTGTTGCGGAATCAATGTCTTCGCTGCCATCAATTACGGATATGCCTTCGTTGACTCTTCGGATAAATTCGTTGATATCGCAGATGTTCCAATAGCGTTTCCGTGTGGGTGATGGCTGTTGGATAATTTCAAGGCCGTGCGCCCCTGCGCCCAAAGCAAGGTAAGGCTTGTCTTGCCAGTAGCCAGAGTTGTGACGCGAGTGGAAACCAGGCAAGCAGAAATTGGATATTTCGTAATGCTCATATCCTGCCGATTTTAGTTTCTGACATAGCGTGTAATACTGTCGCTCTAATGTGTCTTCATCGGGTAATGGAGGAAGGCTGCCATCGCTCAGCCTTTTGTGGAGTACGGTGCCCTCTTCTACGGTAAGGCAGTATGCCGAGATATGGTTAGGCTTTATCCTGATTGCCTCCTCAATTTCAGCAATCCACTCTTCGTCGGTCTCAGCCGGAAAGCCAAACATGAGGTCGATAGACACATTATTAATATTACGCGCGCGTAGAAGGTTAACCGCCTCGCGTGCCTTGTCGGCGGAATGGCGTCGGTTGATGAGTTTCAGTCGCTCGTCGTTGAATGTCTGAATGCCCAACGAAACACGGTTGACGCCGCAGCGCTGTAGCGTCTCTGCCAGTTCGTCTGTAACATCATCGGGGTTACATTCCACAGTGAATTCGCCACCGCCGTCAAGCATTTTCCTGCATTCTTCAAGCAGTCGCTGGAGGTCGTCGCGCTCAATGACCGATGGAGTACCGCCGCCCAGATATACAGTGTCGGTGTGTGTTGGCTGCAATGCCGTGAGCTGCCTTATAATAACATCTACATACAGCCTTCTCAGCTCCATCTTTGTGGTGGAGAAAAAGTTGCAATAGATGCATCGTGATTTGCAGAAAGGCACGTGTATGTATAGCATATTATGACTGAATAAGGTGGGATAAAGAGTTAATTTTCGTGCAAAATTAAAGATTTTTGTCAATTTATTTTGCTGTTAAAAGAAAAAGTTATAATTTTACCGCTGATTTACGTCAAATCGTAATCTATCTGAACAGAATATAAAAGATAAACTAAAACTTATATATCCATGAAAACTTTTCAAACTAACGAGATTAAGAACATTGCCCTCTTGGGTAGTGCTGGTTCTGGTAAGACCTCTCTCGCTGAAGCCCTTCTTTACGAAAGCGGGGTGATTAAGCGTCGTGGTAGTGTTGACGCTAAAAACACAGTAAGCGATTATTTCCCTGTAGAGCAGGAGTATGGCTACTCCGTATTCTCAACAGTGTTCAATGTTGAGTGGCTGGGAAAGAAGCTTAATATCATTGACTGCCCGGGTTCTGACGACTTTGTTGGCGGAGCTATCACCGCCCTGAATGTTACTGACCAGGCAGTTATTCTTATTAATGGACAATATGGTCCAGAGGTTGGCACGCAGAACAACTTCCGTTATACAGAGAAACTCAAGAAGCCTGTTATCTTCCTCGTTAACCAACTTGACAAGGAAAACTGCGACTTCGACACTGTTGTTTCACAAATGACAGAGGCTTACGGCCCGAAGTGTGTGCAGATACAGTATCCTCTCCAGACAGGTCCTAACTTCAATGCCCTCATCGACGTGCTTCTGATGAAGAAGTATTCTTGGGGTCCAGAAGGTGGTGCGCCTACTATCGAGGACATTCCTGCAGAGGAAATGGATAAGGCAATGGAACTTCACAAGGCTCTCGTTGAGGCTGCTGCCGAGAACGACGAGGAACTGATGGAGAAGTTCTTTGAGACAGAGACCCTTACAGAGGACGAGATGCGTGCGGGTATCCGCAAGGGCTTGGTAACACGCTCTATCTTCCCTATCTTCTGTGTATGTGCAGGTAAG
This sequence comes from Bacteroidaceae bacterium, assembly GCA_021443335.1. GTDB lineage: Bacteria > Bacteroidota > Bacteroidia > Bacteroidales > Bacteroidaceae > Prevotella. The sequence goes on from JABUUE010000011.1 coordinate 9,363, forward strand.
TCTATGGGTGTTCGCCGCTTGATGGAGTTCCTCGGCAATGTCGTGCCTTTCGTTTCTGACATGCCAAAGGTTCACAACACTCGCGGTGAGGAAATCACTCCAGACGCATCCGCTCCAGCATCACTCTATTTCTTCAAGACAGGTGTGGAGCCACATATCGGTGAGGTTTCTTACTTCAAGGTTATGCAGGGTAGTGTTAAGCCTGGTGACGACCTCAACAACTCTGATCGTGGCTCAAAGGAGCGTATAGGCTCTCTCTACACTTGCGCTGGCGCTAACCGTCAGGCTGTTGACCAACTTGTTGCTGGCGATATTGGCTGTACAGTGAAGCTGAAGGATGTTAAGACAGGCAACACTCTTAACGCAAAAGAGGTTGACAATAAGTTCGACTTCATCCGCTATCCAAATTCTAAGTATTCTCGTGCCATCGTTGCCAAGAACGAGGCTGAGACAGAGAAGATGATGACAGCCCTCGTGAAGATGCGTCAGGAAGACCCAACATGGGTTGTTGAGCAGAGCAAGGAGCTTCGTCAGATACTCGTTCATGGTCAGGGTGAGTTCCACCTTCGCACACTGAAGTGGCGTATGGAGAACAACGAGAAGATTATGATTGACTATCAGGAGCCACGCATCCCATATCGTGAGACTATCACAAAGACTGCACGCGCAGACTATCGTCATAAGAAGCAGTCTGGTGGTGCTGGTCAGTTCGGTGAGGTTCACCTTATCGTTGAGCCTTACGCAGAGGGAATGCCAGACCCTACATCATACACTTTCAACGGTCAGGAGTTCAAGATGAACATCCGTTCTCGTGAGGAGATTGACCTTGAGTGGGGTGGTAAGCTCGTGTTCATGAACTCTGTTGTCGGTGGCGCAATCGATACTCGTTTCATGCCTGCAATCTTGAAGGGTGTCATGGAGCGTATGGAGCGTGGACCACTGACTGGTTCTTATGCACGCGATGTTCGCGTTATCGTTTACGATGGTAAGATGCACCCGGTTGACTCTAACGAACTTTCATTCATGCTTGCTGGTCGTCAGGCTTTTGCAGAGGCGTTCCGCAATGCTGGTCCGAAGGTTCTTGAGCCTGTATATGACCTTGAGGTATTCGTGCCATCAGACTATATGGGTGATGTGATGTCTGACCTTCAGGGCCGTCGTGCAATGATTATGGGTATGGACTCAGAGGCTGGTTACCAGAAACTTCAGGCAAAGATTCCTTTGAAGGAGCTTTCTAACTACTCTATCGCATTGAGCTCTATCACTGGCGGTCGTGCATCGTTCACATCCAAGTTCGCTTCTTACGAGCTTGTTCCTAACGATATCCAGCAGCAACTCATCGCTGCTCACGACGCTGAGACAGAGGAATAAAATACTATTATTTGTGATATGGCACACTACGTTCGGTTTGATTGGGCAATGAAACGCTTGCTGCGCGACAAGGCAAACTATGTCGTGCTGGAGGGATTGTTGTCCTCGTTGCTGAACAAGGAAATAAAGATTACGGAAATCCTTGAGGGCGAAAGCAATCAGGACGCAGAGGACGACAAGCAGAACCGCGTGGACGTGTTGGCGACCGACGAGAAGGGTGTGCTATATCTAATAGAGGTGCAGAACAATAGCGAGACGGCTTATTTCCAGCGTATGCTCTTCGGCACGTCAAAGCTAATCACGCAATATATCAAGCGTGGTTGCGACTATGGGCAGATTCGCAAGGTTTACTCCGTCAACCTCGTCTATTTCAACCTCGGCATGGGCAAGGACTATGTTTATGAGGGTACGACGGAGTTCCGCGGTATACACACCGACGAGGTGCTTAACCTTTCGCCGTTCCAGATGCAACAGTTTGATGCTGACGGGGTGAAAGACCTTTTCCCTAAATACTATATCCTTAAAATCGACGGCTTCGACAAGGTTGCCAAGACACCGCTTGACGAGTGGATGTACTTCCTAAAGGATGGTTCTATCGCCGACAAGCCAAAGGCTCCAGGATTGGAGCGCGCAAAGGAGGTTATGCTCTACGACACGATGAGCGAGTCAGAGCGCCGCCACTACGACCGTGTGATGATGGATGCTGCCATCATACGCGACAATGTAGAGACAGCGAGGGTGGAAGGTCGTGCAGAAGGCGAAGCAAAAGGTCGTGCGGAAGGTCGTGCGGAAGGCGAAGCAAAAGGCCGTGCAGAGGAAAAAATCGGCATAGCTCGCAATCTTAAATCCTTGGGACTGCCGACAGAGCAGATAGCGCAAGTTACGGGGCTAAGGACTGAGGAAATATTGCGTCTTAACTAAAGACAAAAAGTAAGTAATATAGTGAAGGTGTGTCAAGAAGAAAATTGGCACACCTTTTTTTTCATTTTTTTTTGCAAAATATTAAATTGAAAGTTGTTCGCGGATTTTGCTTTCAGATAGAAACAAGAAGATTTTTGTTTAAAAGAAGAGAGTGTTTTGTGATATGTAATTTATAGGAAAGCTATAATTTTGCATCATCAACACAGACTAAATGTATTATTAGGTATTGTTTTAAGATGAAAAAAAGATGGCTTATTCTTATGTCGGCGATGACACTCATTGCTGTTGCTGGCTTGTTTGCGAAAGAACCTTCTTTCGAGTGTGACTGGAATACGATAGATCGCGCGGATGTGGCGTGGCTAATCACTGCTACAATCTTCGTGCTGATGATGACCCCTGGTCTCTCATTCTTCTACGGCGGAATGGTCGGAGCAAAGAATGTGATAAGTACAATGTTGCAGAGTTTCATAGCCATGGGTATTATCTGTGTCATGTGGATGGCATTTGGCTTCAGTCTTGCATTTGGTGATGACATAGGCGGTATAATAGGTAATCCGCTCTCTTTCCTTATGATGGAGAATGTGGGTGGCGACATATATGTGACTCCGTCAGGAAAGATTGTTGGCGGCGCGACAATACCTCTTGCCTTGTTTGCTTTGTTTCAGATGAAGTTTGCCATTATTACACCTTCTCTGATTACTGGCAGTTTTGCCGAGCGCGTGCGTTTCTCCGGATATCTGTTCTTCATGATTTTCTTCTTCATATTTATATATTGTCCGCTTGCGCACATGACATGGCATCCCGACGGATTGTTCCTGCAGTGGGGCGTTGTTGACTTTGCTGGTGGTATTGTTGTTCATGCGTCGTCAGGTGTGGCTGCATTGGCGGGCGCGATATTCTTAGGCAGACGTACAACGGAGAAGTCTGAGCCCGCAAACATCCCCTTCGTCTTACTTGGCGCCGCCATGCTTTGGCTCGGCTGGTTTGGCTTTAACGCTGGCAGCTCGCTTCATGCTGACGGCATTGCTGTCAAGGCATTCTTGAACACAACCGTTGCCAGTGGTACGGCAATGATGACATGGATATTCTTCGACTGTCTTCGTGGTCGTAAACCTTCAGCCATGGGCGCCTCTGTGGGTTGTGTCGTTGGTCTTGTTGCTATCACTCCTTCTGCTGCTTATGTGACTGTTGGTCAGGCGACATTCATATCGTTTCTTATCGCGATATGCTGTAATATTACGGTTTATTGGCGTGAAAAGAAGATGAATGTTGACGATGCCCTTGATGTTTTTCCAACACACGGCACGGGCGGTATTCTCGGAACAGTGCTCACAGGAGTCTTTATTCAGGAAGGTTTGATTGCTGGCACATGGGAGGGCGTGGTCGTTTTCCTCTATCATCTTCTCGCTATTGTCATTGTGGTAGCATATACATTCATCGTAAGTTACTTTGGCTACTGGATTATCGATAAGATGATTCCTATGCGTGTGAGCCATCAGAGTGAGATGGTAGGTCTCGATTTTTCTCAACACGATGAGCATTATGGTCTTGCTCATGTGGGCGAAAGGGAGATTGCTGAATATGAGGAGCATATAAAGTCAAAAGGATAATGAACGTGAGTTCATTGTTATTAGTAGTTTTTGTTACATTTCTTTCTGGGCGGATTCTTTCGCAGAGTCCGCCCTTTTATTGTACCATTGTATATAATACGCGATAAGTGTTCGGTATATCTCTGAAAACATACTTGATATTTGTTTTTCTTTCCAAAAATGCAAAATAACAAAGATTTATTTTTTGTTTCCCTCGCTTAATCGGACTCGGCTTTGCCGCTTGCAAGGCAAGAATTTTAAATAAGTTACTCACGCTCGGAAATAAAAATAAATGGGATTTATTTTGTATTTCCCTCGCTTAATCGTAACTTTGTCCCCCGAAATGGATACATCACAACTTCAACAGGTAAAGCAGAGGTACGGCATTGTGGGCAACAGTGACGGGTTGAATCGTGCCATTGATATTGCGCTTCAGGTGGCGAACACAGACATTTCCGTGCTTATCAACGGTGAGAGCGGAACAGGAAAGGAGATTATTCCGATGATTCTCCATGACAACTCCTTGCGCAAACGCAAGAAACTGTTTGCGATAAACTGCGGCGCGATTCCTGAAGGAACTATTGATGGGGAACTGTTTGGTCACGAGAAGGGTTCTTTCACGGGGGCTGTTGGCGAGAGCAAAGGCTATTTTGGTGTTGCTGACGGTGGCACTCTGTTCCTTGATGAGGTTGGCGAACTGCCTTTGGCAACACAGGCGAAATTGCTGCGTGTGCTTGAGAAGGGTGAGTATATCCGTGTGGGAGGTCAGAAGGTGGAGAAGACTGATGTGCGCGTGGTGGCAGCTACGAATGTCAATCTGCTGAAAGCCATCAGTGAAGGTCGTTTCCGCGAGGACCTCTATTACCGCCTGAATGCGATACAGATAAAGTTGCCGCCGTTGCGTGAGAGGGGAGAAGACGTGTTACTGCTTTTCCGTCTCTTTGCCATGCAGGCTGCCGAGAAGTACAAACTACCGCTTATAACCCTTGATGAGGCGGCTAAACAACATGTACTTAACTACAAGTGGCCTGGAAATATCAGGCAGTTGAAGAACGTAACGGAGCAGATAGCCGTTTTGTCTAAGAAGAAGGTGCTGAGTGTGGAGGATATTATTGACTTCGTGCCGCGAAACACAGACTCTACGGCACTGGCTGTAACCTCACCCGACAGCAAAGACCACAGTTATCGCAGCGAGCGTGAAGCGCTGTTCGCAATGATTTTCGAACTCCGCAATCAGATATTCCATCTGTCGCATGAGTTGGAACAGATAAAGCGCGAGCTTAATATAGAGGATATAACAACGATAGAAGAATCTTAGATATATGCAAAGAAAGATTACCATAATATGCGGCTTGGCATTGTCTCTGCTGCTTGTTGCTTGTAGCGTGAAGTACAGCTTGAACGGCGCAAGTATTGATTATACAAAGACAAAGACAATAACCATTGCCGATTTCCCAATACGCTCAAGTTATGTTTGGGCGCCGATGAGTTCCATCTTCAACAATGCCTTGAAGGATATTTTTTCTGTGAACACCAAACTTACGCAGGTGCGTCGTAACGGTGATTTGAAGATAGAGGGTGAGATTACCAACTACACGCAGCGCAATAAGTCGGTTACGGCTGAAGGAACCTCTGCTCAGGTGGAACTGACGATGACTGTTAATGTGCGCTTCACGAATAATAAGAACCATGTTGAGGACTTTGAAAGACAATTCTCCGCTTCCCGACCATACGCTTCAAACCAGTCTCTGAACTCTGTGCAGGAGCAGTTGGTGCAGGAGATGTCAAAGGATATAACAGAACAGATATTCAACGCAACAGCATCTAATTGGTAATAATATTTACTATTGGACCATTTACTTTCTACTATTACTTAATTGTTGATAATTTACAAATCTCTTGATAACTGAACTGATAAATAATCCGCATCTTCTGGACAAGCAGACATTGTATGAGCTGCGTGAGATTGTTGCACAATATCCTTATTACCAACCGGCGCGACTGCTGATGTTGAAGAACCTATATGTACTGCACGACACTTCGTTTGACGAGGAGTTGCGTAGAGCTGCTATATATGTGGCTGATAGACGAAAGCTCTTTGAACTGGTTGAGGCAAAGCATTATGAATTGAAATCCGATAATCAGCAACAAGTGGCTGATGGTCAGTTGTCAACAGTATCACGCACCTCATCGCTCATAGATAAATTCCTTGACAATATACCAGAGGAGCAAAGTCAGGACCAGAAGCAGAAACCACTGCCTTGGTATGTTACCAACGACTATATGCAGTTGCTGTCGGATGGTGACGACTCATTGTTGCCGCTCGTCAAGGATGGACAGGCGGAGCAGAGCAGGCACGACTCTATCATCGAAGGATTCTTGAGCCAAGGTGGTAAGGTTACGCTGCCAGAGATTACCGCTGAGGAGGAAAAGGCTATTGTTGATGCCATCCATCTCAACAGCATACATGACGAATTTATTGAGCCGCAAAAGACAAAGCAAACAAGTAAAAAGCGAAGCGAAAACCAACTTATTTCAGAAGAATTGGCTCAAAAATACATAAAGCAGGGCAATTATTTGCAGGCAAAAGAAATAATTACGCAATTAAATTTGGATAATTCCGAAAAAAACATTTACTTTGCAGACCAAATACGCTTTTTAGACAAGCTGATAAGGCTTACAGGAGCAGAAAATCAGGCTTAAGAAGCGTTGTAAATGAAAACTAAAATAAATCAAATATGTACACAGTACTTGTAATTCTTATCGTTATCGCAGCACTCCTTATGATAGGCATTGTGCTCATTCAGGAGTCAAAAGGTGGCGGTCTTGCATCTGGCTTCAGCAGTGGCAACCAGATTATGGGTGTTCGCAAGACCACAGATTTCATAGAAAAAGCCACTTGGGTGCTTGCCGCAGCAATGGTTGTTATCAGCATTGGCTGTGCTTATGTTGTGCCAAAGGCAACAGCTGAGTCAAGCGTAATTGAAAATGTGGCCACTCCAAAGCAACAGCAGACAGCTCCAACAAACCTCCCTGGTTTCGGCGCATCTGAGCAGAAGGCACCAGCATCAGAGCAGAAGACTGAGGCTCCTGCTACTGAGAACGCAAAGCCAGCAGATAATGCTGCTCCTGCCGCTGCTGCTGAGACACCAGCAGAGCCTGCTGCAAAGAAGTAAGCATTGTATGCTTGAACCCATTTGTCTTCTTAAAGATAGTTATGGGTTAGAACGAAATTGCCGGTCGCAACTCAATGATGTTGTGACCGGCGTAATTTTCTTGTAACTTCTTGAACTTCTTGAACTCCTTGAACTCCTTGAACTCCTTGAACTCCTTGAACTCCCTGATTCATGATTGACAGAATAACCATAGCGAAGATAATGGATGCCGCAGACATAGTGGATGTGGTGTCTGACTTTGTGTCGTTGAAGAAATCTGGTGCAAACTACAAGGGATTGTGCCCTTTTCATAACGATCGCACACCTTCGTTTATGGTGTCGCCAGCAAAAGGTTACTGCAAGTGTTTCTCGTGTGGCAAAGGCGGAAATGCCGTAGGCTTCATTATGGAGCATGAGCAGTTGACATATCCTGAGGCATTGAAATATCTTGCACGCAAGTACAATATCGAGGTGCAGGAGAGGGAATTGACTGATGACGAGCGCAGGGCGCAGACAGAACGCGAGAGCCTTTTTATCGTCAATGAATGGGCGGCGAATTATTTTGCGGACAATCTGCACAAAAGCTCTGATGGTGTTTCCATAGGATTACCTTATTTCCGCAGTCGTGGTTTTCGGGACGACATCATAGAGAGGTTCAAACTCGGCTTTGACCTTGGAGACCGTAAGGCTTTGGCACAGAAGGCTGTTGCGGAAGGTTACAAGGGCGAATATCTCGAAAAGACGGGTATATGCTATAAGACTGACCGTGGCGAACTGATAGACAGGTTTGCTGGTCGCGTAATCTTCCCTTGGTTCGGACAGAGTGGAAAGATTGTCGGCTTTGGAGGTCGTCTGCTTGATGCCAGGACAAAAGGCGTGGCGCAGAAATATGTAAACTCTCCAGACAGTGAAATTTACCATAAGGATTCAGAACTGTATGGTCTGTTCCAAGCCAAGAGAGCCATCGCCAAGGAGAACCATGTGTATATGGTCGAGGGCTATACCGATGTCATTTCCATGCATCAATGTGGCATAGAGAATGTTGTTGCCAACTCGGGAACAGCGTTGTCTGTTAAGCAGATAGGCATACTCCACCGTCTGACACCGAATATAACATTGCTTTATGACGGCGATGAGGCTGGCGTTCATGCGGCAATGAGAGGAACTGACATGCTCCTTTCGCATGGCATGAATATCAAGGTGCTTTTCCTTCCTGATGGTGATGACCCCGACAGCTTCGCACGCAAGCATAGTGCGGAGGAGTTTCGCGATTATGTGGAACGCAACCAGACAGATTTCATAGACTTCAAATGTCAGGTGTTGCTTCAAGGTGTAACAGACCCGATGAAGCGTGCAGAGGCGATAGACAATGTTCTTCTCAGTGTGTCGTTGATAAAGGACCAGATAAAGCGCTCCATGTATGTTACTCTGTGTGTAGAGAAATTAGGCGTTAAGGAGGAAACGATAGTGCGCCGTGTTAACAAGTTTATCCATGACGAGATAGAGCAAAGAAAAAAAAGGAAAGAAAGGGAAAAAGTCTTGGTTCAGGAACAACCACCGATAGTGCCCGAGACAGCTTCTGCACCAGTAGAGAATGTCCCGACGAAGTTGTCCAAACTTCAAGAGATAGAGACGCTTATTATTCAGATGGTTGTCAGACACGGCGAGATGCTTATGCCTACGGAACCGCAAGTTACATTAGCACAACTCGTGGCCTCTAACCTTGCAGAAGATGAATTGCAATTCTCAATACCTATATATAATAAGATATTGGAGGATGCTGTGGAGAAGTCGGGTGAAGATGATTTTGTGGCGGAGAAGTTCTTTATGCGCCATGAAGACTATGATATTAATAATGCCGCCACTCGATTGATTATGGATCAAGCCAATGTGAATGTGAAGCCGGATGAGATGGATGAGACGAAACTTGTTGCGCAAACTGTAAAGAATCTTAATCATTTGTTCATTGATTTGCGCTTGCAGATGATTTCTGAGCAGATAGTGGAAGCAAGACAGCGTTTGGCAACAGCTACTGCCGACGAGATGGCTACGGCGATGAGCCACTATAAGCAGTTGAAGGAACTTCAGAAGACGGTGGCGCAGATGGCAGGAAGGAATTAAGATGCAGAAACGGAATTATCAGAAAGAACTTGACGCACTAATAGAAAAAGAGATTGGTGCTGAGAGTCAGGAACTCCCAACGCTCCTGTTACATTCTTGTTGTGCGCCATGTAGCAGTTATACGTTGGAATATCTGTCGCGCTATTTCCGCATCACAGTCTTGTATTTCAACCCTAATATTATGCGCAAGGAAGAGTATGAGAAAAGGGTGGGGGAGCAGCAAAGATTGATTGGCGAGCTTGACGCTTCCATATCTTTTCTTGCTGGCAGATATGAGCCGCGGGAGTTTGTTGAGGCTGTCAAGGGTATGGAACATGAGCCGGAAGGCGGCAAACGGTGTTGGACATGTTACCAATTACGCCTTGAAGAGGCTGCAAGAATCGCAAGCGAAAAGGGTTTCGACTTCTTCTGTACCACACTCAGTATCAGCCCGCTGAAGCATGCCGACTGGCTGAACTCCATCGGAGAGGAACTGTCGCAAAGGTATGGAGTACGCTGGCTACCAAGCGATTTCAAGAAGAAAGGTGGTTATAAGCGGTCGATAGAATTGTCGAAAACACATAATCTATATAGGCAAAACTTTTGCGGTTGTGAATATAGCCGAGCGGAGAATGCCGCAAAATGCAACAATCCCGACGAGTGAAAATCGCCGGGATTGTTGCGGTATAAGATGTGCTCAAAGTAAGTGTACACTCTAAGTTATGCAGAAGCATAATCAGCAGTTAGTCGCTTATGTTTAGAGCCCACCTATAATGTAAATGTTGTCAGGTCGTATGTCTGTTCAAGGCAGCGTGAAGCGTAGTTGTCGGCGCATTGCAACAGGATGACGAGTGCCGACTGGTCTAATGCCTGATAGAATGATGTGCGCAGTGATGAGCCTTTCTCGCCCATGTCAAACATACCCATGTGCCAACGGATAGCGAGAATTTCGTCGGTAGTGAGTCTTATCAGGCAACTCAGACGGTAGAGGGATTTCTCTGCATGCCCCATAGGCAGTTGGTCGTCGATACCCCAGCCAAGATATTTAATCCAGTTTTTCCCGTCTTTAGTGAATTTCTCTTCAGGGTAATACATGCCTATCTTGCAGAGGTCGTGGAAGAGCGCAGCAACGGCTATTGTCTCGTCGCTGAACTTTTGTGCCACGATAGATTCCTTGCTCTCAATATCTTCCGCAAGAAGTTTGTCGTTAAGGGCTTTCGCTGTCTTGAAGACATTGATGGAATGCTTGCACAGACCGCCAGGGCAGTTCAGATGGAACATTGTTGAGGAAGGCGCGGTGTAGAAGTCGGTCTTCTCTAAATAGTCGAAGATTTTGCCGAGCGATGCCTTGCGCTCGCTTGTTACGTACTGTTCGCAGATGCTTTTGAACTCAGCCTTGTTCTTCTCTATGTAATTTTGAAACTTAGGCAAGATATGTTGCTCATATCTTGCCTTTATGTTTTCGCGCCTCTGTTGTTCTATTCCGTCAATCATGGGTTGGATTCTTTGTTAGAGTAATGCTTTGATTTTCTCTTCAATCTTAGCTTTTGGAGCCGCTCCTACCATGCGGTCAACCTCTACGCCGTTCTTCAAGAAAACGACTGTTGGCACATTGCGTACGCCAAACTCCATAGCGGCATCTTCACACTCCTCCACATCGCATTTGCCTACGACAACCTGACCGTCATACTGCTCTGCGAGCTGTGCGAGGAAAGGAGCGATTACGCGACAAGGACCACACCAAGTAGCCCAGAAGTCCAATACTACTGGCAGACTGCTGTTCTTTACTTCTTCAAAATTCTGTGGGGTTACTCTGATTTCCATAATATATAGTTTTTATTAGTGTTATTGATGATTTTCTTATTTGCCGCAAAGTTACATAATTATATTTAAACGCAAGACAAACACTCGAAATATTATGTTTTTTTAATATCTCAGCCATTTTATCAAATCCTTCATTGATGGCTTCTGGCCGTACATAAGTATGCCGATGCGGTAAATCTTAGATGACAGGATTGTTGTGGCTATTGCAGTGATGTAGAGTATGACCAATGACAACAGCACGCTCCAGACAGGTATGTCAAACGGCATCCTGACCATCATCACTATTGGTGAGGTCAGTGGAATATATGAACACCACACCGCCAACGGACCGTTAGGGTTCTCTATTGAGAACATTGCCGCATAGAGGGCAAAGATGAAAATCATTATTATAGGCATTGTGAACTGACTTGCGTCCTGCATTTCGTTGACGGCAGCTCCGAAGGCTGCAAAGAGTGATGCAAACAGTAGGTAGCCGCCAATGAAGAAGAGCACGAAGAAAATTGTGATGCTTACGAAGTCCATGGCGCCCACAAACTTCAATATGTCAGCGACAGGACTGTTAGCCATCTCTTGCATCTGTGCCATCTGTTCGGGAGTTATTCCTGCGCCTGTCTCTGGTATTGTTGTTACTCCATAGATAGTACCAAAGGTAAGGCTTATGCCCACAATCATTGTTCCCCAGATAGCCATTTGGAACAAACCGACCAGACCCACGCCTATAATCTTTCCTGCCATCAGCTGCCACGGCTTGACAGATGAAACGATAATCTCCACAATGCGGTTGGTCTTCTCTTCCATCACGCTGTTCATTATCATACTGCCGTATGCCATGATGAACATATATATGAAGGTCGATAGGAAAAGCCCGATGAGAGCTGTGAAGGTGGCGTCTGATTCCTTGTCGCCATCATCAGTCTTGCGAATGGTCTTGACAGAGAACCCCACATCGGCAGACTTGATAATCTCCTCCACATTTGGCAGATTGAAGGCTGACAGGCGGTCTGTGCGAATCTTGTCGCGCAAGACATAGTTCACCTCGCGTTCAACCTCTGTCGGTGTCTCTTCAACAGAATATATAAGTGCTGTGCCGTCCTTTGCTTGTGTCAGCGTGTCGGGGATGTAAAGAATCTGATTGTAGAGTGCGCCTTCAACCTTCAGTTGGTTTGTTATCTCCTCTATTGGGCGCTTGTCGTCAACGACAACAAACTTGATGTTCTCCCTGTCCTTGAATTCCTTGGCATAGATGCCTGTGTTGTCAACGATGCCCACGGTGAATGTCTCGCCGCTGTCGGCCTGAGCGAGGAGCGCAGGAACGGCTACTACAATCGCCATTATCAACGGCATAAGCAGGGTGAGAATGATGAACGACTTTTTCCTCACCTTTGTCATGAACTCACGCTGAATGATAATCCATATCTTATTCATTGTTGCCCTCCTTTCCTACTACTTTAAGGAATATCTCGTTCATTGACGGATATACCTCCTTTACTATCACCTTTTTCTCGTGCTGGAACTGCTCTTGGATTTCTGCAACTGTGCCTTGGAGTATCACTTTTGAGTTGTTGATGAGCGCGATTTTGTCGCACACCTCTTCCACAGATGCCATATTGTGTGTGGAGAAGATAATGGTATGTCCCTTGTCGCGGAGTTGCAAAATCTCGTTCTTGAGCAGTTCGGCATTCACTGGGTCGAAGCCAGAGAAAGGCTCGTCGAATATGAGCAATGGCGGCTCGTGGAGCACTGTCGTGATGAACTGCACCTTTTGCTGCATACCTTTTGAGAGTTCTTCAAGTTTCTTGTTCCACCAAGGCATGATGTCAAATTTCTCAAACCATTTCTCCAGTCGCTTTCTTGCCTCGTTGGCAGACAGACCTTTCAGTCGCGCGAGATATATGGCTTGTTCGCCCACCTTCATCTTTTTGTATAGTCCGCGCTCTTCCGGCAGATAGCCAATAGAGAGCATATCGTTCTCGCAGAGAGGATGACCGTCGAAGATTACTTCTCCGCTATCGGGCAGCGTGATGTGGTTTATGATACGGATAAGTGTTGACTTGCCGGCTCCGTTAGGGCCAAGCAGTCCGAACACCTTTCCGCGAGGCACGGCAATGCTCACATCGTCAAGCACCTTGTGGGAGCCGAAACTCTTGTGAATGTTGTTGGCTGTTAGAAACATGGTTGTATTTGTGGGGTTTTCGAGGTTTCGAGGTTTCGAGTTATCGAGATTTCGAGATTATTATCTTGAGCTCCTTAATTTGGGTTACAACGCTTTCTGGAATTTCTGCAGGAAGTCGTTTGCTTCTTCCATTGACAGGCAGAGAGGTGGCAGCAAGCGCAGTGTGTTTGTGCCTGCACAGCCAGTGAAGCAATGCTCGTCGAAGAGCAGGCGGCTTCGTATTTCCTTGTAAGGCTCAGTCAGCTCGATGCCAATCATCAGACCGCGACCGCGCACTTCGGCAATCTTGTCTGGGCGTTGCGCCTGGATTTTCTTTAACTCAGAGATAAGATACTCGCCCACCTTGTTGGCATTCTCTACAAGTCCTTCTTGCTCAATGACATCAAGCACGGCGAGGGCGGCTGCGCAGGCAAGGTGGTTGCCTCCGAAGGTAGTGCCGAGTTGTCCATAGACAGGCTTCAGCTCTGGCGATATAAGTACGCCGCTCATAGGGAAACCGTTGCCGATACCTTTCGCCACAGTGATAATGTCTGGTCTTAACTCGCCTTCTGTGAGCCACTGGTGAGCGAAGAACTTTCCGCTCCTGCCGTAGCCGCACTGTATCTCGTCGCAGATGAGCAGTGTGCCGTTCGCCTTGCAAGTCTTGATAAGTTCCTGAAGGAAGTCGGCTTCAACCATCTGAATGCCGCCAACACCCTGTATGCACTCTATGATGCAGGCGCACACATCGCCTTTCTCTAACTCCTTCTTCCATGCCTCAATATCGTTTATCGGAAGATAGGTGACATGCTTTCCGTCGTTTATCGGAGCTATGATTTTAGGGTTGTTTGTTACCTCTACCGCAAGCGATGTTCTTCCGTGGAATGCTTTCTGGGCTGATAGCACTCGTGTGCGACCATTGATGAACGATGCTAATTTCAGCGCGTTCTCGTTGGCTTCAGCGCCAGAGTTCACAAGGAAGAGCTGGTAGTCGTCGTAGTCGCAAACCTTGCCAAGTCTTTCCGCAAGCTGCTGCTGGAGTTTGTTGACAACAGAGTTGCTGTAGAATCCTAATTTGTTAAGTTGCTCTGTCAGCACCTCCACATAGTGAGGATGGCAATGGCCTATGCTAATTACGGCATGACCGCCATAGAGGTCAAGATATTCAGTGTCGTTTTCGTCCCATACATGGCAACCCTTGCCACGAACAATGTTTATTGGGAATAATGGGTAAACATCAAAAAGTTTCATTGTAGTATGTTTTAGAAAGCTGCTGCTTTAAGGTTCAAGCCTGCTTTTTCGTCAATGTTAAACATAAGGTTCATATTTTGTACTGCCTGTCCGACAGCACCTTTGAGCAGATTGTCGATGATGGAGGTAACGACAATCTTCTTTCCGAACACCTCCGTATGCACGAGTGCTTTGTTGGTGTTGACAACCTGTTTAAGGTCGAGAGCCTTGTCAGAGTAGTGGGTGAACTCCGCGTCTTTGTAGAAGTCCTTGTACATTGCTGCCACTGTTTCCGCATCAGTCGCCTTGTCAAGGGTAACTACCTCAGTGCAGAATATGCCGCGCGCGAAGTCGCCGCGATAAGGTATGAAGTCAACAGTGAAGCCGCTGTTCTCGTTGCTTGCGTTGATAGGCTCGTTGAGAGTGTCGATGGCGCGAGGCGCATCAGTTGGACGCAGCTCGTTGAGTGTCTGCGTAATCTCGTGAAGATGCTGGTGAGTGAAGAGCTTATACACGGAGAAGTTGTTGTTGCGCCAAGAGAAATGTGTTGTTGCGCCAGGCTTTTGTCCTGCGCCGGTAGAACCTGTTATGGCGTTTACAGCCACATCGTGTGTAAGCAGTCCTGCCTTTGCCAATGGCAGCAGTCCGAGTTGTATGCAGGTGGCGAAGCAACCAGGGTTGGCAAGATGGTTACATTTGCAAATCTCGTCGCGGTAAATCTCTGGCAGACCGTAAACATAGTCGTGGTCGCCCTTTATGCGGAAGTCCTGTGCAAGGTCTATGATTTTCACGTTTGCCGGTATTGTGTGTTCCTTCAGGAACGCCTCGCTCTTGCCGTGACCGAAGCAGAAGAACACCACATCAACCTTGTCGAAAGGCATTTCGCTTGTGAACTTCAGGTCGGTATCGCCTATCAGTCCTTCGTGAACATCGCAGACGTTGTTGCCCGCGTTTGATTCAGAGTTGGCGAAAACAATCTCTGCCTGTGGGTGGTTTATGAGCAGGCGTATCAGTTCGCCGCCTGTATATCCCGCCGCACCAAGAATACCAATTTTTATCTTTTCCATTTTTATTATGTATTTAGGTGGGTTCTATAAATTAGTGCCCACAAGTTAAATCATTAATGGGTTTATATATGGCTTGGTCATTTTGAGTTTTTTATTGGCATCTTATCTTCTCAATAAAAACTCTCAAAAATGTCTCAAGCTAATTTATAGAACCCACCTTTAAAGTACTTGCGAAGGCTAATGCTAATAGTTCGTGCTTTGCACGAGGCTAATGGTTAATGGCTATAGTTCACAAAATGTGAGCCTACAAGAGTAACTATTCAGTCCTCCCCCCTTGTGGGGGGAGTTAGAGGGGGGTGCTTGTCTCCAACACCACCGGATATTCCTCTCTGAACCTCTCGAACAGTTCGGGATTAGCCATGAGTTTGTTGTGGTCACTCATAGGGTTATAGCCGATTTGCCCATCGCTTGGCGGCGTAATCTCTGCCGGGTGAGGGAGGTTGAAGAAGTCGCATAGCGCGCGGACAATCATGTTGTCGGCGTTGACCTTTCCGTTTGCCGAATAACCAGCGATGTGAGGAGTGGCTATGAAGCAGCGTTTCAGCAGTTCCCTTGAGATGTTGGGCTCGTTCTCCCATGTGTCGATGACCAGTTCTGAGACAATTCCCCTGTCCTTCGCGTCGATAAGGGCGGCGGTGTCAATGACAGGTCCGCGGGCTGCGTTTATGATTACCGGCTTCTTCGTCAGTCGGCGGAAGAAGCCCCTGTCTGCCATGTGATATGTGGGGTAGGGACCGTCCTTGGTCAGCGGTGTGTGGAAAGTGATGATGTCGCAGTCGTAAACCTTGTCGAAAGTCTGTTCGGGGAATAGCAGAGGGTCATAGACATACACATCCAAGCCCATATCCTTTGCCATTCTCGCCACCTTGCTACCCACATGACCGTGACCGATGACCGCCATCGTTGTACTTCGTAGTCCGCTTTTTGCCCTTTCATGGATGGCAGCCTTCAGACATTCTCTGACATACTGGCACACGCTGCCGGAGTTGCAGCCGGGGCAGTTTGTCCAGAATATTCCGCGCTTGGCGAGATACTCGGTGTCGATATGGTCGAAGCCTATTGTCGCTGTCCCCACAAACCGCACCTTCGAGCCTTCAAGAAGTTCCGCGTCGCATCGTGTCCTTGTGCGCACGATCAGTGCGTCGGCATCTGTAAGGTCTGCCTTCTTGATGTCGGTGGCATGGAGGAAAACCACCTCATCGGCTATTCCCTCAAGCGTTTCCCTGATATATGGGATTTTGCTGTCGCAAACTATTTTCATCGCTAAAGTCTCTTTTTGTGCGGAATTTGTTGCAAAGGTATAAAAAAAATTCTAACTTTGTCGCCAAAATTAGAAATTAATTAATCTTTTATTGAACTATGACATTCACACAGACCGCTAACGAAGTCTTTAACAAAGCAATCAACGATTATCATATAAAGGATGACATAGAGACTCCGATAAGCAATCCCTACTCTGAAGGCACGATAGAAAACCGTCTGTATCTGAAAAACTGGATAGATACGGTGCAGTGGCATTTTGAGGATATTATACGCGACCCGAACATTGACCCAGTGGAGGCTTTGGTGCTAAAACGCCGTATCGACAAGAGCAACCAGGACCGCACCGACCTCGTGGAGCAGATAGACTCCTATTTCCTTGAGCTATACGCTGATGTTAAGGTCGTTCCCGATGCACAGATAAATACGGAAAGTCCTGCGTGGGCTGTTGACCGTCTGTCTATCCTCGCCCTGAAGATTTATCACATGAAGGAGCAGGTGGAGCGCGAGGGCGTATCGCAAGAGCATGTCCAGAAGTGCCAGGCAAAGCTGAATGTGCTGCTCGAACAGCAGGTTGACCTATCAACAGCCATCGACCAGCTCTTGGCAGACATAGCCGCTGGCAGAAAATACATGAAGGTTTACCGCCAGATGAAGATGTACAACGACCCAACGACCAATCCTGTGCTGTATAAGAACAATGGATAGTATCCTCATCATACGGCTATCAGCCCTTGGCGATGTTGCGATGTTAGTGCCTGTAGTGAAGGCGTTAGCATCGCAACATCCTGATTTAAGGATTACCGTTCTTTCCGCAAAGTTCCTGCGCCCTCTTTTTGAGGATATCTCCGACAATGTGAGCTTCGTGCCGTTCGACAAGAAAGGGGAGCATAGGGGACTAAAGGGACTTTACCGTCTCTACAGGCAATTGAGGAAGGAAGGCTTTACCTATGTTGCTGACTGCCACGACGTGTTGCGTACGAAGGTTCTGCGCCTTTTGTTTGCTTTTGACAACATCTTGTCTGTCTTCGGCAGAGGAGCAAAGACTGCCGTGGCGCATATCAATAAGCATCGTGCAGGCAAGCGCGCTTTGGTGCGTGAGAAGAACAAGGTGCTTGTCCAGCAGCCCACCTCATTCGAGAATTATGCGGAGACGATAGGGCAGTATCTGAATCTACACCTCTCCCTAACCCTACCCCCAAAGCGGGGAGGGGACTATAAAGTTAGTCTCAAGAACTGCTTACAAGAAAGTGAATCAAACAGTAAAGCATCTATCGGCATCGCTCCTTTTGCCGCTCACGAGGGTAAGATTTATCCGTTAGAGAAGAGCTTTGAAGTTCTTCGACTGCTGCTCGACCGCGGCTGTAAGTTATATCTTTTCGGGGCTGGCGAGAAGGAACTTGCCGTGTTCCGCGATTGGCGCGAACGACTTGGCGGCTGCGAGAATGTCTTGCTTCCACCTTATGGCGAGGGAGGACTGAAGGCGGAGCTGCGGCTGATGGCGCAGTTGGACTGCATGATTACCATGGACAGCGGCAATATGCACCTCGCCTCCATCGCAGGTACGCGGGTGGTAAGCGTCTGGGGTGCAACGCATCCCCTTGCCGGTTTTCTCGGCTGGCAGCAGAACGTCGCCGACTGTGTGCAAATAGATATGCCCTGCCGCCCCTGCAGCATCTACGGCAACAAGCCCTGTCGCTTTGGCAATTATCCTTGCCTTAACCGCATTACACCCGAAGACATAGTGAACAAAGTCTTGGGCGAGACTTAGGGGGAGTGTGATATGAGTTGCTATGAGTTGCTATGATACTTGAGATCTGTATCCCTGATACTCGAAGCGAGTTTCTATGATACTCGAAGCGAGTTTCTATGATACTCGAAGCGAGTTTCTATGACACTCAAATCATCTTCCTTAGAGAATCGATTTAGAACTCCCCGTGAAACATATCAAAACTCTATGACAAAATTTTTTTTTCTCCCTGCGTTTTGACCCAAATGTCATAGGAAAATCGAGCGAACCGCTGTGAAACATTTTTAACCCAAACGTCCCAATGAACTTTTTGGCTTTAAGGTGTAATATGGGTGTTATGCTTTACTTTTGTGGAAGATACTGAAGATTTGTGCGCTTTTGTTTCGTGGTTTACAGAATATTCACTAAATTTGCCGCGGTAAACTAAGATTAATAATCAATACTGCCATGATAAAAGTAACAGCTGTACACACTGCAATGGCTTTGGTAGAGCCATTGACAAAGATTTTTCGTGAGTATCTACCAGAAGTGAAACTAAACCACATAGCAGACGACAGCCTCATTCAGGAGGTTATTGCCAACAATGAGGTTACGCCAGCCGTGAAACGCCGACTGTTGGCTTATTATTTGACAGCCGCTGACAGTGGGGCTGATGTGGTCTTCAACTGTTGTTCTTCTGTTGGTGACATTGCTGATTTGGGCAACACCATAGCACCGATTCCTGTCTTCCGTATAGACTATCCTATGGCGGTGCAGGCAGTAAACTCGGCAAAGCGCATAGCCGTTGTGTCAACACTCAGCACCACTCTTGACCCAACACGCCGACTGTTGGAGCGCGCTGCCCGTGAGGCGGGTAAGGATGTGGAGCTGATAGACGCTCTCGCTGACGGTGCCTTTGCTGCCGGACAGAGTGGCGACGGAGCGACACACGACCGTCTTATTCAGGAAGCGGCGGAAAAGGTTGCCGATAAGGTAGATCTCTTTGTCCTTGCCCAAGGCTCAATGGCGCGCATGGAGCAGAAACTTTCGGAGATAACCGGCAAGCCTGTGCTTTCAAGTCCGGTGTCTGGAGTTAAGGGGTTGAGAGAGTTTTTACAGGCGCAGGGAAAGATTTAAGCCATATATGTTCTATTGAATTTTTGGGGTTTAACCAATCTGAATTATGAAAAAACGAACTTGGATTCTTGTCCTATTGGTTCTTCTCGGTGTAATAACCTTTCTCGACCGCATAAACATCAGTGTTGCCGGCGAGTCGATGATGAGGGATTTGCACCTGAGTGAGAAAGAGTGGGGCTGGATAATGAGCATCTTCACCCTCTCGTATGGACTTATGCAGTTACCGATGGGTGCCCTTGGCGACAAGCGTGGCCATCGCTCCATACTGTCGTTGATAGTGCTATGGTGGTCTGCCTTCACCTTCTTTACAGGCATGGCTGGCGGCTTTGTGTCGCTTCTCGTCATCCGCTTTCTGTTCGGTGTGGGCGAGGCTGGCGCTTCGCCTTGCAGCACGGGCGTTGTCAGTCGCTGGTTTCCGAAGGAGGAAGTGGGCAAGGCGCAAGGCTTTATCTGGGCGGCAAGTCGTATGGGTGGTGCGCTGACGCCGTTTATTGTCATCCCGATAGTGGCTGTCGATTGGCGCTGGGCGTTTTATATCATGGGAATTGTAGGCTGTCTGTGGGTGGTGTTATGGTATCTTTTCTATCGTAACGACCCTAAGCAGATGAGAGGAATTACCGAGGAGGAACTGTCGGAGATACCGCAGTTGGATGTTTCCGCAGTAGAGTCATCGCGGCAGAAGTCAGAGGATGCCATTCCTTGGCGGCGAATGTTCACATCTGTGCAGTTCTGGCTTCTTCTCTCAATGTATTTCTTTTACGCTTTTGCCAGTTGGTTCTTCTTCACTTGGTTCCCGATATTCATGAGCAAGGGTCGCGGATTTGACCAGAGCGAACTGACTTACGCCATTGCTGTGCCTTTCCTTATGAGTATGGTGGGCAACATCTTTGGTGGTTATCTAACAGATAAGCTTACGGCGCGTTATGGACTGAAGGTTGGGCGTAAGGCGCAAGGTGTGGGCGCTCTTGTTGTAAGTGCGATATTCATGTTCCTTGCTGCGTTTATACCGGGTAAGATGGAAGTGTTCATCTTCCTCTCGCTGTGCTTTGGCGTGATAGACCTTATGCTGCCAAGTGCGTGGGCTTTGTGTATAGATATCGGCAAGAAATATGCGGGTGCGGTGTCTGGCGCCATGAACACTGCCGGTAATCTCGGCGGCTTTGTCTGCGCCACACTCTTTGGCTATCTCGTAAGCTCCACTGGCGACTATAACCTTCCGCTCTATTGCATCTCGGGAATGTTGGTGATAAGCGCGGTGCTGTTCATGTGTATTGACCCGACGAAGGAATAAAATAAAGTAGTTCAAGGAGTTACAAGAAGTCCAAGAAGTTCAAGGAGTCCAAGAAGGCTAAGAAGTTCTAATAAAAATAATATTATGCGAAAAATAATTGTTACGGTGGCTCCCGTATGTCACGTAGGGAAGACTGTTCCTGCGGTTAGTAAGAATCCGCTTACGCCTGAGGCTATTGCTGAGGATGTGATAAACTGCGCAAAACTTGGCGCTTCGATGGTACATCTGCACACGCGAGACCTTGAAGGCAATATCACTTTCAAACTTGATGTGTTTCAGCAGACTATCGACCTTATCCGTAAGGAAAGCGATATCATAATCCAAAGTTCTACTGGCGGTTTGTCGTCCCTGAGTCTTGAAGACCGCTGCGTATGTCTTAATGTACCAGCGGTGGAGATGGCAAGTCTGAATATGGGTTCGGTGAACTTCGGCGATACTGTCTATGTGAACACGCTGCCTGAGATTCGCTATTGGGCAGACCGCATAGAGAAGGCTGGCGCTGTTCCGGAGATGGAGCTGTTTGACCTCTCTCATGTTGAAACCTGCACACGTCTTGCCGACGAGGGTGTTCTTCGTCGTCCACTGCATTATAATTTCTGTGTCGGTCCTGGCGCATCAAGCAATCTGAGTGCTAACGCAAAGGTTCTGCAACTGATGCTTGCGCTTGCGGAAGAAGGCTCTTCATGGGGCGTGAACCACGATGCCATGAAAGACCAGACGCTGCTCGCCACAGCCATTGGTATGGGTGCTAATGCTGTTCGCGTAGGCTTTGAAGATAGTTTCTATTATGCTGAAGGAAAGGCTGCCGAGACCAATGCGGAACTTCTCCAACACCTTCTGGAAATCCTTGACCGCTTGGGATGCGAACCAGCAACACCAGACGAGGCACGAAGAATGTTAGGTATGAAACGATAACCTTATACCCTATGCTTTCCCAAAATAACATACGGCTCGTCTGTCTTGATGACGACCCGACAGGTATTCAGACTGTCCACAGTTGTCTGTTGCTTACGGAATGGACCGACGAGGCGATAGATTCGGCTTTTCGTGACAGTGTGCCGTTCTTCTATATACTCACAAACACCCGCGCGATGACTCGCAAGGAGGCTGCCGAGGTAACAAGGGAAGCTATGCGCGCCGTGCTGAGGGTTAATGAAAGATACGGTTACAAGTTGATTTTCGTTTCTCGTAGCGACTCCTGCCTGCGCGGACACTTCCCGTTAGAGACTGATGTCATGCACGAGGTGATAAGGGAAGGCGCTTCGTCTGCAAACTCATTGCCGTCAAAACGGATAACCTTCTTCTGTCCTTCGTTTATTGAGGCTGGACGATTTACCAAAAACGGCATCCATTACCTGCAGGATGGCGACAGGCTTATCCCTGTTCACGAGAGTGAGTTTGCGCGTGACAATGTCTTTGCCTATCACCATTCCGACCTTCACGATTACATAGAGGAGAAACTTGGAACAGGTGATTTCCTGTATCATCTGCTCTCTCTCTCTGATTTCCAAAAGCAAAATGCGGAGGGACAGGCTGAGATGTTGGCTTCTCTTATGGCAAGTATCAGTGAGACACCGTCGCAGGTGTTTATCGCGATTGATGCCGCCGATTACAGCCACCTTTACAATTTTGCTGCCGCCCTTTTGGAATATACGAAAAACAGTGAAGGTCACATCGTGATACGCTCATCGTCGTCGCTGCCCAAAGCCATTAGCGGCATTGACGACAAACCGTTGCTCACTGCCAATGACCTTATGGCAGAGTCTGATGGCGGTCAGCAGAAACCTATATTTATTGTTGGCTCCCATGTGAAGAAGACAACAACGCAGCTTGAGAATTTGTTAATGTGCGAAGATACTGTGGGCATAGAACTTGACATTGAGCGCATATTGAATGAGCCAGATGCACTGTGGCAGGAGGTGTGTGCACAATTAAAAACTCTCAACTCTCAGCATAAAACACCTGTTGTTTATACCTCACGCAAGGAGGTGAGACTTGCTGATGCCGACCAGCGTCAGCGACTTGGTCAGACGGTTTCCGACTTCCTCGTCAGCATTGTCCGTCGTTTGCCTTATCGTCCGTCGTGCATCATCGCCAAGGGTGGCATAACATCACATGACATTCTCACCCATGGTTTACAAATAAAGACGGCGCGAGTGATGGGGCAGATACTCTCTGGCGTTCCCTGCATACGCACTGGTAGCGACGCCACTTTCCCTAATCTCCCTTACATCATCTTCCCGGGGAATGTGGGAACGGAAACCGCTCTTGCAGAAGTGCAGGCCCCCCTCGGTCCCCACATTAGGGGGGAAGGGGTATGATTACCTTTTAACCCATATACGTTCTAATGAACTTTTTGGGTTAAAAGTAGTAAGTACAAAGTGTGATTACCCACTTAAAGTCTGGAAAGAAACCTCCAAAACATATTATTCCCCTCTCCTGATGGAGAGGGGTTAGGGGTGAGGCTTATATTAATGTTCTATGGTAGAAATCGACATTCTCCTTTGACAGCAGTTCGATAGGCATGTAGTTCACTGGCTTTATCTCCTGTTTGAGGACAATGCTCTTGAACAGTGAGTCGATGCAGTGGAAGCCTTGCATAAAGGCGTGCTGGGCTATAAGGAAGGAAATAGAGCCTCGGCGCAGGCATTCGGCGTTTCTCGGCACCATGTCGTAACCCATAATCTTCACGTCTGTGCGCTTGGTATATATGAGGAACTCTCCCACAAGGTAAGCCTTTGAAGCGAAGGTGATGCAGTGGTGTACGTCGGGATGACTGTCGAAAAACTCTTCGAGCGTCTTTGCGTAGTCCTCAGGTTGTGTCTCTAACGGCAGGTCAAGCTCTAAAATCTCCACATCCGGAAAATGGCCGCGCATATAGTTCTTGAAGCCTATCTCGCGGTTCTCCTGCTGCTTGCTGGAGACCTTGCCGTTCTTCATCTGCTTCATAAGCATTATCTGCTTGTCGCGCGAGGCAAGGAGCATGAGCATCTTGGCGGCGAAATAACCGCTGGAGAAGGAGTCTTGGCCAAAGAAAGATAGTGGGTTGAGCTCGGGGAGATAGGAGTCAAGGAGCATTATTGGTATGTCTAAGGCATGGAGCTTGTCGGTGAAAGGCTTTGTTACATCGGCATGCACAGGAACAAGTACCACAGCCGATGGTTGTGCCTTGATGCAGATGTCGCATTGACGCATGAAGTCGTCCATGTCGTAGCGTGAGTAGTAGAGCGTGCGTGTCTCAATGTTGAAGTCGCTTCTGTGCTCGCAGGCTTTCTGTATGCCTTCTTCTATCTCTGCCCAGTAGGCCTCGGAAGAGTGCTGTGGAAGGATGACGTAAAAAGTGTACTCCTTATTATAGGCTAATGCCGACGCGTACATGTTGGGCTTGTAGTTGATGCTGTCGAGCACTTCTTCAACCTTTTTCCTTGCAATCTCTGACACGTTCGGGCGGTTGTGAAGTACTCTGTCAACGGTGCCCACGCTGACACCTGCCTGTTCTGCTATATCCTTTATCCTAATCTTTGCCATTGTCTATGTTTAGTTGTGGTGCAAAGTTAGTGTTTTTCTTTCACTCATAAACAATAAACGGATATATTTTCAGCGAAAAATGCTGTTACGAAGCCTACAAATTGTTTTATTTTAAGAGTTTCTGTGTTTTCGCACAACAAATTGTGTGTTTTTGTTGTGGTTTCATTTGATTTATTGTACCTTTGTAAAATAAAATGGCTTTTAAGTAAGTGGTCAAAATTAGTTTGATGTTAGATTGTACTATGTTTGGATGCAGATTTAGATAAAATGCTCCCGCTCGGCAATTTGAAAGCAAGCTTTCATTGCCCTCGCT
>JABUUE010000011.1:34779-51283 GCA_021443335.1 Bacteroidaceae bacterium
GCATCTTTGTTTGACAGAAGCGTATAAACCTCACCGCTTGACAGGCATGTCTCATCTATACTCAACCGCGGACCTACATTCCATGGAAATACAAGCCGTTCCTCGGCGTGGATACTCTCCTTGGCCCGTTCTATGAAACCACTGATATGGTTCTTATACGAACGCTCAAAACCATCGCCGTCAATATGGTAGTCTTTCTCAAGCGAGCATGATGTTACGGGATGGTTATCGAGACGTCTCTTTTTAAAAATCCGCCAACTCTCTCGAGCAGCGGGTGCTTTCCTGAATGAAATCATACTCTGTCATTACGTTCTCGCCGTTAGCATCCAGCCAACGCCGGCATCTTATATGAAGAAGCACCTTGTGGGCACGAATGGGAAAATCCTGAAATACGCTCTCTCGTGTAAAACCATTTGGGCGAAGTTCTCCACGACCTTCGGGTCTGATTTCATTCTCATCTGATACTGCTTGTCATCACCTTCTCCTATCACATCAATTTTCTTCAAGTCGAACCAGTCAAGCATATGCTTTGGAAGAAAACACTCTGCAAAGAATTTATATTGTTCCATCGTTGTAAACTATTTTATAGAAAACGATAAAAATGGAGATTTATTGCGCTACACTATCCACACACTTTTGCAGGTGTTCCCTTTTTACTTGCGTTAGCATCATAATGCTTTCACTCTCTCCATGTCGCGGTTTATCTGGCGTATGAGTTCTTCGGGTGTAGGGAAGTGTTGCTCGTCGCGAATGCGTTGAAGGAACTCTACGGCTATGGTGTTTCCGTAGAGGTTTCCGTTGTAGTCAAGGATGTGCGCCTCAATGGTGTTGCCGTTGCCTCCAAAGGTGGGACGGCTGCCGATGTTGAGAAGTGCCTTGCGCGGCTCCGGACAGCACACTTCCACGGCATACACTCCGCTCTTGGGTATGAGTTTTCCTTCGACATTGATGTTGGCTGTGGGGAAGCCTATCTGTCTGCCTATCTGCTCGCCACTGACGACGGTGCCGCTGATGCGGTAGCGATAACCGAGGCGGCTGTTGGCTTCTGTTATGTTGCCGTCGAGGAGCAGGCGGCGTATCATGGTTGAAGAAGTGGGGGTGTCGCTGAGGGGTGTCAGCAGTCGGATGTTCACTCCCGTTTCCTGTCCCATCCGCTGGTAGTCGGCGAATGTGGGGGTTATGGTGTTGCCGTCGTCATCTGTCTCTTTCTTGCCGAAATGGTTGTCGTAGCCGAGTAGGAGCGTTGTTACTCCGTAGTCTTCCCGAAGTATTTCGAGGAACTCTCTCGATGTAATGGAGGCGAAATCTGCGTCAAACTCAAACATCACCGCGTCATCGACTCCGCAGGCTGCTATCTTCTCCATCTTCTCCTCGGGCGTGAGCAGTGGCTGCGGCACGCGGTCTGGGCGGAACAGTGTGGCGGGGTGGCGGTCGAAGGTGAAAATGATTGAGCCGTCGCCGCGCTTTTCCGCAAGTTGCATGACTTGCGAAATCACATAGCGATGACCTTCGTGCATTCCGTCAAAATAACCGATGGTGGCAATCATTTTTCTTTAACTGTAGTTAAGCAATATCCCTTTTAATCCACTTTAACCTCCACTTTAACTTCTATTTTTAACTCCACTTTATCTCCCTAAAGTAATTTTACTGCATTGATAATGCGTTGGCGGTCAAACTGTTTGCCGAGCCGACGGGCGGAAAAGAAACGGTCGTGGAGAGTCCATGTGCATTCGGGGCGAACCTCGATGTTGCTGTCGTTAACGCCGCAGTCAATGAGCTGTTGGCGGCAGATGCCAGGCAAGTCGATGTGGCACTTTGCCCCCTCTCTATTTGCGGGGAAGGACAGGGAAGGGTAGTCTTCCTTGAACATGTCATAAACCTCTTCGCCAACCTCAAAGGCTTCGAGATGGATGCAAGGTCCGATGACAGCAAGGATGTCGGCGGAGGCTGTGTGGAACTCGTCAGTCATCCTTGCTATGGCGCTGCGGATGATGTTTTTCACTGTCCCTTTCCATCCCGAATGTATGGCAGCAATGGCTTCGCGGCGGCTGTCGTAAAGGAGTATCGGCACGCAGTCGGCAGTCTTCACGCCTATCCTCACGCCGCGCTCGTTGGTGATGAGAGCATCAACACCGGTAATGTCGTCCTGCTCCTGCGGTATGCGGCGCACGCGGTCGGAATGTGCCTGATGTGCCGGCAGGATGACTTCGAAGTCTATGGCATCGTCACAGTTGGTGGAGAACGCCTCGACGGTGGGGGAGAGAGAGTAGTGAAGCATTTTTCTTTAATTCCTTAAATCCTCTGAAGTATCACGAGGAGGTGCTGCCAAACCATATCAACGGTTGGGATTAGCAGTCGCTCGTCGGGTGAATGAACGCCGCGAAGGGTAGGACCAATGCTTATCATGTCGAGGTTCGGATAGCGCTCTGAGAACAGTCCGCACTCAAGTCCGGCGTGAATTCCAAGCACGAGAGGGTCTTTGCCGAAGAGTTCTTTGTATGTCTCCACAGCCACCGCCGTGAGCTTGCTGTTAGGGTTCATCTTCCACGCTGGGTAGCCGTCGCTCTGCACAACTTCCGCACCTGCAAGCTGGAAACAAGCCTTGATGGTGGCAGCCATATTTGCGAGGTTACTCATGACATTTGAGCGCTGTGATGCCACAACCTTCACGCTGCTGTCGGTGGTCTCTACAGAGGCTACGTTGCTGGAGGTCTCCACGAGCCACTCTATGGCTTTGTCCTGGCACATTGAGTAAACGCCGTTGTAAACTGCCTGAAGGCTGCGTATGAGGTTCTCACCGACGTTCTTTGGCAGCACTAGCTCTGCCTCGCATGACTGAAGATTGAACTGCATGTTGGCTTCTGTAGCGTGGAACTCGTCTTCGAATTCTGCCGCAAGGATGTTCCAGTCAACTCGGACTGTCTCTTTCTCGGCGAAAGGCACTGCGAAAATGATTGCGCCGTCGCGAGGTATGGCGTTATGCATTCGTCCTGACTGGAAGGAGGCAAGACGAAGGTCCATCTTCTCCTGCTCCTGATAGAGGAAACGGGCAAGGAATTTTATGGCGTTGGCACGCTTCTTGTTGATGTCGTCGCCGCTGTGTCCGCCAACAAGCCCTTGGATTGTTGCTTTCATGAAGAACAATCCTTCTGGAGCAGCTTCTTTCTCATAGCGGAAGAATGCCTCTGTGTTTATTCCTCCTGCGCAGGAGACGAAGATTTGTCCTTCGTCTTCGCTGTCAAGGTTGATGAGCATGGAGCCGGTCATGAAGTCGCTCTTCATTCCCATTGCGCCTGTGAGTCCCGTCTCTTCGTCGCGTGTGAAAACGCATTCTATTGGACCGTGCTCAAAATCGCCGTCCAAGAGTGCCAACTGCATGGCGCAGCCGATGCCGTCGTCGGCGCCGAGGGTTGTGCCACGAGCCTTCATCCAGTCGCCGTCGATATAGGTCTGGATAGGGTCGTTGAGGAAGTTTATTTCACAGTCGGGCAGCTTCTCGCAAACCATGTCGATATGGCTTTGCAGAATGACTGTTGGCTTGTTTTCCATACCTTTGCTGGCAGGCTTGCTGATAAGGACATTGCCGGTTTCGTCAACAATGGTGTGAAGACCGCGGCTTTCGCCAAACTCTTTGAGGAAGGCTATCATTTTTTCCTCGTGCTTTGATGGGCGAGGGATGGTGTTTATTTTCGAGAATTGCTCGAATACACAGGATGGGGTTAGCATAGTTCGTATGGTTATAAGGGGGGGAGGTTATGGGGTTAATGCTCTATTTAACTTTTACCTTCACTTTCGCTCCGCTGCTTTCGTTTTGCAAACGGTTGAGAGCGGTGACGATGTAGGTGTATTTTTGTTTCTTTTCGACAGTAGCTTGTTTTGGCAGTTTGTAGAAGGTGTTAGGAGTGATGCAGACAATCTTTTCTGGGTTGTCGGTGTCGATTTTATCACCCTTGTCGAAACGGTAAACAACGTATTTCACTGCCTGTTCTTTCCAATTGTCGCCCTTTGGCGCTGTCCAGAAAAGCACTTGGTCGCCATCAATCTCAAGACATTTTAGTTTCTTGACCTTGCCGGGCTTCTTCTTGTCGATAAATGGCATGAGCGGCTGAAGGGCGGGAGTGCGCCAATAGATTTGCTGAAGTCGGCTGCCGTAGTTTCCGAGATTGTCAACGGCGACGCGTGAATACCAAAGCACAGTGCCTTTTACATTGGGCAACTGGCTGTGGAGGTTGAATTTAGCCTGCATCTGGTCTTGCGACGGATTGGCGAGATCCTTGTACTGCACGGTGCGCTCAATATCTTCGCCGATAAACAGCGGACGATTGGAGGTGTAGTCGTTCCACCAGCGAATGAGGGTGTCATAGTCTGCCGATTTGTGACCTATCTGCCAGTAGATTTGCGGCACGAGATAGTCTGTCCATCCTTCGTCAGCCCATTTCAGACAGTCGGCATAGAGGTCGTCATAGTTTTGTGTTCCTCGTGTGTTGCTGCCGTTTGGGGCGCTCTGCTTGTTGCGGTAGATGCCGAAGGGCGACACGCCGAACTTAACCCACGGCTTGACCTGCTTGATGGTGGCTGCCAACTGCCTAATGAAGGTGTTGACATTCTCCCTGCGCCAGTCGCCGATAGTCATCGGAGTGCCTTGGCAGTGTGTGGCGTAATACTGATACTGCTGCGTGTCGGGAAGCGGTTTGCCGGCAACGGGGTAAGGGTAGAAATAGTCGTCAATGTGCAGTCCGTCAACATCATAGCGTTGCACAATGTCGGCTGCCACAGTGCAGATATGGTCGCGACACTCCTTGTAAGCAGGATTGAGAATGAGCAGTCCGTCGTACTGGAAGGTGTATTCGGGATGTTGGACAGCTATGTGATTGGCAGCCAACTGTGTAGTGGTCTTAGT
Organism: Bacteroidaceae bacterium; assembly: GCA_021443335.1. GTDB lineage: Bacteria > Bacteroidota > Bacteroidia > Bacteroidales > Bacteroidaceae > Prevotella. The sequence continues at coordinate 39,680 of JABUUE010000011.1, forward strand.
CTTTGCCCGGTAAGGATTTATCCACGCGTGAAGTTCCATTCCGCGCTTATGACACTCGTTAATCATCCACTGCAGCGGGTCCCAGTAAGGCGATGGAGCTTGACCTTGTCTGCCTGTGAGGAACTTGCTCCATGGCTCAATGGCACTCTGATAGAGAGCGTCGCACTCGGGGCGAACCTGAAAAATTATCGCGTTAGCGCCTTCAGCCTGCAGCACATTAAGTTGATGGAGAAGGTTCTGCTGCATCTCGCTTGTTGACAATCCTTGGAACTGTCCGTTCACACACTGTATCCAGGCACCGCGAAACTCGCGCTTGTTTGGCACGGCGGTCTGCGCTGTGATGACTAAGCTGCAGGAGAGCAGACACAGGATGATTGCAGCTATTGCAAGCGGTTTGAATTTGTTTCTAACCATGAAAGTTGGGTAAATCAAAAAAAACCCACGATGTTAGCGTGGGTTAATGATTTTGTGTTTATTTCTTTGCTGGTTTATACTCTTTGTTGAGTCCCTTGATGACTTCTTCTGTGATGTTGTAAGCCTTGCCGGCGTAGAGGATATTGTCGCCAGACTTAGAGAAGATGAAGGAGTAGCCTTTAGACTTGTTGTAACGCTCGATGAAGGCATGAACGGTGTCGGTGAGTGCCTTGTTGAACTTTGCCTCCTCAGCTGCGAAATCGTTTGTCAGACGCTGTGAGAGAGCCTGCGCGTCTTGATACTGCTTCTGTATGCCAGCCTGCACGCTCTGTGCCTGTTCCTGTGTGTATTTGTTTGCGCGAACGTCTTGCTCGAACTTGGCAGCAGCTGCCTGGATAGATTTTTCCTTGTTAGCAAGTGTTGTCTGGATGTTCTTGCCTTTTGCCTCGAGTGTGGCTTTTGTGTCAACGCAGTATTTGTACTGGGTCATGATTGAGTCAATCTCGACATAGGCTATTTTCAGACTTGGTTCTTGTTTTGTTGTGGCAGCTGGTGCTGCTGTTGTGTCAACTTTCTTCGCCTCGTTGTTGCATGAAGCGAGAGTGAGGGCAGCCATCGCTGCGATAAAAAGGAATTTTTTCATATTTGTTTTGTTTCAGTTTTCAGTTTCTTGTCTGCCGCCATCCTCATTTCCTTGTCTTGTTTCATCACGCAGTGGATGCCTTGTTTGCGCAGTGCGGGGTTATCGCTGACATGCTGCGAGGAGAATTTGCCGTTCGGCTTAATCAAGATTTTCACTGACAACAGCGCCACCGCTACGGCTATTATGACTATCGAAAACAGCAGGATATTAAGCATTTATGGGGTTTTGATTTGTGATTCGCGTCAATTACGGGGCAAAATTACAATAATTGTTGGAATATCACAAATATTTCAAGATAAAATTTAATTAGCCTTAATCTTTCATACTTAATGATATTCTCTTTCTTTGCAAATCAACGTTGGTAACGGTGACTTCCACTGTTTGTCCGACATGCACCACCGTCAGCGGGTCTTTGACATAATGGTTGGCAAGTTGGGAGATGTGGACAAGGCCTTTCTCGTGGACACCGATGTCAACAAAGGCTCCGAAATTGGTGACATTGCTGACAATTCCTGGAAGTCGCATTCCGACCATTAGGTCTTCGGGGGAATGTACTCTCGGGTCGAAAGAGAAGGCTTTGAGCGGCTCTCGTGGGTCGCGCCCGGGTTTCTCCAACTCTTTCAAAATGTCTGTCAGTGTCTCGCTGCCCACATCTTTGTAATTGTCGGTGTTTATCTTGCTGCGCAGTGTGGAATCTTTCATCAGCGAAGCGACATCAGTGTGGAGGTCTTTTGCCATTTTCTCAACAATGTGATAGCTCTCGGGGTGGACTGACGAGTTGTCAAGAGGGTTTTTGCTGCCCGAAACGCGGAGGAAACCCGCACATTGTTCAAACGCTTTTTCGCCCATTCGCTTCACCTTCAGCAGCTCTTTTCGCGTCTTGAAACCACCATGTTCCGCGCGATAGTCAATGATGTTTTGCGCAAGTGTTGGACCAAGTCCGGAGATGTAGGTAAGAAGATGCTTTGATGCGGTGTTCAAATCTACGCCAACAAGGTTCACACATGACACGACAGTCTGGTCGAGTTGCCGTTTCAAAGCTGTCTGGTCAACATCATGCTGATATTGTCCAACGCCGATGCTCTTGGAATCTATCTTGACAAGTTCCGCCAAAGGGTCAACAAGGCGGCGGGCAATGCTCACCGCGCCACGAACGGTTACATCCTCATCAGGGAACTCCTCGCGACCTATTTTTGACGCGCTGTAAATAGAGGCTCCGTCCTCGTTGACTGAATATACCTCAATGTGTTGCAACTCGGGAATGCTTCTCACAAACTGTTCTGTCTCACGTCCGGCAGTACCGTTACCGATAGAAATAGCTTCTATCGCGTATTTTTCGGCAAGAAGCACAATCTTTTGCCTTGCTTCTGCCTGCTTGCTGACAGGAGGGTGGGGGAAGATGACATCATGACAAATGAGCATACCCTGAGAGTCGAGGCAGACAACCTTGCAGCCTGTACGGAAACCGGGGTCAATGCCCATCACTCTTTTCGGCCCAAGAGGGGAGGCGAGAAGCAGTTGGCGAAGTCCTGAGGCGAAAACCGCAATGGCTTCTTCGTCGGCTTTTTCCTTGCTTGCCGCTGCAAACTCCGTCTCGATAGAGGGTTTCAGCAGTCGTTTGTAGGCGTCATGGCAAGCGATTTTTATATGTTCGCTTGATGCGCCTGAGCGACGCACGCGGAGACGAAGAATCTTTTCTTCTGCCAAATCGTCGTCGGGGCTGATGGAAACTCGCAAAATACCCTCACGCTCACCGCGGCGCATGGCTAACAAACGGTGTGAGGAACAGCGTTTCAACGGCTCTGAAAAGTCAAAATAGTCCTTGAACTTGTCGCCTTCAGCCTCTTTTCCTTTTATCACCTTTGAGGTTATCGTGGATGTATAACTGAACTCGCGTCTGACGGCGTTACGGCATTTTTCATCTTCGCTGACGTTTTCCGCTATTATATCGCGCGCGCCTTGCAAAGCGTCTTCCGCAGATTTTACATTGCCTTTGATATGTTTCTCGGCGAGACGCTCAAGTTCCGACTCGCTACCAACTCGCTCTTGCATAATAAGCATAGCTAATGGCTCAAGTCCGTTTTCTCGCGCCACCTGCGCCTTCGTTCTGCGTTTTGGCTTGAAAGGCAAGTAAATGTCTTCCAACTCTGTTGACTCCCAGCTGTCTTCGATGCGCTTACGCAGTTCGGGTGTCAGTTTGTCTTGCCCTTCAATGGTGGAAAGTATTGTTTCTTTTCGTTTCTCTAACTCGTAAAGTTTGTCGGATTGCTGTGAGATATTGCTTATAGCCACCTCGTCAAGACTGCCGGTAGCCTCTTTTCGATAGCGGGCAATGAATGGCACGGTTGCGCCATCTTCAAGAAGTTTCAGTGTAGCCGCAACCTGAGTCTCTTTTATCCCAAGTCGCTGTGATATAATGGATGTAATCATAAGCTATTATGAATCTCTCCAATTTTAGTTTCGTAAGTTTGAATTAGTTGCTATATTCGACTGCTCCTTTGGAAGAATGGAGTTTGAACTTGACGTTCCATTCCTTTGGCCATGCAGGAAGAAGGATTGGCTCGCCGTCGGGAGTTTCTTGCAGAAGCATCTCCTGAAGTCCAATCATTGCCGCGCCTCCGCGGTTAAGGTCTGGCGACCAGTCAAAGCCTTGGTCCCAGAAGGCGGGGAAACGATAAGGACCGCTTGAGAATTTCTCTGTATTCAATCGTACTGCTTCGTCTGTCAGTCCAAGACATGCCGCCCAAATGTTGTCTTGTTTCCATCCTTTTGTAGAGCGCATGTTCAAGGCGTGCTCGTCGGCGAGATATGTGTTTTGCGCTATTTCCAATGGCAGTTTATTGATGTCGTCGGAAGCGTCGTATCTCTTCTGCCATGCTCCAAACATTCTCCAAGGGAAGACAGGATAGAGCTGCGGTGTCTCAACATTCTGAATGCGTGCCCAAACTACGGCTGGCAAAATCTTGTTGTCAGCGACAGGTAAGTCGGGGATGGAGAGGTAGAGCTTGTGGAATGCTGAGTCTTTCGAGTAGCCAAAATAGCTCTTGCTCACGGTCTTTAACGCCGCAATTACGCTTGACGGATTGTAAGCCATCTTGTAAGTCTCGCAGGCGGAAGAGGGGTAGAGGATAAGATGGCCGTCGCTGTCAGTGTCTTTCACTCCACGCTGTTTAGCAAGATAACGATAGTGCTCGTCGAAGAAGATAAGGCTGTTTTCTATTAGTGGCTCGTATTTCTTGATGTCAAGTCCTGAGTATCTGTGAGCCTCGAGAATCATCTGGCAGAACTCGAGTGCCGTGTCCCACTGATATTCCAACCAGGCGTTACGCTCATTGCCCATATCTTCACCTGGCTTGTGCTTGCCGTATTCGGCAGGATTGGGCAGTCCGAAGTTTTCTATCTGCTCGCAGAACGACGCTCCTCTGTGTTGCCAATAGCATTTTGTGCGCAGAATAGCAGTGGGGAGCATACGGAGATAGGTGTCGAATTGCGCTGCCATCATATCGAAGTCTCCTGATTTCAGCATCGGCCAATATACAAGTCGCTGATTTTGAGCAGTCATTGTGCCTCCACCCCAGCGGCGGTAGTCAGGCGTAAACGGAGTTTTCTCGTCTTCATAGACAGGGTCGAAAGTGAAAAGTCCGCCGTTGAATTTTGAAGGCCACTCGCCGTAAGCGTTGCAACCGAGCATATAGCGGAAAAGTTCGTAGTTGCGAACCATCTCCGCCGCTTTCGGCTCTGTAGTTGTTATCCAAGAACGTTGCCAGTAGGAATGCCACCAACGTCGCGAAATCTCGCTCGACTTTTTGCTGTTGATGTTGCTGGGATTGCTGAATTCAAGGTTATTTTTTCCATAACGGAGTTCGATGGAAATTGTGGCTTTCTTGACCTTCTTTGCCACAAAATTGTAAGCCTTGTAATGTGTGGAGGCGTAGATGTCGTAAGTGGCTTCTATGAATTTGAAACCTTTGGCATAAACTCTTCCTTCCATTCGCAGGTCTCCAATCGGATTGTAAATCTGCTGCTTTACGGAGTCAAGTCCTTCCTTGCTTATGGTGAAGTCATAGACTGTCTCCTTGCGGTTTTGATGATAGAAGGCAAGACGGTCTTTGTCGGCAATAACGGAATCGGCAAATGTCATGCAGTCTTTCGGAATGTTCCACTTCCACGAGCTCTGCTGACAAGCGTCTTTTGTCAACGGTCTGTCTTTAAAACGCCAACATTCGAAAGAAAAACAAACATCGTTGTTGCCTCCTTTTATAATCTCGGCATAGATTACAGGCTCGGTGGTGTCTGCCCATATCTTCACAGCATGACTCTTATCCTTAATATATATGCAACCCTCGTCGAGCGACAATGTCTGCGAGAAACTATCATCGCTGAAAGGTTCACTGAATCTAAGTCTAAACCTTCCCGCCTTCAGAAGTGTGTTGTTCTCGTCGAACCAACCGCTTTGACTCGCATAAAAAAGAACATCTCCGTTTTCCACCCACACATTCATGCCGATATCATGACCTCCACAAGGCATTGACTCCGAAGAATTCTTGCTTTGTGAAGTCCAGATATAAGGAGCTGGTACATAATCGCCGGCATAGCAGAGCGTTATGTTGGCAAGGAAAAGCAGGGAAAATATAAAACGAAACATCTATATTAAAACTATTTTTACATCATTCCAAAAGCTCGGAGAATGTCGGCGAAATTTGCCCATACAAGAAGAGCAAGAAGCAGACCGAAACCAATGTATTCGGCAACCAACAGGAATTTCTCTGAAGGTGCTTTGCCAACGATAATCTCGTAGATAAGGAAAAGTACATGTCCGCCGTCAAGTGCTGGAATAGGCAGAATATTCATGAAAGCGAGAATGATGCTGAGGAAAGCTGTCATCATCCAAAAGCGATACCAGTTCCAAGTTTCAGGGAACAGACTTCCCAAAGTTCCGAAGCCGCCAACAGATTTGGCTCCGTCAGCAGATGCCACATATTGCAAGTCGCTGACATAGCCGCCAAGTATGTTCATTCCGTAGGAAATTCCAGCAGGGAAACTCTCGAAGAAACCGTATGAAACATCTGTTGGCGGGTAAAGTGCCTGATACGACTTGTAAACAACACCCATTGTCAATTCTTTTGAGAGTGTCAGTTGCAGAGTGTCTGTCTTTGCATCCTTATGCTGGACAACCATTGTCATCATGCGTGCTTTAAGGCTGTCTTCTGGGGTTTTCGCCGTCTCAATGATATCAGATATTATGCCAATCTGGTTATTGATATCGTTGAATGTCTTTGTGGCGTGGTTGTTAATTGAAATAATCTTATCGCCAGCAAGTATTCCAGCCTTTGCAGCAGGACCTCCAGCAGCAACACTGTCTATGGTGTTAGGAATTATCGGGTCCATGTAGCGTGGAGTCTCTTTTAGCATCGTGAGCAGTGAAACTTCAGACTTGTTGATAGTTATCTCCTTGCCATTACGAATGACACTAACTGATGTTGCCTTAGCCACAGCGCGGAAGACATCAACTCCGTAACGCTCAAACTTTTCGCCATCAGCACCAATGATGATATCTCCGTCCTTGAAACCGTCTTTCTTAGCTTCGTCGTTGAACTGCATACCCAACTTCATGTCCTTTGCTGCGATGTATGAGTCGCCCCAATAGAACATTATCATTGAATAAATGAAAAGTGCGGTGAGGAAGTTCACAAGCACTCCGCCTATCATCACGAAAAGTCTTTGCCACGCTGGTTTTGCGCGGAACTCCCAGTCTTGCGCCGGCTGCTTCATCTGGTCTGTATCGAACGACTCGTCAATCATACCCGCAATCTTACAATATCCGCCAAGCGGTATCCAACCCATACCGAACTCTGTATCGGAATTCTTGGGCTTGAACTTGAAGATGGAGAATTTCCAGTCGAAAAACAAGTAGAACTTCTCAACGCGAATGCCAAAGAGGCGGGCGAAGAGAAAATGTCCGCCCTCGTGCAAGATTACAAGTAGAGAGATTGAAAGTATAAGTTGAAGTGCTTTGATTAAGAAAATTGCCATTGTTGTTTAGTTTTTATTTATAGTGGTTTCTATAATAATGGTGAAGTTCGTAGTAATAAATTTATAGAACTTACCTTATTAGTTCTTGTGCTATCGCTCTTGCCTCGTTGTCAGACTGAAGATAGTCGTCAAGGGTTGGAGTTTTAATAAATGATGCTTTTTGCATTGTCTCCTCGATTACTGCTGCAATGCTTGGAAATGAGCAACGGTCTTCAAGGAAGGCACGGTTTGCAATCTCGTTGGCGGCATTCATCACGCAGCAGCTGTTTCCGCCAATCTTCATCGCCTCGAAAGCAAGGGCAAGGCAACGGAATTTCTCAAGATCAGGCTCATAGAATTCCAGTGACTGCTTGAAAGGGTCAAGACGCTCTCCGTTGAGGCTTACACGGTCGGGATATGTAAAAGCATATTGAATGGGCATTCTCATGTCAGGAACGCCGAGTTGGGCTTTTATTGAACCGTCAACAAACTGCACTGCGCTATGAACAATAGACTGTGGGTGGACAAGCACCTGTATTCGCTCTGCAGGAATGCCGAAAAGCCATTTTGCCTCTATTACCTCGAAGCCTTTGTTCATCATTGTTGCTGAGTCAATGGTGATTTTCGCGCCCATGTCCCATGTGGGATGGCGCAAAGCGTCGGCTTTTGTAACCCTGTAGAGTTCTTCCATTGACATCTTGCGGAAAGGACCGCCAGACGCTGTGAGCAAAAGTTTTTCAACGCCATTGTCACCCTCACCAGCCAATGACTGGAAGATTGCCGAGTGTTCGCTGTCAACAGGAATTATCGGCGAGCGGTATTGGTTAGCCAATTGACAAATCAGTTCGCCTGCCACAACAAGTGTTTCCTTGTTAGCCAAGGCTATTTTTTTGCCTGCTTTTATCGCGTGGATGGTGGGCGAAAGTCCCGCAAAACCTACCATCGCAGTCAAGACAATATCAATAGTTGAGGCTTCCACAACCTCATCGAGAGCGTTCTTGCCAGCATAAACCTTTATGTCTGGACGGTCAGAGAGTAGTTGTCGGAGTGTGTCATAGTGAGTTTCATTGGCTATGACCACTGAATCTGGGTTATATTTTCGTGCTTGTTCGGCAAGTTGTTCAACCTTGTTGTTCGCCGTCAGACAAAAGACTTCAAACATATCCGGGTGTTGTGATATGACATCCAACGCCTGTGTACCGATAGAACCTGTTGAGCCGAGTATTGCAATTTGTTTTTTCATTCTATCAAGCCTTCTGGAAGGTTCATTATTATTGTTCTTTTTTCGTGGTCAATGTCCTCAACCCATTCATCTGTTGCAGGAATCAGGATTGTATCATCAGCCGATTTGTCTTGTTCTGTGTTTGGAATAACCTCAAAGAGATAGTTCTCTGTGGTAGTGTCAACATTATCTATTTTACCGATGCTTTTTCTGTCGGGTAATGCTATAACTTCATAGCCAACAAGCATATCCCACGAATAATGTTCAATCTCTTCGGCAGACTGGCGAGGAAAATAAATGTCACAATTGGTGATTCTTTGAGCCTGTTCTTTTGAATTGATGTCTTCAAACTTCACAAGAGCGGTCTCGTTGCTCCTGAAGCGGTATTCCTCCATAAAGAAAGGCACAAGGAGTCCATCGATGTCCAGCATCAGATATTCTGCATTCGCCTGATCAAAAACATCGTCAGTGAACATCATTATCACTTCGCCGTTAATTCCGTGTGGACGACCAATCCTGCCTATTTTGTAAAAATCATTCACCTGCAAAAAGACTGACTACTGATTAATTCTGGTTATCCTTGCACCCAAAGCGTTCAGACGACTTTCTATGTCCTCGTAGCCTCTATCTATTTGGGCGATGTTTGCTATGGTTGAAGTTCCTTCTGCACTCAATGCAGCTATAAGCAGTGCGATACCAGCGCGGATGTCAGGGCTGGTCATTCTCTGTGCGCGCAGGCGTTTCTGGTGGTCGTGACCAACAACAACAGCACGATGAGGGTCGCAAAGGATAATCTGTGCTCCCATATCTATCAGCTTATCAACAAAGAACAATCGGCTTTCAAACATCTTCTGATGGAAGAGCACGCTGCCTCTTGCCTGCGTAGCTACAACAAGTAGCACTGAGATAAGGTCCGGTGTAAGTCCGGGCCAAGGAGCATCGCTGATGGTCATTATTGTGCCATCAATGAATGACTCGACAAGATAGTAATGTTGCTCAGGGATAAAAAGGTCGTCGTCGGTTTCCTCGATTCTTACGCCAAGCAGACGGAAAGAGTCAACGATAACTCCAAGATTTTCTCTCGACACACCTTCAATCTTTATGCCTTTACCTACCATTGCTGCCATTCCGATGAATGAGCCTACCTCAATCATGTCGGGCAGAACAGTGTGTTCCGTGCCGTGAAGTTTTTCCACACCCTCAATGGTCAGCAGATTTGACGCAATGCCAGAAATCTTTGCTCCCATACTGTTGAGCATCTTGCAGAGCTGCTGGATATAAGGCTCACAGGCGGCATTATAGATTGTTGTCTTGCCCTCCGCAAGTACTGCTGCCATTATGATATTAGCAGTTCCCGTGACAGACGCCTCGTCCAAGACCATATAAGTACCTTTCAGGCGTTTGTTTCCAGGTGTGTGAATCTCAAAAGTGTCGTTACTGTCATTGTGGCAGAAGGTTGACCCCAGTTTCTTGAAGCCAAGGAAATGGGTGTCAAGCCGGCGGCGGCCAATCTTGTCACCACCAGGTTTTGCCACGACAGCCTTTCCAAAGCGGGTAAGCAACGGTCCAATCATCAACACGCTGCCGCGAAGTTGTGAGCATTTCTGCACAAACTCCTTGCTTGACAGATAGTCAATGTTCAGATTCTTTGCACAGAAAGAGTATTTGCTTTTCTCAAGTTTGCTCACCTCAACACCAATGTCCTGCAGTAGAATTATGAGATTGTTGATGTCAAGAATGTTGGGAATATTGTTTACGATGACAGGTTCATCTGTAAGCAGGGTGGCACATATTATCTGCAAAGCCTCATTCTTAGCCCCTTGTGGCTTAATTGTTCCTTGAAGCGGATGACCACCTTCTATTATAAATGATTGCATAACGATTTGGCTTACCCTTTATTATGATTTTTCTTCTTCCTCTTTTTCGATTGCTTTTCCATCTGTATCACGGTTTTGTCGAAATGAAAAGTAGAGGAACTGAGCTTTATTTTTCCATCAGTGAAGCGTTCTAAGTCGTAGAAAACGCTCTCTTCCCTTGCGTTCGTGTGTCCGTATTCTAACAGCATTCGCCTCATCTGATTAGCTGTGCTGCGTGCCAACTCGTCACGCTCTTCACCTTCTGGCATTGTGGCGAGAATCTCACATGCGTCATGAACTAATTTACCATAATGGCGAACAGGTATCTTGTCTTTTGGATAAGTGAGTGGCTGTGGCTTCTCGGCTATGGCGCGAACCTCAAAAACGTCATAAGGATAGTCAATATCAAGTTTGAAATCGCTCATTAAGGCAAGATGATTCCACAGTTTATGCATGAACTCCGGATTGGATTTGTCTTCCGTTGACCTTGTTGTCATCGTTTGGATTATTTTTTCCGCAGCAGCTTGTCGTTCAGCCTTGTCCTCAATGTTTATTGCGTGTTCTACCATATCCTGGACAATGCGCCCATATTCAGGCATTGTCAAGTGTGAGCGTTGAGTGTTATAGTCTAAACCCTTTATCATATTCAGCAGAGTTTTATTTTGCAAACATATTGATTGTTAATTTTTTACAGCAGTAGCTTTCTTCTTTCCCGCCACAAAATCCTTCAAATAGAAAGGCACAAAGTAAGCCACATCTTCTGTTTGATTTCTACGCAAACGCAGTTCGGCAAGCGGTGCCATGTATTTTGCCAACGGTTCAATGTTGTCAAGAAAATAAGCGTTCTCATGAGTTATCACCTCCTTACATTTGCCGCTACCACCACCCAAGAAATATACTGGTCCTTTGTCGAGCAATTCCTTGTATGTCTCTCCGTCAACGATGTCAGGCTGAACAGGACGAATCACATTCAACGCCCTGTCGTAAACCTCCGCGTAAACCTCCATTCGTCTTGCGTCAATCATAGAGCAGAATAGAGCCTCGTCTGGAATATCGTCGTTGTAGAGTAGGGGAGCAACGGTCTGCAACTGTAATGTTGGCACACTCACAAGCGGTATGTTTTTGCCGTAAGCTATGCCTTTCGCCATAGAAACTCCTATGCGAAGTCCCGTATAAGAGCCGGGACCACTGCTTACCGCCACACAGTCAGGCACAAGGTCACGCTGCTCCATGTAACAGAAAGCCTCGTCAATGAAAGTGCCAAGTTGCTCCGCGTGGTTTGGTCCTGTATTATCAACTTTCTCCAGTACAACCTCACCGTCCTGAACAACTGCCACAGAGCAGATATTGGTACTGGTTTCAATGCATAATATCAATGACATCAGAAATAATAATTACTAAAGGTGGGTTCTATAAATTAGCTTGAGGCATTTTTGAGAACTTTCCTCTATCAGATA
>JABUUE010000011.1:51563-56294 GCA_021443335.1 Bacteroidaceae bacterium
ATCAGATAGACAATGATGTCACTGACTGAAAGGAAGTAACTAATTTATAGAACCCACCTAAAGTCCGAAACCTAAAACGCTTTTCTCTACCCAGTAACAGAGAATACCTACAAGATAGCCAACAAAGGCAATCCACGTGATGTTCTTCATGTACCAGCCGAAAGAAATCTTCTCAAGTCCCATAACGACAACACCTGCCGCAGAACCGATAATCAGCATTGAACCTCCTACGCCAGCACAGTAAGCGAGAAGCTGCCAGAATACACCGTCAACAGCAAGGTTTGCGCTTGCCGGATCAATTGGATACATTCCCATACAACCAGCAACAAGCGGTACATTGTCAACAATGGAAGAAAGCACACCGATAACGCCAGTTATGAAGTAGTCAGCAGTGTCTCCGAAACCTGCAAATGCAACATTAAGTCCTTCGCCAAGCAGAGTCAGCGCGCCGATTGTTTGCAGACATCCCACAGCCATCAGAATTCCGAGGAAGAAAAGTATGGTGGCCATGTCTATGCGTGAAAGCATGTTGGTGATACGCTTTTGCGTGCCATGATGACCTTGGTGATGACTTGCATAGAAAATCTCTGTAACCGTCCAAAGAAGACCAAGGATAAGCAAGATTCCCACAAACGGAGGCAGGTGAGTGATAGTCTTGAAGATAGGCACAAAGATAAGTCCGCCCACACCAAGATAGAAGATTATGCTACGCTGCTTGTCTGTCAAGTCTCCAGTCGCCTCATCTGTTTTATTTTCAGTTGGCATCACGAGTTCTCCATTCAACTTTAACGAGAGAATGTAAGCAGGGATAACCATTGAAACTATAGACGGAATGATAATCTCCATGATAACACCAGCGGCCGTAATTGCTCCCTTATTCCAAAGCATGATAGTAGTAACATCACCTATTGGCGAGAACGCGCCACCTGAGTTTGCTGCTATTACAACCAGCGAAGCGTAGATGAGACGGTCCTTGTGGTCGCTTACAAGTTTGCGCAGAATCATAATCATCACGATAGAGGTTGTGAGATTGTCGAGGATTGCCGACAAGAAGAATGTAAGCCATGCGATACGCCATAGTAACCCACGCTTGCTTTTTGTCTTCAGCAGGTCACGCACGAAGTTGAAGCCGCCGTTCTGGTCAACGAGTTCTACAATAGTCATCGCTCCCATCAAGAAGAACAATGTTGTTCCCGTTTCACCAAGATGTTCCTCTATAACCTTGCTGACATGTTGCACCAGTTCCTCATGGTTACCAACAAAATTAGGGAAATACTCTGCAGGACCACCAAGCATGAAGATTGTCCATGTTGCTACAAACATCAGCAACGCAACGGCTGCCTTATTCACTTTTGTTACATGTTCAAGAGCTATAAACAAGTAGCCGATAACAAAAACTGTAACAATCACAATTGATAAAGTTGACATATTTTTCTTTAAATAGTATTATTTCTGCCTTATATTGCTTTATTTTCGCGTGCAAAGATACGTTTTTTTTCTCTTTTATTATAGAATTTGTAAGAAATTTATAATTTTGCACAAAATATAAATCAAAATTTGTTCACTTAATTACCATGGAAGAATATAACTTTAAGGGAGAATACAAGTGTTTTTTTGCCGTTGACCTCGGTGCCACAAGCGGTAGAACAATTCTTGGAAAACTCTGCAATGGTGAGATAACTACAGAGGTGCTCACCCGTTTTGAAAACAAAATCATCCGTAATCAAGGACACTTTTATTGGAATGTCCTCTCGCTCTACGACGAGATTCTAAAAGGATTAAAGCTTGCTGCCCAAAGCGGAAACGTCATCGAAAGCATCGGCATCGACACTTGGGGAGTTGACATTGTCTGTATAGGTGCCGACGGAGAGATTATCCGTAGTCCGCGCTCATACCGCGACCCTTGCACATTCCACGCCATGGACGATTTCTTCCAGACAGTCATGGACAAGAAGTCGCTATATATGAAGACAGGAATACAAGTGATGAATTTCAACACCGTCTTCCAACTTCATGCAATGCGCAAGGAGAACAATGTGGCGTTTCAGAATGCTGAAACAATACTTTTCCTGCCTGACGCCCTCTCGTGGATGCTGACAGGCGAGAAAGTCTGCGAATATTCCATCGCATCGACATCAGGAATGCTAAATCCGAACACACGACAGTTTGACGAACAACTGCTTGACGCTGTGGGGGTAAAGGCCTCACAGTTCGGTAGAATGGTCATGCCAGGTGAGAAAGTTGGCGTACTTTCTGATGAAATACAAGAAATTACAGGACTTGGTGCAGTTCCTGTGATTGCCGTTGCTGGCCACGACACAGGATCTGCCATTGCTGCCATCCCAGCCACAACAAGCAAGTTCGCTTATCTGAGCAGTGGAACATGGAGCCTTATGGGTGTGGAATTGAGTCAACCTATTGTGAACCAAACTACTTACGACATCAACTTCACCAACGAAGGCGGTGTAGGAGGTTCTATTCGTTTCCTAAAAAACATTTGTGGAATGTGGCTTCTCGAAAGTTGTCGCAGAGAGTGGGATGAAACTGTTCCACGCGACCATCAGAAGCTCATTGAGGCTGCAAAGGAGGTTGAACCTTTCCGCAGTATAATCTTTCCTGACCACGCATCATTCGCCAATCCGTCAAGCATGATTAACGCCATCAAGGATTACTGCAAGCAGACAGGACAGCCAGTGCCAGAGACTTACGGACAGATATGTCGTTGCATATTCGACTCACTCGCATTGAGGTACAAGGAGGTTTTCGAATATTTGTGCGAGATGAGCGACACGCCGATAGAAGCGTTACACATCATCGGCGGAGGATCACTGAACCAGTATCTCAATCAGATGACTGCCGATGCCTGCGGCGTTACAGTGCTTGCCGGTCCGCAAGAGTGTACTGCGCTCGGAAACATCATGGTTCAAGCTCTGGCAGCTGGTCAAGTTGCTGATCTTGGCGATATGCGACAGACCATTGCAAACAGCGTGACGCCAAAACAGTTCACACCTGCCAACACTGCCGTATGGACAGAGGCATACAACAAGTACAAGACATTATTAATGACTCACGAGTAATGACAAAATTTAATGTCTTAATTCCTTATAATTCATGTAACTCATTGAACTACAAATAATAAAAACAGTATATAAATTCCCATGAAAACAGAACTCATTTCACAGGCTTATGCTAACGCCAAAGAGCGTTACGCAGCCCTTGGCATCGACACAGAAGCCGCACTCGACGCCCTTCAAAAGATTGAAATATCAATGCACTGCTGGCAGACTGATGATGTTGTCGGCTTCGAGCCAAAAGCTGGAGCACTCTCAGGTGGCATCCAGACAACAGGAAACTATCCCGGCCGCGCAAGAAACATCGACGAGGTGCGCGCTGACCTTGAAAAGGTTATGAGCCTTCTTCCAGGCAAGCAACGTATCAACTTGCATGAAATCTATGGTGACTTTGGAAATACATTCGTTGACCGCGACCAGGTGGGTATTGAGCACTTCAAGTCATGGATGGAATGGGCTGACGAGCAGAAGGTTAACCTCGACTTCAACTCTTCGTCATTCTCTCATCCGAAGAGTGGAAACAACTCTCTCTCCAGCCCTGACGAAGGCATACGCCAGTTCTGGATTGAGCATACAAAGCGCTGTCGTCACATCGCTAATGAGTTTGGCAAGCACCAAGGTTCAACCTGCTACATGAATCTCTGGATTCACGACGGCAGCAAAGACACCACAGTCAATCGCATGAAATACCGCGAACTCTTCGCCGACTCTCTCGACCAGATCTTCGCTGTTGACGAGCCAATGATGCGTACTGGACTGGAGAGTAAAGTCTTCGGCATCGGACTCGAAAGCTATACTGTTGGTTCCAACGAGTTCTGCATGGGCTATGCAACAAAGCATCAACAGTATCTCACCATCGACACAGGCCACTATCACCCGACGGAAAATGCCGCCGACAAGGTTTCGTCTGCTTTGCTCTTTGTGCCAGGACTTATACTCCATGTTACCCGTCCTATCCGTTGGGACTCAGACCATGTTACGCTGATGGACGACGCTACCACAGAACTCTTCGCTGAGTTAGTGCGCTGCAACGCCCTTGACCGCACGGCTATCGGTCTCGACTATTTCGACGCCTCAATCAATCGTATCGGAGCCTACATCGTCGGCACACGCGCCGCACAGCGCTCACTACTCCGCGCGCTCCTCGAGCCGCTGCCACAGCTTCGCAAATACGAGGACGAGGGCAAACTCTTCCAGCGTCTCGCGCTGCTTGAGGAATGCAAGTCGCTCCCATGGCAAGCCGTTTACGACGAGTTCTGTCTCCGCAACAATGTTCCTGTTGGAGAAGAATTCATCGCAGATATCGAGAAGTATGAGGCAGAGATTCTTTCAAAGAGATAATCTGTTTCACTAAGACTCTTCCATAGTCTCATTAACACTCATACTTTGTGTCACCGATACTCAAGTGCTGTATCAGTGATACTCGCACGCTGTTATTCTGAAACTTTTCCGAACGCATCCGCTGCTTAGGATAATATCTGTCCAATAAAATAGTGACTGACTGATTATTTAATTTGAAAATCAGTCAGTCGCTGCTTGTTTATGTGTGCAAAAGTAGGGATTTTTATTGAGTTATCCAGATTTTTTTTTGAAAAAATTTAGAATTTTTTGAAGATAAACGTAAAAGTAAACGTAAATGTAAAAAAACTTGCGTATGTGT
>JABUUE010000011.1:56304-84583 GCA_021443335.1 Bacteroidaceae bacterium
GCCCCTACCTAATATCATTAAGATATACCTTAATGATAATAATTATTTAATTAATGTGTAGTAATGCATACGCAAGTATTTTTTACGTTTTACATTTACGCTGCTAAAACACATAAAAAGTGTAAACGGTTTACGCTGCGTTACGTTTAGGCTGTTAACAACATAAAAGGCGTAAAAAACACATAAAAAGTGTAAACGGTTACGCTGCGTTTACGCTATGGATAACACATAAAGCGTTTACGTTTAGGCTGTTAACAACACATAAAGCGTAAGCGTAAACGTAAAGCGTAAAAAATACTTGCGTTCATGCGAAGCAAAACTCAAAAATCATAGCGAAACGACTCGGAAATCATAGCGAAACTTGAATAATAAAGAACTCAATTTACGAAATCTACCTTATGTCAAAATAAAGAAGATTAATTCCCTGAACAAATCTCCGACAGTAGCGGAGCGATTGTCCACGCCTTTCATTCTGATATCGGTCTCGCGTATTTTTGAGATTATCTGTAGCGTTTTCATTGCAGAGTAATGGCGCACTCCTGTCTCATAGTTTCTCGCGAACCACGCTCCGCGCAGCCCGAGGTGTTGCGCTATATTCACATCGCGCTTCTCGCCTGGCATATAGTGGCATATCATCAGATTCTGGAAATAGTTGAACAGCATTCCCATCATGGAAAATACGCTGTCTTTCACTTTCGGGTCTTTCGCGAAATAATCGGCTATGCGCATTGCCTTCAGAACATCGTGGGCAGCGAGTGCCTCTTGCAGTTCAAAAGTGTTGTATTCCTTGCTTATTCCAACCTTTTCTTCTATTGTGGCTGGTGTTATTTGCCTGCTGTTCGCGGGCAGTGTTACCACGACCTTGTCTATTTCGGAAGCTATTCTTGAGAGGTCGTTGCCTATGTGGTCCACAACCATCATCACCGCCTTTGGTTCAATGCTTGTCTCGGGATGTCGCTGGCGTATGTAATTCTCCACAAAATCGGGCAATTCATTGGGATATTTCTTTTTGCTCTCATAGACCACTCCCAGCTTTGCAGCCTTGGTTACAATTTTCTTTCGTCCGTCAATCTTTCCATTTTTGTGGCAGATGACAACGATTGATGTAGCCTGCGGATTGTCGAGATAGGTTTCAAGCTGGTCCCACTTCTTTATCGCCTGTGCTTCTTTTACGATAATAACTTGTCGTTCTGCCATCATCGGAAAGCGTCTTGCCTGGTCTGCGATAAAGGCTGCTGTAGTGTCTATGCCGTAGATGGTTATCTGGTTGAAGTCACGTTCCTCTTCGTTCAGGGCGTGGTTTTCAATGTAGTTTGATATCTCATCGATGTAGTACGGCTCCTCCCCATGAAGCACATATATTGGTCTGAACTGCCCGTTTTGCAGCTCTTCCATTATCTTTGAATATTCGTCTTGTTTCTTTGCCATTGGTTTTTGTTAAGTAAGCTTTCTACTTGTTACATTCCATTCTGGTATATCTTCAAGAAATTTGTATGAGTTAGTTTCGTAGTCCATTTTGCAGCAGATGTGTTGCAGACCATTGGAAACTATGAGATAATCCACATGGAGCAGCATGTTGTAAACTGTTATCTGGTCGAATACTTTTTGTGACAGGGCTATCGTGGGAGCTTTATACTCGATTATCATTTTCGGTTGTCCGTCATTGCCGAGCAGCACGCTGTCGCACCGCAGTTTCTTGTCGCCAATCTTTATTTCGGTCTCGTTCACTAACAGTCCTGTCGGATAGCCTTTCTCGGATATCAGATAGTTGATGAAATGCTGTCGCACCCACTCCTCCGGTGTCAGCGCAACATACTTTCTGCGGAGAATGTCGTAAATCTTCACACGCCCTGATGAAGTCCTTCTCAGACGAACATCAAAGGCAGGAAGATTGAGAAGGAAAGTTCCCTCGATATTGCCTTTTTGTGAAGAGTTAGGAGTTGTCATTAGTCACATGAGCTATTGTTCTTAAGGTGGTCGGCGAAGATTTTAGCTGCCGAGACTACCATTCTCACGCATGGACGGTTTTTGTAATATTCCGCGGTGCGCTCACTTGCCTGATAGGTTAGGGGAGTGCCTTTTTTCAGTTTCAGCAGTTCTGCACAACAGATGCTACCGTTTTCTTTTTCAAACTCTGCCGCAAGCTGTTGCACAAGTTTGTAACATTCTGATTTTCCGATGCGGTTGTCGGGGTCAACTGTTCCTTGTTGCAATCCAGCTAACGTGGCAAGTCCGCAAACGGCTCCGCAAGTAAGTCTCATCCTGCCAATGCCTGCTCCGAAGCCAGCACTAACGCGAAGGGATTGTTCCGTGGATAAGCCATAAAGGTCGGCGAATGCTGCCACGACGCTCTGCGAACAATTATATCCCTGCATAAAGAGTTCTTCCGCTCGCTGTATTCTTGAATCTGTATTCATAATGGTGTTTTTAACGAATCAATGTATTTCTTTAAGTCGGAATAGAAAGGGTTTTTGGCCAGTGTTTCGGCATTTCCGAGAATGAACAATTTCATTCGTGCACGAGTCATCGCCACATTCATTCGTCGTAAATCGCGAAGAAAACCTATCTCGCCCTTTTCATTGCTTCTGACCAAGGAGATAAGTATTATATCTCGTTCCTGTCCCTGAAATCCATCGATAGTATTTATAGTTATGCTCTTGCGCAGTGGTTTCAGCGTTTGCGACTGTTTTATTAGCGTGCGGAGATACTGCACCTGCATGCGATAAGGACTTATCACGCCGACATCCAGTCGCTCGTCCATGTAACGTTGCTTTCCAATTTTGTTCACATATTCTTCCAAAGTCTTGACAGCCAACTGTGCCTCTGACTTGTTTATGCGGCCGTGGTTCTCGCCAACAAACTCTTCAGGCTCGCCGCCCGTCATGTCAACGAAGGTGATTGGCACATCAAGGTCAAGGATGGAACGGTGCTTTACCATGTCGGCAGACTCCACGGAATCGTCGTAGAACCAGTGGCTTGAGAATTTCATAATTTGTTCGTGCATACGATATTGCATCTTCAACATCGTAACACACTCTGGCACATTCTCTACAATCCTCTCCATCAGTGTTACGCCAAGACCACCACGCAATGCTTCGTAGCATTTCACTGTTGGTGGCAATTGCTTGTGGTCGCCCGCGAAAATAACCCTTCCTGCTCTTCTAATGGCTATCCAGCAAGCCGGTTCAAGCGCTTGTGCTGCCTCATCAATAAACAATGTGGGGAATTTCTGTCCGATAAGCAGCTTGTTATCTGCTCCTACGAGAGTACAAGCCACGACGCGCGCCTCGGTAAACAGCGATGCCTTTATCTTGTACTCTATCTCGTCGGCGCGCTCACGCAGTCTCGCAATCTTCTGATGCTGGCTCTCTCCTTTTCTCTTTTGCTCCTTCATCTGTCTGATGGTGCGGCGCAGATTCCACAGCTCGGGATAATCTGGATGGCTCTCGAACTTGCGCTCGTAGGTATATGAGAGCATCTTATCGTTGACGCGCGTGGGGTTGCCAATCCGCAATACAGGCACACCGTGGTCAACGAGTTTCTCACTTATCCAGTCAACAGCCATATTGCTTTGGGCGCAGACCATGACTTGTGTTTCCCGTCGCAATGTCTCGTAGATAGCCTCCACGAGTGTGGTTGTCTTGCCTGTACCCGGAGGTCCATGGACAACTGCTACATCCTTGCTCCATAGAACCTCGTTGACAGCCTTCTCCTGCGATGCATTAAGCCATGGGAATTTCATCTCAGAGAACATCCATTTCTCGGGCTTTACACTTCCAGAAAAGACGGACCGCAGATGGGCAACGCGTGTGTTCTTGGCTTTGAGCACTTCGTCAAGGGCGTGGAACATAGTCTTGTAGCTCGTCTCGTCAAAATATAACTGCACGCCAAGGTTCTCTGCGTTTTGCAAGTCAATAACCGCCTGCGACGATGGTACGACAACAACCATACGGTTGCCGTCAACATAGGATATTTGGCAGTTATGCTTGTAATAGTGTGTCTTTTCCTCTGTGCGAAAAAAGCAGACAGGTTTTCCGTATTCAAAATTGTGCTCTATCTCTTCCTCGTCATTGCCTGAATTGAAAATCTCCACAACCTGCTGGTTAAGAGAGTTGTAGTAACTCCTCCCTACGCTTACGGGCCACCAGCAAATGCCTCGCTTCACCCTACGGCTAACGCCCATCTCCTCCATCTGTTTGCGATATTCCTCCTTTTCGGAGTCGTGTTCCATTTGGAGAAGGGTGCGAAGTTTTTGTATGTAGAGAAGGTCTTTCATTAACAAATAAGTTGTGGGAAATAATTTATTTCCTTTAATCCATTCGGTTCTTGTAGTCTTCGTAGGCAAACTCTCGAAGTATCTCAATCTTGCCGTCGAGATGCTTTATTGCAATGGCGGGATGTGACACACCGTTGAACATGTGAGTCTTGACGGTTGTGTAATGAATCATGTCCTCAAAAATGATTTGCTCACCAAGTGTCAACTCGTGGTCGAACTCCCAAAAGCCGATGAAGTCGCCCGAAAGACAGGAATTGCCGCCAAGACGGTAAAGGAAATTCCCAGACTCCGTAACGAGTGATTTTTGGGTTGTATTATTCGTGGTTATATCTTCTTCTTTTATTTTCCTTGCTGTAGAACTGCTGTTGTCGGTTGTGTTTACAGTTCTCACTTCCGGTTGGTATGGCATTTCAAGACAGTCTGGCATGTGACAGGCAAAACTGACATTAAGTATCGCTGTTTTAATGCCATGGTTCTCAACAATATCCACAACTTCCGACTGCAAATAACCTGTCTGCCAAGCAAAAGCAGAACCTGGTTCAAGTATGATGCGGAGATGTGGATGGCGTTTGTGAAGAGAGTTAAGAATGTTGATGAGATGTTCTATGTCATAATCTTTACGAGTCATTAGATGACCGCCGCCAAGATTCAACCACTCAATTTGTGGAAACCATTCGCCGAACTTCGCCTCAAGATACTTGAGAGTGCGCTCCAATGTGTAAGAGTCGTCTTCGCAATGACAATGGCAATGAAAACCTTTTATACCTTCAGGAAGAATTTTTGGTAGTGCGTTATTCAAAACTCCGAAACGGCTGCCAGGAGCGCAAGGATTGTAAAGGTCGGTCTCTATTTCCGAATATTCGGGATTGACACGGATGCCGCAGCTGATGTGATGGTCAGAAATCAAAGTGTCAGGATAGAAGCGCTCGAACTGAGAGAGGGAGTTGAAGGTGATATGGCTGGAACAACGGTTAAATTCGGGAAAATTGTCAACGGTGTAAGCGGGGGAAAAACTGTGGGCATAACTGCCGAACTCCTCAAAGGCAAGGCGCGCCTCGAAGGGTGAACTGGCTGTTGTGTGGCTGATATATTCACGGAAGATGGGGAATGTCTTCCAAAGCGCAAACGCCTTGAACGCAAGAATAATCTCAACATTCGCGCGCTCGGCAACCTCTCTGATAAGTGAAAGATTCTTTCGCAGTAATTCTTCTTCGAGTATATAACAAGGGTTTGGCATTTATGCAATGAGTAACGACTAATGAGTAAAGAGTAAAGAGTAAAGAGTAAAGACTGATGACTAATGACTGATGACTAATGACTGATAGTTAAAGAGTTATGGGGTTTGTGTTATCAATATATCTCTGTTGCAGTCCTCCAAATTCCTCAATACGACGATCTCGTAGGAATGGCCACCATCGACGAACATTCTCTGAACGTTGCATATCGATTTCCACAATTGTTGTTTCGTCGTTTGTTCCTGCCTCATAGAGCATTTCGCCCTGAGGACCGGCAACAAAACTGTGTCCCCAGAACTGTATTCCGTTTGTTTGTCCCGACGGGTCTGCCTCGTGACCGCATCTATTGACGGCAATGACAGGAACACCGTTTGCAACTGCATGACCGCGCTGCACCGTTTGCCAAGCAGTAAGTTGGCGTTGCTTTTCTTCGTCAGTGTCTGTTGATTCCCAGCCGATGGCAGTAGGGTAAATAAGAAGTTCTGCTCCTTGCAATGCCATAAGCCTTGCTCCTTCCGGATACCACTGGTCCCAGCACACCTGCACGCCCAACACACCGACTGAGGTTTTTATAGGATGAAACCCTAAGTCGCCGGGAGTGAAGTAGAATTTCTCGTAGTAAGCAGGGTCATCAGGAATATGCATCTTGCGATATTTGCCTGCTATCGTGCCGTCTTTCTCAAATACAACGGCTGTGTTGTGGTATAATCCGGCGGCGCGGCGTTCAAAGAGTGAAGCGACAATCACTATTTTCAGTTCTTTTGACAATGCGCCAAAATGTTCAGTTGAAGGACCAGGAATAGGCTCTGCAAGATTAAACAGATCCACATCTTCTGTTTGGCAAAAGTATAATGAGTTGTGAAGTTCTTGCAGCACTACGAGTTCCGCTCCCTTCGATGCAGCCTCTTTTATCGCAGCATCTATTCGCGAGATATTCTCCTGGATGACTGCGGTTTTATGTTGTTGTATAATTGCTACTTTCATTACTGTTATTTTGGGTATTGCATAGTTATGCAGTGAAGCGAACCATGTTGACGGATAAGTACTTGGCAGTCAATGCCTATAATTTCCCTGTCGGGAAAAGCTTGCTGAATAATCGAAATAGCCTCACTGTCACGGTCTGGCTGTCCGTATGTTGGTACTAATACTGCGTTATTGATAATTAGGAAATTGGCATAAGTGGCAGGTAAAACCTCTCCATCATATTCAATAGGGTGAGGCAAAGGCAGTTGCAACAGTCGATATGACTTGCCTTCTTTGGTACGTAACTGTTCCAATTGGCTTTTCATACTTTTCAAACCGTAAGACTGTTTGCTTATGTCCGCGTCCTCATAGATATAAACGATGGTGTCGTCGGGGCAAAAGCGGGCAAGTGTGTCGATGTGGCTGTCTGTGTCATCGCCCGATAAGCCAACATTCTCAAGCCAAAGTACTCTTTCTGCTCCTAATCTTTCCTTCAACATTTGTTCCGCTTGTTCCTTAGTCTGATAATTATTGCGGTTTGGAGCAAGAAGGCAGTCGGCGGTGGTGAGAATAGTTCCTTTTCCGTCGCTTTCTATAGAGCCGCCCTCGAGAACGATGTCAAGGTTATCCACATAGATTGATTTTGCGAAGAAATCAGATACCGGACACTCGTTTTCTGGCAAAGGATGTGCAACTTGATAATCGCGGAATTTACGGTTAATCAGGTTATCGTAATTTGCAGCAAACTTCAATCCCCAGCCGTTGAAGCAGAAATCGTTTATCAGTTTGTTCCCTTTGTTGTCTCGTGTGGTTATGAATGCGTGGTCGCGAGCCCAAGTGTCATTGATGTCTCCTTCAAAAACATATAGCGTTTCAAACCTTTGTATCGCATCTGCAATAGCTTGATAGCATATAAGCGCCTCGTCAAGATACGGCGCCCAATCAGTGTTTTTGTTTGGCCAGGTAAGTTGCACGAAGGCTTGCTCTTCCCACTCGGCAGGTAAAACCATGTTCATTTGTATAGTTTAATATGTTAACTCGTGGGCACTAATTTGTAGAACCCATCTTAATCACATTTCGCAGCAAATTTATGAATATTTATTGAAGAATTGTAATTACTACATTGAAAACATCTTTTTAGCAATGGTTTTATCAATTATTTTGCACTTTTTATACCCAAAAAGTATGATTTTCTCAACAAAACGAACATTTTCACTTTTATCTTTTTATAAAAATATAAACTTTTCATAAATTTGCGCAAATTACAGATAACATCTGCAAATCATAAACTAATACATCACAAATCAGCAAATTATAAATTTAATATCATGAGTTATCCTAAAATCGGTATTCGCCCAACTATCGACGGTCGTCAGGGCGGCGTGCGTGAAAGTCTTGAGGAAAAGACAATGAATCTTGCCAACGCAGTGAAAAACCTTATTGAAACAACCCTTAAAAATGGCGATGGAAGCCCTGTAGAATGTGTAATTGCAGATACGACAATAGGTCGTGTTGCGGAATCTGCGGCTTGCGCGGAGAAATTCGAGCGTGAGGGAGTAGGCTCTACTATCACAGTAACCTCATGTTGGTGCTATGGTTCAGAGACCATGGACATGAACCCAACATACCCTAAGGCAGTTTGGGGATTTAACGGCACTGAACGTCCAGGCGCGGTTTATCTTGCTGCCGTACTTGCTGCACATGCGCAAAAGGGTCTTCCTGCTTTTGGCATCTACGGACACGATGTTCAGGACCTTGATGACAACACAATACCTGCAGATGTACAAGAGAAGATTATTCGTTGGGCAAAGGCTGCTCAGGCCGTAGCAACAATGCGCGGAAAGTCATATCTTTCTCTCGGTAACACTTGTATGGGAATTGCCGGCTCTATTGTCAACGCCGATTTCCTTCAGAACTATCTTGGAATGCGCACTGAATACGCAGATCTCGTTGAGATACTTCGCCGTGTGGATTACGAAATCTATGACCATGAGGAGTTTAAGAAGGCAATGGCTTGGGTTGAGAAATATTGCAAGCCAAATGAGGGCCACGACTACAACGAAGACCGCACTCCTATTGAGGGCGTTCACATGACACCTTATAATGGTAAAGGCAAGGGAAAGACTCGCGAGGAGAAAGACCAGGATTGGGAGTTTACCGTCAAATGTATGATGATTATCCGCGACCTTATGGAAGGTAATCCTCGTCTCCTTGAGATGGGTTATAAAGAAGAGGCACTCGGACATAATGCCATCGTTGGTGGAGTACAGGGGCAGCGTCAATGGACAGACTACAAGCCAAACTTTGACTTCCCGGAAGCACTTATGTGCACATCTTTCGATTGGAACGGAATCCGTGAGGCAAAGGTTCTTGCTACAGAGAACGACTTCCTTAACGGTATATCAATGCTCTTCGGCCACCTGCTCACAAACCGTGGCGTGATGTTCTCTGACATTCGCACATATTGGAGTCCGGAGGCTGTTAAGCGTGTTACAGGAAAGGATTTGGAAGGCAACGCGGCCAACGGCTTTATCCATCTCATCAACTCTGGCGCGACAACTCTCGACGCCACTGGAGCCATGACAGATGCAGAAGGCAACCCAACAGTCAAGGAACCTTGGAATATGACTGAGGCTGATATGGAAGCTTGTCTGAAAGCAACTAACTGGATGCCTGCCGACCGCGATTATTTCCGTGGTGGTGGTTTCTCAAGCAATTTCCTCTCTAAGGGTGGAATGCCAATGACAATGTTCCGTCTGAACATGGTTGCCGGTCTCGGCCCTGTGATGCAGATTGCTGAAGGACAGACTGTAGAACTTGCCCCAGAAGTTCACAACACTCTCGACAAACGCACCGACCCAACATGGCCTACAACCTGGTTTGCGCCACGTCTTGACCCGACAAAGGACAATTTCAAAGATGTTTATTCTGTCATGAACACTTGGGGTGCTAACCACGGTGCCATTGCTTACGGACATATCGGAGCTGACCTTATCACACTTTGCTCCATCCTCCGCATCCCTGTCTGCATGCATAACATAAAGGACGAGAACATCTTCCGTCCGTCAGCATGGAATGCTTTCGGAATGGACAAGGAAGGAGCCGATTACAGAGCTTGCCAGAATTTCGGTCCGATATATAAATAAGATGATAATATGGAAAACAAGAAAGACGGTTTGTTAACCAAGAATGGTGTCAGCTATCTGATACCTTTTATCCTCATCACTTCGTGTTTCGCATTATGGGGATTTGCCAACGACATCACAAATCCGATGGTTGAGGCGTTCTCACGAATCTTCAAAATGAGCGTCACCGAAGGTACACTTGTTCAGGTGGCATTCTACGGCGGCTATTTCTGCATGGCTTTTCCTGCTGCAATGTTCATCAAGAAGCGCAGTTATAAGTCAGGAATTCTGATGGGATTGGGACTTTATGCTATAGGAGCTCTGCTTTTCTTCCCCGCAAAACTTTCAGGTAGTTTCTATCCGTTCCTTTGCGCTTATTTCATACTCACTTGCGGTCTGTCGTTCCTTGAGACATCGGCCAATCCGTTCATCCTTTCAATGGGAGGGGAGGAGACAGCCACCCGCCGACTCAATATGGCGCAGGCTTTCAATCCTTTAGGTTCTATTACAGGAATGTTTGTGGCAATGTATGTCATTCAGGCAAACCTGTCTCCTATGTCTGCAACTGAACGCGCCAACCTATCACAAGACGCTTTTGAATCGTTGCGCGACCAGGATTTGACCACACTAATCGGTCCTTACCTTTTCATTGCCGCTGTCATAGCCGTTGTTTTCCTTGTTCTGTGGTTTACAAAGATTCCTTACACCCAGACACAGGTTGCTGACGGACAGGAAGGTATCGGCGCATCCATGAAGCGACTTTTGAAGAACAAGCGCTATGTTTGGAGCGTTGTTGCGCAGTTCTTCTATGTCGGCGTACAGATTATGTGTTGGACATTCATCATCCAGTATGGCAAATATTATCTCGTAGAGCAGGGCATGAACGAAGGCGACGCCGCAAAACAGGCGCAGTTCTTCAACATTTGCGCTATGGCTTCATTCATCATCTTCCGTTTCGTTTGTACATATCTTATGAAGTATTTCGAGCCTGCGAAGATGTTGCTTGCCTTTGGCTCGATAGCATTGATATTAGTTTGCGGCGTTATCGGCTTCACTAATGGTTTTGGACTTTACTGCCTTGTACTGGTAAGCGCCTGCATGTCGCTCATGTTCCCCACCATCTACGGAATTGGACTTAAAGACATCGGCCGCGACGCCGAGTTTGGAGCAGCAGGACTTATTATGAGTATTCTTGGTGGAAGCGTTCTTCCTCCACTTCAAGCAGCCATTATGGACGCTGGCGGCGCAGAACATATCCTCTTTGGACTGCCATCAGTTAATGTGTCGTTCATTATTCCTTTGTTCTGCTTCGTTGTAATTATCATTTACAGCCGCAAGATGATGAGAAACTAAAGACCTCGGTCTTTTCCCGGAAAGTTCAATAGAAAATTATATGGGATAAAATTAGCCCCTGCTTCAAAGCATTTTGTAATGAAGCAGGGGCTAAACTTTTTTTATTGGGAGTTCATTAACTCCCTTATATAACTCGTAAGTGCATCTAAGATTACTTTTTCTTTGTCGTCGTTGTTTTCTTCGCGGTAGTTGTTGTTGTCTTTTTCGCGGTAGTTGTAACAACAGGCTTGTAATACTGCTGTGCCTCTGGCAGACAAGTTTGGATGTCGGCGATACGCTTCTCGTCGCTTGGGTGAGAACTGAAGATAGAGTTCGCTGCACCAGTGCTTATAGAAGCCATGCGCTGCCAGAAAGGAATGGCTTTTGCAGGGTCGTAGCCAGCCATTGCAGCAAAAATAAGTCCGAGACGGTCAGCCTCGCTCTCCTGTTTGCGGTCGTAAGCGGCAGTGCCCAGTTGCGTGCCGAGACCAAACACAGCGGAACTTATTGACTGTATATTCTGGCTTGCACCAACACCGCTGATGATTGAGCCGAGAATCTGCGTGCCATACTGCTGTTTCAACTGATTGCTCAGTCGCTCAGCGCTATGCTTTGCAACTGCGTGAGCAATCTCGTGACCGATAACGATGGCAAGCGAAGTCTCGTCCTGTGTAACAGGCAGCAATCCCTCATAAACCACAATCTTGCCGCCCGGCATACAAAACGCGTTTACAGAATTATCTTGCACAAGGTTAAACTCCCACTGATATTTCTGCGCATCGGTGGCATAACCGTTGTTTGTAAGATAGCTTGTTACTGCGTTTGCCAACCTCTGACCACAGCTTTTTACCATCTGGGTGTTTGCCGCATTTGTTGATGTTTTCGCACTCTGCATATATTCATTATATTGCTGACTGCTAAGACTTAAAACCTCCTCATCAGAAACAATAAGTCTCTGTGTACGACCTGTAATAGGAACTTGTGAAGACGTTCCGCAAGAAGCGAGGACTGTGGCTGTCAGGAGAAATAGAAATAACTTTTTCATCTGTCTATATTTATTTCCATTTTTACATCATTCCCATTCCTGGAGCTCCGCCCATTGGCATTGCTGGCTCTGGTGCAGGCTGGTCACAAATCACACATTCTGTTGTAAGGAACAATCCTGCGATAGAAGCGGCATTTTCAAGAGCTACGCGCGCAACCTTTGCAGGGTCGATGATACCTGCAGCTCGCATATTCTCGTACTTGTCTGTGCGAGCATTATAGCCGAAGTCATCTTTGCCCTCGCGAACCTTCTGCACAACAACAGCGCCTTCGCCACCGGCATTTGCCACAATCTGGCGTAATGGCTCTTCAATAGCGCGAACAACGATGTTGATACCTGTCTGCTCGTCTGGATTATCTCCCTTCAGATTACCTACAGTGTCGAGAGCGCGGATGTAAGTTGTTCCACCACCAGCAACAACACCTTCCTCGATAGCGGCACGAGTTGCGCAGAGAGCGTCGTCAACACGGTCTTTCTTCTCCTTCATCTCAACCTCTGAGTTAGCACCCACATAGAGCACGGCAACACCGCCAGAGAGTTTCGCGAGACGCTCTTGAAGCTTTTCCTTGTCGTAGTTTGAAGTGGTTGTTGCTATTTCGTTCTTTATTTGTGCAACGCGGTCAGCGATAGCCTCTTTTGTGCCTGCTCCGTCAACGATTGTTGTGTTGTCCTTTGAAACGACAGCCTTGTCGCAAGTACCAAGCATTTCCACTGTTGCCTGGTCGAGAGTCAAGCCCTTCTCCTCAGAGATTACAACACCGCCAGTGAGCACAGCGATGTCTTCGAGCATAGCCTTGCGGCGATCGCCAAAACCTGGAGCCTTTACAGCGCAAATCTTCAGATTTGTGCGCAGACGATTTACGACAAGAGTAGTGAGTGCTTCTGAGTCAACATCTTCCGCGATAACGAGCAGTGGACGACCAGTTTCGGCTGCAGGCTGTAGGATAGGGAGGAACTCTTTGAGATTAGAAATCTTCTTGTCGTAGAGCAGGATGAGCGGATTGTCCATCACGCACTCCATCTTCTCAGCATCTGTAATGAAGTAGCTTGACAGATAACCGCGGTCAAACTGCATTCCTTCTACCACGCCGATATGAGTGTCACGGCTCTTGCTTTCCTCGATAGTGATTACACCGTCCTTTGAAACCTTACGGAAAGCCTCTGCGAGGAGTTTTCCTATTTCAGGATCGTTGTTGGCAGAGACTGTAGCCACCTGCTCAATCTTGTCATAGTTGTCGTCAACCTTCTCTGCGTTGTTCTTGATGAAGTCAACAACAGCTGCAACTGCCTTGTCGATACCGCGTTTCAAGTCCATTGGATTTGCACCCGCAGTAACATTCTTCAGACCAACATTAATGATACTCTGTGCGAGGATTGTTGCGGTTGTTGTACCGTCACCGGCATCATCACCTGTCTTTGAAGCAACACTCTTCACAAGTTGTGCGCCGGTGTTCTCGAACTTATTCTCCAGTTCAATCTCCTTAGCCACGGTCACACCATCCTTTGTTATCTGTGGAGCGCCGAACTTCTTCTCGATGATAACATTTCTGCCCTTTGGACCGAGTGTCACCTTAACAGCATCTGCCAGTTGGTCAACGCCCTTCTTCAGCATATCGCGGGCGTCCATATTGAATTTAATGTCTTTTGCCATAGTCTTATTTACTCTTGTACGATTTTCTAATTACAATTAGTTCTTGGAATTATTTATCTGCTTTTGAAAGCCTCAACAAAGCGAGGGAGACATCTTTTATCCGATTACTGCCAAAACATCGCTCTGGCGCATAATCATATATTTCTCACCTTCAAACTCCAGTTCTGTGCCGGCATATTTGCCATAAAGCACCTCGTCGCCTTCTTTGAGAATCATCTCCTCGTCCTTTGTTCCGTTGCCTGCAGCAACAACTTTGCCGTGAAGTGGCTTCTCTTTTGCGGTATCAGGAATGATTATACCGCCAATCTTTTCCTCTGCCGGTGCTGGCAATATAAGCACGCGGTCTGCTAATGGTTTGATGTTCATAATCTTAATTACTATTTTGTCATTTACTATTTACTATTACTATTTATATTTATTATTGATTATTTACAACTTGCTATTTTCTATTTTATGCAAGATTCGAATGTGCTCAAACAAAAGCACGCAAAATATATTACAATCTCTGTGCCAAACTCCTTGCAACAGTCATTGCAGTGGTCCAGCAGGCTTGAAAATTGAAGCCGCCTGTCACGCCGTCAATGTCCAAAGCCTCGCCAGCGAAAAAAAAACCAGCCACAGACTTACTTTCTAATGTATTGGCATTCAGCGACGAAAGGTCAACTCCGCCCGATGTCACAAACTCATCCTTGAATTTGTATCTTGATGCTATTTCGTAAATGTCGTTTGTCAACGTTTCTATCAGTTTGTTCTTGAACTTATTCGAAACATTCCCCCATTGCTGCGAGATTTGCGAGCCGCGACCGCCGTCACTAACTGTTCTTGCCACAAGATGCTGCCACAGGCGGTTCTGGATTTGTGAGAAAGGGCAATGCGTAACCTCCTTTTTCGGATTGGCTTTTATGAAGTCGGCAATATGACGCTCAATATCAGCCAATGGAGTGGGGTACAGCCAGTTCACGCTCACCGGCGAGCGATAGTTGTTCTCTGCGAGAAACCTTGCAGCATAGCTTGACAGCTTCAAAGTGGCAGGACCGCTCAGCCCCCAATGTGTTATCAGCAAAGGTCCGTCAGCTCTCAGCTTGCTCCCTGGAATCTTCAGTTCTGCCGAGTTTGCCACCAAGCCCATAAGCGAGCGAAGAGACTCGTCTTCAACAGAGAAAGTGAACAACGAAGGAACAGGCTCAACCATCTTATGTCCAAGCGCGGCAAGTTCCTCATACAGAGAGTTTTTTGAGAATCCGCCTGTCGCCACGCAGACACAATCGTATTGCTCCAACAGCTGCGATAAACTCTCAACCCTTGTCTCGTACAATACTTTTACTCCTAACCGCTGCGCATTGATAATTAATGTGTCAATCACCGTCTGCGAATTTTGCGTTACGGGAAAGACGCACTCATCGTCTTGCGTCACCAAATCCACTCCGTGCTCACGCCACCATTGCTGGGCATCTGCTGGCGAAAACAACTTGAAAAGTCTTTTCATCAGCTTATGTCCGCGAGGATAAACAGTCTTTAGGTCATTGACGCCGTTGAAAGAGTTCGACAGGTTGCAGCGCCCACCTCCCGACACCTTCACCTTGCGCATAGGCTTTGAGCCACTCTCGTATATCGTCACATGACATTTCGGGCACAACTCCTTCGTCACCACTGCAAGAAAGAAACCTGCTGCACCGCCGCCAACTATTGCCACATTCATAGGTAAGTAAAGTTATCAAAAATTCATTGCAAAATAAACCTGGTTGCCGCTCACGCTCAAAGCCATATCCTTTTTCTTCTTCTTTCCAATAATCTTCTCGCCAAGCCAATAGCCAAACTCTGTTGAAGCGATACCGATGGCGGCACCCACAGTCACATCCACCCAGTCGTGACGCTCGCGGACAATTCTATCCACGCCTACAAATGCCGCCACCGCATAACCGCCGACAGAAATCCAGGGCGATACCTTGCCAAACTCCTTGTGCAGCTGATGTGCGCTGGCAAACACAAACGAAGTGTGACCGGAAGGGAAGGAGTGGTTGTCGCTGCCATCAGGGCGGTCTTTCTTGATAATGTATTTCAGCGCGAAGGTCGTTCCGCAACATACGACAACAGTCGTCGCAGTACTAACAAGTAGTTCCTTCCAGTCGCTCCGGCTATCTACCTTTGCCAATTTCAGCGTGTAGGTGGTGGCCATTGGCACAAAGCGAAGCACATCATCAAGCGCGTCACTCTTCTGAGCGAAAACACTTGTGGTCCATAAAATTAGTAGTATCAGTATCTTGTATCTCATTTTATCATATCTAAGAATTCGCTCTCGTTGATAATCCTTATGCCGAGTTTCGCAGCCTTTTCAAGCTTCGCCGGTCCCATGTTGCTGCCGGCAAGTACGAACGAGGTCTTTTTGCTTATGGAGCTCACATTCTTGCCGCCGTTCATTTCTATCATAGCCTTGTATTCGTCCCTGCTGTGCTGCTCAAACACGCCAGAGATTACTATTGATAATCCCTCTAATTTCGTGGTCTGCGATGCTTGCTGCTCCTGCGAAATCTCAAATTTCAATTCGTGGTCTTTCAGTCGGCTTATTATTTCCTTGTTATTTTCATCATTGAAATAGCGGATTATGCACTCAGCGAGAATCTGACCTACGCCGTCAACCTCCGTCAGCGTCTGCAGGTCGGCAGCCATCAGCGCGTCGAGTGACTTGAATTTGCGGGCAAGAGTCTTGGCTGTTGTTTCGCCAATCTGCGATATTCCCAAAGCAAACAACACTCTTTCAAACGGCACTGACTTGCTCTCCTCAATGGCGTTGACAATGTTCTCAGCCGATTTCTGCTTGCTTCCGTCGCCGTTCAGCTGTTCCACGCGCAGTTCGTAAAGGTCAGCGATGTTACGCACAAGTCCGCTCTTGTAAAGATGTTCCACTATCTCGCTGCCCAAGCCCATAATGTTCATCGCCTTTCGCGCCACGAAATGCTCTATCTTGCCCCTAATCTGCGGTGGACAATGGTCTGAGTTCGGACAATAGTAAGCCGCCTCGCCTTCTTTCTTCACGAGCGTCGCTCCACACTCAGGACAGCGCTTAATGAACTCTACCGGCTGCGAAATTATTGGACGCTGTTCAATATCCACACCTACAATCTTCGGGATAATCTCGCCGCCTTTTTCCACATAGACATAATCGCCGATGTGCAAGTCAAACTGATTGATGAAATCCTCATTGTTGAGCGTCGCGCGTCGAACGGTTGTGCCCGACAGTTGCACCGCATCCATGTTTGCCACAGGCGTTACCGCACCCGTTCTGCCTACCTGAAACGATACGGAGTTCAGCCGCGTGCAGGCTCTTTCTGCCTTGTATTTGTAGGCTATTGCCCATCGTGGCGACTTTGCCGTAAAGCCAAGATTCTTCTGCTGTCTCAGCGAGTTCACCTTCAGCACTATTCCATCAGTGGCAACAGGCAGGTTCTTGCGTTCCTTGTCCCAGTAGTTTATGAAATCGAAAACCTCCTCCTTCGTCTTGCATAGCCTTATGCCCTGCGAAATCTTGAAGCCCCATCGCGCCGCTTTCTGCAGACTCTCGTAGTGGGTTGCCTCGTCAGCGCCTATCAGGAAGTAGAGGTAAGCATCGAGTTTTCTTTCAGCCACCACCTTGCTGTTAAGACTTTTCAGCGTGCCACTGGCGGCGTTTCGCGGATTGGCAAACAGCGGTTCCTCCTGCTCCTCGCGCTCCTTGTTCAGTCTTTCGAAACTCTCCCACGGCATAAGTATCTCCCCCCTTATCTCAAACTCCTTTGGAATGTCGTCGCCCTCCACCACAAGAGGTATCGAGCGTATCGTCTTCACATTCTGCGTCACATCGTCGCCCCTCACGCCGTCGCCGCGGGTTACTGCATACGACAACCTTCCGTCTATATAGATTAATGATATGGAAAGACCGTCATACTTCATCTCTGCGCAAATCTCGAAAGGTTCGCCGTTCAGTCCTTTTGAGACAGAGTCGTAGAAGTCTGCCACATCATCAAAGTTGTATGTGTTGGCGAGCGAAAGCATCGGATGTTTATGCTCTCTTTGCACAAAACCCTCTTGCAGGTCGGAGCCAACTCTCTGCGTCGGCGAGTTGGGGTCGAACATTTCGGGGTGCTGTGCCTCGAGTTCCTGCAAGCGGCGCATCATGGCGTCAAATTCCTGGTCGGAAATCAGCGGAGAGTTCTTTACATAATAGTTGTAGTTGTGCTCGTGGAGCTGTCTACGGAGTTTGGAAATTTCAGAATGCATAAAACCTTCAGAATTAAAAACTATTGCAAAATTACATAAATTACATTTAATATTCGTCTTTTTTGCATTTATTTGTCAAATTTTGTCCGCTTTTCTTTGTTTATTATCATAAAAGATATAACTTTGCCCTCATAAACCAAAATATATCGACAATATTTATTCACTTACTTAAACATAAACTATGAGAAAAAACTTTGGTTCAAAACCTTGGACTTATCCACAGCCGGTGTTTATATTGGCCGCTTACGACAGTGACGGCAAGGTGCAACTTATGAACGCCGCTTGGGGTGGAATAGACAATATTGACCGTATAAACCTCTGTGTCTCTAAAGAGCACGTAACAGTGAAGTCGCTTCTTCAGTCACAGGCTTTCACCGTAAGCATCGGAACAAAGCCACAGATGATCCCTTGCGACTATGTCGGCGTTGTTACTGGTTCTAAGGAGCCTGAGAAGTTCAAGAAGACAGGATGGCATCAGGAGAAGTCTCTGTATGTTAACGCTCCTATCATCGCCGAGCTTCCAATGACACTCGAATGCACACTCGTCTCTTATGACGAATACACAGGACATCTTGTTGGCGAGATTCACAACGTGTCTGCCGACGACAGCATCCTCAACGAAAAGGGAAAGATTGACCCTGCAAAGCTGCAGCCAATCAGTTTCGACCCTGTTCACAACGACTATCTCGCTGTTGGAGAGAAAGTAGGTAACGCTTTCCGCGATGGCTTGCAGATTAAATAAAATGTCCCCCCTCTAACTCCCCCACGAGGGGGGAGGAATGAAAAGTTAGCTTTATATCTCCGTTTAACATTGCATAAATGATTTTTAACAACAAGAAACTAACTTTTCAGTTCTCCCCCCCTATGGGGGGAGTTAGAGGGGGGGAATCCATCCTTCCCCTTGCTCTCCCCGCCATTGTCAGCAACATCACTGTTCCGCTGCTCGGACTTGTTGACACTGCCATTGTAGGTCACATGGGCGCGGCGGAATACATCGGCGCTGTGTCGGTAGGTTCAATGATTTGCACCAGCATCTACTGGCTTTTCAACTTTTTCCGTATGGGCACCAGCGGACTAACATCGCAGGAGTATGGCGCTGGGGGCGAAACGACAACCATCCTGCGCAATTCTTTGCTCATTGCCTTTGCTATCGGTATTGCCATTCTTGTTCTTTTCAAACCAATAGAAATTCTTTCGCTATTCCTTATGTCGCCGTCAGCAGAGGTTAAACCTCTCGTGTGCAACTATTTCCGCATCTGTGTCATCGGTGCACCCGCTGTCCTTATGCAATATTCTCTCACGGGCTGGTTTATCGGGATGCAAGACACCAAGCGGCCAATGGTCATAGCCATCATACAAAACATCTTTAACATCCTCGCAAGTCTTGCCTTCGTTTATCTATTTGGAATGAAGGTGGAAGGCGTGGCACTCGGAACGATGCTATCACAGTGGTTTGCGTTGCTCCTCGGACTGTGGCTATACCGCAGAACCAAGGTTACAGGATTAAAGGTTAGAAATTATGAGGTTAAAAGTTTTCTGAAACGCTTCCTCTCGCTCAATGCCGACATCTTTCTCCGCACTCTCTGCCTCATGTCGGTGTTCTTTTTCTTCACTTCCGCAGGCAGCAAACAAGGTACGGAGGTGCTTGCCGTAAACGCTCTGCTTATGCAGACCTGGCTTCTCTTCTCATACTTTATGGATGGCTTTGCCAATGCCGGTGAGGCTCTTGCAGGGAAATACTACGGCGCGCGAGACCACGCTATGCTCATGCTTTCTGTCCGACGCGTGTTCGTGTGGGGTGGGGCAGTGGCTGCAATCTTTACATTAGCCTACGCCTTTCTTCTCAATCCGTTCCTCTCATTGCTCACCGACAACCGTCACATCGTAGCCGCCGCGCAGCCCTATCACTTCTGGATAGCCTGTTTCCCATTGCTCGCCTTTGCAGCCTTCCTATGGGACGGAGTGTTCATCGGGCTCACCAAGTCGCGTGCCATGCTCATGGGATGTCTCGCTGGCAGCATGGCCTTCTTCACCGCCTTCTATACTCTCTTTCCTTATTACGGCAACCACGCCTTATGGTTCGCCTTCCTCCTCTTCCTCCTTTTAAGGGCAGCCGTGCAGTCCGTACTATTCTTTCGCTTCAGGTTAATGGAATAATTGTTCTGCATAGTCTGCCTGTCCGTTCCGTCTGTCCGCTTGTTTGTTTTCGTGTATCAGTGAAACTCGTGTTCTGTGTCAGCGATACTCATTATGTGTGTCGGCGCAACTCATGTCGTGTTTCTGCCTACCATTAAATAAGGCGGTGAAGTGTTTTCGTTTTGAGCATGTATAAGTTTGTTTATGTTTATGTTGACACGTGTTGTTTTTCGAATGAACTTTTTGGGATTAATCTTAACCTTACATAAGTTAGTAACATTAGTAACTAAAAATAAATGTGATTTATTTTGTTTTTCGCTCGTTTAATCGTAAATTTGCACAAATTTATAGACATCACCTTTATGGATAAGCGAAATTTTGTAACAATAGCCGACCTCTCACGCGAGAAAATCCTCTACATGCTGAAAATGGCAGAGGAGTTCGAGAAGTGTCCTAACAGGGATTTGCTCAATAACAAGATTGTAGCCACACTCTTCTTTGAGCCGTCAACACGCACCCGACTGAGTTTCGAAACGGCTGCCAACCGACTTGGCGCAAAGGTAATAGGATTCGCCGACCCGAAAATCACTTCTGGAACAAAAGGAGAGACGCTGAAGGACACTATTCTGATGGTTGCTAACTACGCCGATGTCATCGTGATGAGGCATCATATTGAGGGCGCAGCGCAGTATGCGTCGGAGATTTCGCCAGTGCCTATCGTCAACGCCGGCGACGGAGCGCACCAGCATCCATCACAGTGCATGCTCGACCTCTACAGCATCTACAAGACACAGGGCACATTGGAAAACCTGAACATCTATCTCGTAGGCGACCTGAAATATGGCAGAACGGTTCACTCGCTGATTATGGCTATGCGCCACTTCAACCCGACATTCCATTTCGTTGCACCGAAAGAGCTTGCAATGCCTAACGAGTACAAACAGTACTGCAAGGAGCACGGAATAAGGTTTCAGGAGCACACGGCATTCAACGACAAGATTATCGCCGACGCTGACATAATCTACATGACACGCGTGCAGAAGGAACGTTTCTCAGACCTCATGGAATATGAGCGCGTGAAAGATGTTTACATCTTGAACCGCGACATGCTTGCCAACGTGAAGGACAATATGCGCATTCTGCATCCGCTGCCACGCGTGAACGAGATAGCACAGGATGTTGACGACGACCCACACGCTTACTACATACAGCAGGCAAAGAACGGTCTCTTCGCCCGCGAAGCAATATTCGCCGATGTGCTGGGCTTTGACTATGAAAGTATTAAGGTAAATTAAAGGAGTTCATGGAAGTTCTAAAAAGACACAAATTATGAACAAGAAAGAACGCATGGTTGCCGCCATTGAGAACGGCACTGTTATCGACCATATTCCTTCGGGAAAGACTTTCCAGGTTGTCAGCCTGCTCGGACTTGACAAGCCTGAGACGTCGGAAGGAACAATAACCATCGGACTTAACTTTGCCTCTAAGAAGGTGGGCAAAAAAGGTATCATAAAGGTGGAGAACCGTTTCTTCTCTGACGAGGAAATATCTCGCTTGTCGGTTGTGGCACCGAATGTGGTGCTTAACATCATCAAGGACTACGAGGTTGTTGAGAAGAAGACAGTGAACCTGCCAGATGACCTGCACGGACTTGTGAAATGCAACAACCCGAAATGCATAACCAACAACGAGCCTATGCAGACAGTGTTCCATGTGATAGGCGAGGACACCGTGAAATGTCATTATTGCGAAAAAGAACAAAAACTAAATAAAGTACAATTATGCTAAGAGACAATCAAATCTTCAATCTCATCGAGGAGGAGCACCAGCGTCAGCTCCGTGGTATCGAACTCATCGCTTCTGAAAACTTCGTTTCCGACGAGGTTATGCGAGCTATGGGTTCTTATCTGACAAATAAATATGCAGAAGGTTATCCAGGCAAGCGCCACTACGGCGGCTGTCAGGTGGTAGATAAAGTGGAGCAGCTTGCCATCGACCGCATCTGCAAGCTCTACGGCGCGGAATACGCCAATGTGCAGCCACACTCTGGCGCTCAGGCTAATGCGGCTGTGCTTCTTGCCTGCCTGCAGCCTGGAGACAAATTCATGGGTCTTGACCTCAACCACGGCGGTCACCTCTCTCACGGCTCTCTCGTGAACACTTCAGGACTGATATACAAACCAGTGCCTTACTACCTTAACCAGGAGACTGGACGCGTAGATTACGATGAGATGGAGCGCATAGCAACAGAGGAGAAGCCTAAGCTCATCATCGGTGGCGCATCTGCTTACTCTCGCGAATGGGACTACGCTCGCATGCGTGCCATTGCCGACAAGGTTGGCGCTCTCCTTATGATAGACATGGCTCACCCTGCAGGCCTCATCGCTGCCGGCTTGCTCGACAACCCTGTTAAGTACGCCCACATCGTGACTTCTACTACTCACAAGACACTCCGCGGTCCTCGCGGTGGTATCATCCTCATGGGTAAGGATTTCGAGAATCCTTGGGGCAAGACCACTAAGAAGGGCGTTGTGCGCATGATGTCTTCACTGCTCAACTCAGCAGTCTTCCCTGGACAGCAGGGCGGTCCGCTCGAGCATGTCATCGCGGCAAAAGCTGTTGCTTTCGGCGAGGCTCTCCAGCCAGAGTTCAAGGAATATGCTTTGCAGGTGAAGAAGAACGCAAAAGTTCTTGCTGACGAGCTTGTCAAGCGCGGTTTCAGCATCGTTTCAAACGGTACAGACAACCACTCAATGCTTGTTGACCTCCGCTCAAAATATCCTGAGATGACCGGTCGCATGGCTGAGAACGCTCTTGTGGCAGCCGACATTACTGTGAACATGAACCTCGTACCATTTGACACTCGCTCAGCTTTCCAGACATCAGGTATCCGTCTCGGAACGCCAGCCATCACCACTCGTGGTGCAAAGGAGGACCTTATGGTAGTAATAGCCGGACTCATTGAGGAAGTTCTCAACGCTCCAGAGGACGAGAACGTAATAGCAAGTGTTCGCCAGAAGGTGAACGAGATAATGAAGGATTATCCGCTGTTTGCTTATTAAACACAAGTGAGGCCGACTCAGGACGAGTCGGCCTCTGATAACGGTTTCGCTATGAAAAAAGAAAATTTGCGAAACCTTCATGCTGCAAAATTATATACTTTTAATGAAACTGCCAAATTTTTTTGGCAAAAAGTTATTTTTATGACTGAAACGGACATAAACATCACGGAAGAACAGAGAAGTCTTAACTTTATTGAGCAGATGGTGGAGGACGATCTTGCCGAGGGACGAAACGGGGGAAAAGTGCAGACGCGATTCCCGCCAGAGCCTAACGGATACCTCCACATCGGTCACGCCAAGGCGATAGCACTGGATTTCGGAATAGCAAAGAAATATGGCGGTGTGTGCAACCTTCGTATGGACGACACCAACCCACAAAAGGAAGACACAGAGTATGTTGAGGCTATAAAGCGCGACATAGAGTGGCTCGGATTCAAGTGGGGCGCACTGCTTTACGCATCAGACTATTTCCAGCAGTTGTGGGACCTTGCTGTGGCTCTGATAAAGGAAGGCAAGGCTTATGTCGATGAGCAGTCGGCAGAAGAGATAGCCGCTCAGAAAGGCACTCCTACACAGGCTGGACAGAACAGCCCTTATCGCGACCGCCCGGTAGAGGAAAGTCTTGCACTCTTCAACGAGATGAACTCGGGCAATGTTGAGCCAGGAAAAATGGTTCTACGCGCAAAGATTGACATGGCAAGTCCGAACATGCACTTCCGTGACCCGATAATGTATCGCGTGCTCAACATGCCACACTGGCGCACAGGCTCTACATGGAACGCTTATCCGATGTACGACTACACTCACGGCCAGTGTGACTATTGGGAAGGCGTGACACACTCACTCTGCACGCTTGAATTTGTCAGTCACCGTCCGCTCTATGACCTTTTTGTAGATTGGGCAAAGCAGGTTGGCGGCGATGACAAGCCTCTTGACGACAACCGTCCGCGACAGACAGAGTTCAACAAGCTGAATCTCACCCATATTTTGCTTTCAAAGCGCAACCTCTTGGAACTGGTGAAGAACAAGGTGGTGAACGGATGGGACGACCCTCGTATGCCGACTATTTGCGGTTATCGCCGTCGCGGTTATTCACCGGAAGGCATTCTCGCTTTCATTGACAAGATTGGCTATACAAAGTTTGACGCCCTCAACCAGATGTCGCTTTTTGAAAGCGCTGTGCGTGACGACCTTAACAAGCGCGCCCAGCGTGTGAGTGCTGTGGTTGACCCGGTGAAACTCATTATCACTAACTTCCCAGAAGATGCCGTTGAGGTTTACAACGCTATTAACAATCCGGAGAATGAGGCTGACGGAACTCACGAGATAGAGTTCAGCCGCGAACTGTGGATTGAGCGCGAGGACTTTATGGAAGACGCTCCAAAGAAGTTC
This sequence comes from Bacteroidaceae bacterium, assembly GCA_021443335.1. Lineage (GTDB taxonomy): Bacteria > Bacteroidota > Bacteroidia > Bacteroidales > Bacteroidaceae > Prevotella. Next base: position 80,776 of record JABUUE010000011.1, read on the forward strand.
TTCCGCCTCGGTCCAGGCAAGGAGGTGAGACTCAAAAACTCTTACATCATCCGTTGTCCGGAAGAAAACTGCTGCAAGAAGGATGACAATGGAAATATCGTTGAGATTTACGCGGAACTCATCCCAGAGACAAAGACCGGCGAGGCGAACTGCAACATGAAGATTAAGGGCAAGACAATCCATTGGGTCAGCTGCCGCCACTGCCTTGAAGCGGAGGTGCGCAACTACGACCGCCTCTGGCTTGTGGAGAATCCTCGCGACGAGGTTTCAGCCTACTCAAAGGAGCACGGCGATGTACGCGGCATTGAAGCGATGCGCCCATTCCTCAATCCGGACTCTCTCGAGATAAAGAAGGCGTATGTGGAGAAGTGGCTCGGCACACGCAAACCGCTCGACTATCTGCAGTTCCAGCGCATCGGCTACTACACCTTGGACTACGATTCAACACCAGAACATCTAATCTTCAACAAGACTGTTGGCCTGAAGGATTCTTGGAAACCGAAAGGCAACTAATAACAATGCACGAATTAGCAAACTGGATTTTTGAAAATCTGAACTATTGGACGGTAACACTTGGAATGATACTTGAAAGCAGTATCATTCCTTTTCCGTCTGAACTTGTGGTTGCTCCCGCAGCCTTCAAAGCCGCGGCAGGAGAACTGAATGTTTTTCTTATTGTGATATTCGCCACATTAGGCGCGGATATCGGCGCAATCATCAACTATGTGGCAAGTTACTACCTCGGTCGCCCCATTGTTTACGCTTTCGCAAATAGCAAAATCGGACATCTTTGCCTGCTCAATGAGGAAAAGGTGAAAAAGAGTGAGGACTACTTTAACAAGCACGGTGTGGCAGCAACACTGACGGGCAGACTGATTCCCGTTATTCGTCAGCTGATATCTGTGCCCGCAGGTCTGTCAAAGATGAATTTCTTTGTCTTCCTTGGCTACACAACGCTCGGCGCCGGTATCTGGAACTGCATTCTCGCCGCTCTCGGATGGTATCTGCACAGCGTGGTTTCTTGGGAAGAACTGCAGGGCGTGCTGAAAATGTACGATAGCGAGATGAAGATTATAATATTCTCAATCCTTGCCGTGGTAATACTGTTTTTCGTCATCAAAAAGAGAATGGGAAAGAAATGAATGTTTCAATTGTAAGCCTTCCGAAAATAACAGAGCCGACAAGAGGCAGTCTGACAGTGGTGGAGAACGGCAAAGAGGTGCCGTTTGACATCAAGCGCGTTTATTGGACTTACGATGTGCCGGCTGGCGAATGTCGTGGCGGTCATGCCCATAAGAAACAACGCGAGTTAGTGCTTGCCGTTAGCGGTTGCTTCACCCTGACACTTGATGACGGCAAGGAGAAGACGGAGATACTACTAAACCACCCATATCAGGCTGTTCTTATAGGTGGTGGTGTCTGGCGGGAACTTCATGATTTCTCTTCGGGAGCTGTTTGTCTGGTGGTAACTGACGGAATGTTTGAAGAAGAAGATTACATTAGAGACTATGATGAGTTCATTGAACATTGTAACATATAATCCGGAGCGAAAGCAGGAATGGGATTATTTTGTCCGCAAGTCGAAGAACGGGAGTTTCCTGTTCTTTCGTGATTATATGGACTATCATTCCGATCGCTTCACCGACCGCTCCCTGATGTTTTACATGGACGGAGAACTCCTTGGTCTGCTGCCAGCCAATATTACGGAAAACGCTGACGGAAAGATGGTTATGTATTCTCACCAAGGTCTGACCTACGGCGGGCTTGTGATGGGAAATCACTCTACATTGAGCAAGGTTTGCGGAATGTTTGAGTCGCTACGCGATTTCTTGAAGGAGAACAACATTTCAGAACTCGCTTACAAGGCTGTTCCGCATATTTACCACAAAACGCCGTCGGAGGAAGATTTGTACGCTCTGCATAATGTGCTCAACGCGCAATTGATGAAGCGTGAGGCGGCTTGCTCCATAGATTTCACTAACCGGATTCCCTTTCGCTCGTGTCGTTTCTCTACGCTGAAAGTGGCAAAACGGAATGGCGTTGAAATAGTTGAGAGTGATGATTACGCCGCCTTCTGGCAGATATTGAGCGCCACTCTCCACAACAAATATAACACAACTCCCGTGCATTCCGTCGGCGAAATAGAACTGTTGCACAGCCGTTTCCCGGACAATATCAGATTGTTTACGACAATGAAAGACGGTGAGGTTCTAAGTGGGGTAGTGCTTTATGTAACAGACACTTGCGTTCACACTCAGTATGTCGCTTCCTCGGAAAAGGGTAATAAATATCATTGTAACGAGCTTATCATTGATTATCTCTTGGATGTTTTCAAGACAAAGAAATACTTTGACTATGGAACATCTTCTGAAAACGGCGGCAAATCTTTCAACGAAAGTTTAGTGTTTTCAAAAGAAAGTTACGGCTGCAGAACTATTGCTTACGACACATACAAGCTGACAATTCCATAAAAAACAGACAATATGCAACAATATCTGAATCTGCTAAACAGAATAATAACGGAAGGCATAGAGAAAACCGACCGTACAGGCACAGGCACGAAGTCTGTCTTCGGCCATCAGATGCGCTTCAACATGGCTGACGGTTTTCCGTTGCTCACAACAAAGAAACTCCACTTGAAGTCTATAATCCACGAACTTCTGTGGTTCTTGGCAGGAGATACAAATGTGAAATATCTCCAAGACAATGGTGTGAGAATATGGAACGAGTGGGCGGATGAGAATGGAGACCTCGGTCCAGTTTATGGTCATCAGTGGCGTTCATGGCCGGATTACGACGGCGGCACAATCGACCAAATAAGCAATGTGATGAATCTGATAAAGAACAATCCAGATTCACGCCGTATGGTTGTCAGCGCTTGGAATGTGGCAGATATCGACCAGATGAAATTGCCACCTTGCCACTGCATGTTCCAGTTTTATGTTGCAGACGGCAAACTCTCCCTTCAGTTGTACCAACGCTCGGCAGACACTTTCCTTGGAGTTCCTTTCAACATTGCATCTTATGCTCTCTTGCTTCAGATGATGGCGCAATGTGCAGGCTTGGAATGTGGCGAGTTTATCCACACAACAGGCGATACTCACTTATATCTCAACCATTTGGAGCAAGCGCAACTGCAACTTACCCGTGAGCCGCGTCCGCTCCCGAAGATGCTCATCAATCCTGATGTGAAAGACATCTTTTCTTTCAAATATGAGGATTTTGAACTCGTTGACTATAATCCACATCCACATATCAAGGCGGAGGTTTCGGTATGATAAACATTATTGCGGCAGTGGCAAAGAATAACGCCATTGGTTTTCAGAACAAACTGATATACTGGTTACCAAACGACCTGAAACGCTTCAAGGCGCTCACAACAGGCAACACGATAATCATGGGCAGAAAGACATTCGAATCTCTGCCCAAAGGAGCATTGCCCAACAGAAGGAACATTGTTGTTTCGCGAAACACCAACCTGACATTTGATGGAGCGGAGGTGTATAACTCAATAGAAACAGCACTTGAGGCCTGCAGCGAAGATAATGTGTTCATCATCGGCGGTGAGCAATTATACAAAGCAATGATTGAAAAGGCTGACCGCTTGTGTCTGACAGAGATTGACGACACGCCAGAAAATGCCGATGCGTTTTTCCCTGCTTTTGACAAGTCTTTATGGAAAGAGGAAAACAGGGAAGACCATGACACTGACGAGAAACATTTATACAAATATTCTTTTGTTGACTATATAAAGGTGGGTTCTATAAATTAGCTTGAGGCATTTTTGAGAGTTTTTATTGTGTAGATT
>JABUUE010000011.1:84939-98251 GCA_021443335.1 Bacteroidaceae bacterium
ATTACAGCGTCAAGCATCATCGCTTTCTCCTTGGCAGAACCGGCAGAAATCATTATCGCCTTTTCCTTTGAAGGAATCTTATATCCGGTGGCAATCATTGAGTTCAAGAGAGCCTCTTCGAAGGTGTCGCCGATGCAACCAACCTCGCCTGTTGACGACATATCGACGCCGAGAACAGGGTCTGCGTTTTGCAAGCGTGCGAAAGAGAACTGTGACGCCTTGACGCCGATGCGGTCGATGTCGAACTCGCTTCTGTCTGGGCGTGAGTATTCAGCACCGAGCATAATCTTTGTGGCTGTCTCGATGAAGTTGCGCTTGAGAATCTTGCTGACAAATGGGAAAGAGCGTGACGCGCGGAGGTTACACTCGATAACCTTCAGGCTTAGGTTCTTAGCGAGGAACTGTATGTTGAACGGACCAGAGATGTTGAGTTCCTTGGCTATGGCACGTGCCACCTGCTTAATCTTACGTACGGTAGAGAAGTAGATGTGCTGTGCTGGGAACATCATTGTGGCGTCGCCAGAGTGTACGCCGGCATACTCCACGTGCTCGGAGATAGCGTACTCAACAATCTCGCCCTTGTCGGCAACAGCGTCGAACTCAATCTCCTTAGTGTCCTGCATGAACTGTGAAACCACCACAGGGAACTCCTTGCTCACCTCGGTAGCCATATTGAGGAAGCGCTCCAACTGCTCGTCGTCGTAGCAGACATTCATAGCCGCTCCTGAGAGCACGTATGAAGGACGAACAAGAACAGGGTAGCCAACCTTCTTGATGAAGTCCTTGATGTCGTCCATAGATGTGAGCGCCTGCCATGCCGGCTGGTCGATGGCGAGCTTGTCGAGCATGGCAGAGAATTTGTCGCGGTTCTCAGCACGGTCGATGTTCACTGGCGAAGTACCGAGGATGTTCACGTTCTGGCGGTGAAGCTTCATCGCGAGGTTGTTAGGTATCTGTCCTCCCACGCTGACGATAGTGCCGTTAGGCTTCTCAAGGTCAATGACATCGAGCACGCGCTCTAAAGAAAGCTCATCGAAATAGAGACGGTCGCACATGTCGTAGTCGGTAGAAACGGTCTCTGGGTTATAGTTAATCATTATAGACTTATAACCAAGCTTGCGCGCTGTGTTGATGGCGTTGACTGAACACCAGTCGAACTCTACGGAAGAACCGATGCGGTAAGCGCCTGAGCCGAGAACGACAACAGACTTGTCTGTGTTGAACTGTATGTCGTGGTTCACTGGCAGTTCCTTGCTGTAGTCCAACTCGCTGTCGTGGAAGGCAGCAGTAGGATTGTAAGTAAGGTAGAGATAGTTCGTAAGTTCAGGATGCTCTGAAGCGACAGTGTTGATGCGCTTAACGGAAGGAACGATGCCGATAGACTTGCGGTAGTTGCGAACGGCGAGGTTCTCCTTTTCCATATTGCCCTCTGGCTTCAGCACGAAGCGCGCAATCTGGAAGTCGGAAAAACCTGCTATCTTCACCTCGCGGAGCAGTTCTACAGGAATATCCTCAAGCTTATTGTATTTGAGCAGCTCTGCCTTGAGGTCAACGATGTGCTTCAGACGCTCGAGGAACCAAACGTCAATCTTTGTCAACTGCTCAATCTTCTCTACAGAATAGCCTTCTTCGAGAGCCTGAGCGATGGCGAAGATACGGAGGTCTGTTGGGTTTGCGAGCTCCTCGTCGAGGTTGTCGAAGTGGGTATGGTCGTTGCCCACGAAGCCGTGCATGCCCTGGCCAATCATGCGGAGGCCCTTCTGCATCATCTCTTCGAAAGAGCGGCCGATAGACATAATCTCGCCGACAGACTTCATAGAAGAGCCTATTAGGCGGCTGACGCCAGAGAACTTGGTAAGGTCCCAACGAGGAATCTTACAAATCATATAGTCGAGCTGTGGTGCAACATAAGCTGAGTTAGGTGTGCCCATCTCGCCAATCTGGTCGAGAGTGTAGCCGAGAGCAATCTTTGCGGCGACAAAAGCAAGAGGATAACCAGTGGCCTTTGAGGCAAGAGCTGAAGAACGAGACAGACGAGCGTTAATCTCGATGATACGATAATCGTTGGTCTCTGCGTTGAATGCGAACTGGATGTTGCACTCGCCGACGATGTTGAGGTGGCGAACGCAGTCGATAGTTATAGCCTGGAGCATCTTAACCTGGTCGTCAGAGAGTGAGCAGGTAGGAGCAACGACGATAGACTCGCCGGTGTGGATGCCGAGCGGGTCGAAGTTCTCCATAGAAGCGACGGTGAAGCAGTGATCGTTAGCATCGCGGATGCACTCGAACTCTATCTCCTTCCATCCCTTCAGCGACTCCTCAACAAGAATCTGTGGTGCGAAGGTGAATGCGCTTTCTGCCAACTCCTTGAAGGTCTTCTCGTCAGGACAGATGCCAGAGCCGAGACCGCCGAGAGCGTAGGCAGAACGAATCATGATAGGGAAGCCTATCTCATGGGCAGCGTTGAGCGCAGCCTCCATAGACTCAACAGCGTGGCTTACCGGAGTCTTCAGCTCCGCCTCGTCCATCTTCTTCACAAAGCGGTCGCGGTCTTCAGTGTCCATGATTGCCTCCACGGATGTTCCCAATACCTGCACGCCATACTCTTTGAGGGTGCCGTTGAGATAGAGTTCAGTACCGCAGTTGAGCGCTGTCTGTCCACCGAAGGCGAGAAGGATGCCGTCAGGACGTTCTTTCTTGATGATTTCAGTAACGAAATAAGTGTTTACCGGAAGGAAATAAACCTTGTCGGCGATACCTTCAGAAGTCTGGATGGTAGCGATGTTAGGGTTTACGAGTACACTGCTGATACCTTCTTCGCGCAAGGCCTTGAGGGCCTGTGAACCAGAATAGTCAAACTCGCCTGCTTGTCCAATCTTCAGGGCACCAGAACCGAGTACAATTACCTTTTTTAACTGTTTAGTCATAAGTAAGTAATCAAAAAAAATTACAAGATAAGCAAGTGACAAAAAATACACCTACTTATGTTGAATGATTTGTAGTTTTTGTTAAATTCGGTGCAAAGTTAGCATTTTCTATCGTATATTTCTGAAAAATAAGCAAATCTTTGCACAAAAAGCCCAAAAAGTTTGCATAGTTAAAGAAAAAGTAATACCTTTGCACCCGTTCAGTGGAATGAGGAGCACTCACAAGAGGGCTTCTCATTCTTGATTTTTTAAAATATGTAATAATGATTTCAAAACAAATCGTAACCGACATCGTAAACCAGTGGCTTGAGGAGACAGACTATTTCCTCGTTGACGTTGAAGTGAATGCAGACAACCGTATCGTGGTGGAGATAGACCATGCCGACGGTGTGTGGATTGAAGACTGCGTGGAACTCTCGCGCTTTATTGAGGACCATTTCGACCGCGAGCAGGAAGACTTTGAACTCGAGGTAGGCTCGGCAGGCATCGGACAGCCTTTCAAGGTGATAGAGCAGTACCAGTGTCATGTGGGCAAGGATGTGGAGGTGCTTGCCGCCGATGGCAAGAAATACAGAGGCATACTGAAGGATGTTGCCGACGGAAACTTCACCGTTACCGTTGAGGAAAAGGTAAAGCGAGAAGGGGAGAAGCGCCCTCATATAGAAGAGGTGGACCACGATTTCAAGGTTGCAGAGGTGAAATACTGCAAGTATCTCTTGAAGTTTTAAGTCGGTCCCCTAAGCCCCTAAGGGGAGAGATAGATAGGATATATAATAAAACAATAATATGGCAAAGAAAACCGACAACACAGTCTCTATGGTGGACACCTTTAAGGAGTTCAAAGAGACGAAGAACATTGACCGCACTACTCTGATGAGTGTGTTGGAAGACAGTTTCCGCAGTGTCATAGCGCGTATCTATGGCTCTGACGAGAACTTTAAAGTTATTGTGAACCCTGACAAGGGTGACTTTGAAATCTATCGTAACCGTGTGGTAGTGGCCGACGGAATGGTGGAAGACGAGAACAAGGAGATAGAACTCAGCGAGGCACAGAAGATTGAGCCTGACTATGAGGTGGGCGAGGATGTCAGTGAGCCTATCGACTTCAACCGTTTCGGCCGTCGTGCTATCCTCACTCTCCGTCAGACACTCGCATCAAAGATTCTCGACCTTGAGCACGAAAGCCAGTACAACAAGTTCAAGGACCGTGTGGGCGAGATAGTATCGGCGGAGGTTTACCAGACATGGAAGCGTGAGGTGCTGCTCATCGACGACGAGAACAACGAGCTTCTCCTCCCTAAGACAGAACAGATATCTCGCGACAACTATCGCAAGGGTGATAGCGTGCGCGCGGTAATATATAAGGTGACAAACGATAACAACAACCCTAAGGTTTACGTTTCCCGTACACATCCGGACTTCCTTCGCCGTCTTCTTGAGAACGAGGTTCCTGAGATTGCTGAAGGTCTTATCACCATTCACAACATCGCCCGCCTGCCGGGTGAGCGCGCTAAGATTGCAGTGGAGAGCTATGATGACCGCATAGACCCTGTTGGCGCTTGTGTGGGCGTGAAAGGCGCTCGTATCCATGGCATCGTCCGTGAGCTATGCAACGAGAATTTGGATGTCATAAACTACACTACAAACACTAAGCTCTTCATACAGCGTGCGCTTGCTCCAGCGCAGATTTCAAGCATATCGCTTAACGAGGAGACAAAGAAGGCTGAGGTTTACCTTCGTCCGGAAGAGGTGTCACTTGCGATAGGCCGTAATGGCGCTAACATCAAGCTTGCCTCTATGCTCACAGGATATACCATCGACGTGTTCCGCGATATTCCAGAAGGAGAGGAGGAAGAGGATATCTACCTCGACGAGTTCAACGACGAAATCGACCAGTGGATTATCGACGCTATCAAGTCTATCGGCTTTGATACAGCTAAGCAGGTCATCAACGCTCCTCGCGAGATGCTTATAAACAAGGCAGACCTTGAAGAAGAGACTGTTGACCACATACTCGAGATCCTCAGAGCGGAATTTGAATAAAGGTGGGTTCTATAAATTTCACCTAAATACATATCAACTATACAGTGATATAATACCCCCTACAAAATGTATCACTCTCCTCTCATTTTTAAGTACTAAGTACTAAAGTAGTAAGTTTCTTCCTTACAGTCAGAGACATCATTGTCTATCTGATAGAGGAAAGTTCAAAGTATGATTACCTATATGCAGATTGAGATTTCAAAAGCAAATCATACTTAATACTTTGTACTTAGTACCTCATACTTAAAAATTGTCTGAGGAGCATGGGGGTGAGGAGGCCTATGGCAATAAGATTAGCAAATATAATAACTGACCTCAACATCAGTCGTGAACGAGCTGTTGAATTCCTCCAGAAGAAAAACCTTGTTGACGGAGAAGTCAGCGAGAACCCGAAACTTAACGAGGCGCAGGAGAACGCCCTGAGAAGGGAGTTCGGTAGCGACGCGGCTGCAAAGGCAAAGGCCGAGCAGTTTATTAAGCCGAAGGAGAAGAAGGAAAAGCGTAAGCCGGAGCCTGTTGTTGAGAACAAACAGGAATATACCGTCGTCGGCAAGATAGACCTTGACGACCTCGACGGCAAGAAAGCAAAAGCAAAGGAAGAGGCTGCAGCAAGGGCAGAAGAGGAGGCGAAGGCAAAGGCTGCCGCCGAAGCTCTTGCCAAAGCGAAGGCTGCGGCACAGGCAGTGAAGGCTGCTCAGGAAGCAAAGATTCTCGCCAAGGCGAAGGCTGAGGCTTTGGCAATGGCAGAGAAAGGCTCTAAACCAAAAACAAAGTCGGAAGCTTCTGTTGCTGAGGAGAAGAAGGCTCCTGAAGCTCCTGCTGCTCCGCAAGAGGCAGTGGTTAGCGAGCAAGAGCCACAGGTCGAGGGTCCGAAGATTCTCGGCAAGATAGACCTTTCGTCTATTAATTCCAGCACTCGTCCTAAGAAAAAGTCTAAGGAGGAGAAGCGCAAGGAGCGTGAGGAAAAGGCGAAGGTGGCTCAGCAGCAACGCCAGAATGGTAATGGTGGCGGCGACAAGAAGAAACGCGAGCGCATCAAGAACAACAAGGTTGACATAACCCAGGCAGCGAAACAGGCGAATAACCAGCAGCCTGCAGGCAAGAACAACAAGGGCAAGAAGAACAAGGCGAAGGGCAAATCGGCTCCAGAGGTTAATGAAGAGGACGTAGCACGTCAGGTAAAGGAGACTTTGGCACGTCTTACCTCTAAGAACAAGACCAACAAGAACGCTGCCAAGTACCGCCGCGACAAGCGTGAGGCAGTAGCAGAACAGGCGGCAAAGCAGGCGGCTGCGGAGAATGCTGAGAGCAAAGTTTTGAAGCTTACAGAGTTCGTTACGGTGTCAGACTTGGCAACAATGATGAACATAGGAGTAAATCAGGTTATCGGAACTCTTATGTCTGTCGGCATTATGGTATCTATCAACCAGCGTCTTGAGGCAGAGACTATCAACCTCGTTGCTGAGGAGTTCGGCTTTAAGACGGAGTATGTCTCAGCTGAGGTTCAGGAAGCAATCATCGAGGAGGAGGACAATGAGGAAGACCTTATAGCCCGCGCTCCTGTGGTTACTGTGATGGGACATGTTGACCATGGTAAGACTTCTCTGCTCGACTATATCCGTAGTGCAAATGTTATCGCAGGCGAGGCGGGTGGTATCACCCAGCATATTGGTGCTTACAATGTGAAATTAGATGATGGTCGTCGCATAACCTTCCTTGATACTCCTGGTCACGAGGCGTTTACTGCCATGCGTGCCCGCGGTGCTCAGGTGACAGATATCGCAATCATTATCATCGCTGCCGACGACTCTGTGATGCCTACTACCAAGGAGGCTATCGCTCACGCACAGGCTGCCAACGTGCCGATGGTGTTCGCCATCAACAAGATTGATAAGCCAGGCGCTAATCCAGATAAGATTCGTGAGGACCTCTCACAGATGAACCTCCTTGTTGAGGACTGGGGCGGCAAATACCAGTGTCAGGAGATTTCGGCAAAGAAGGGTGTCGGCGTGGAAGACCTTTTGGAGAAAGTGCTTCTCGAGGCCGAGATGCTTGAGCTGAAAGCTAATCCTAACCGTAAGGCCACAGGCTCTATCATCGAGTCTTCACTCGACAAAGGTCGTGGTTATGTGGCTACCGTACTTGTTCAGAATGGAACATTGAAGGTCGGCGACTATGTTATCGCGGGCACTTCTTACGGTCGTATCAAGGCCATGTTCAACGAGCGTAACCAGAAGATTGACAATGTAGGTCCTGCACAGGCTGCTACAATCCTCGGTCTTAACGGTGCGCCTACTGCTGGCGACTCGCTCCATGTTATGGATACTGAGCAGGAGGCTAAGGAGATTGCTTCTAAGCGTCTGCAACTTCAGCGTGAACAGAGTCTGCGCACTACCCAGACTCTCTCTCTCGAAGAGATTGCACATCGTATCGCTCTCGGTGAGTTCCATGAGCTCAACCTTATTGTCAAGGGTGACACTAACGGTTCTATCGAGGCTCTGTCAGACTCGTTCATCAAGCTCTCAACAGAGAAGATTCAGGTTAATGTCATCCTGAAGGCTGTGGGCCAGATCTCTGAGAATGATGTCATGATGGCTGCCGCCGCTAACAACGCGATGATTGTGGGCTTCCAGGTACGTCCTTCTGCCGCCGCTCGTACGCTTGCTGAGCGCGAAGGCGTGTCAATAAATACTTACTCTGTCATCTATGACGCCATCGACGATATACGCGCCGCAATGGAAGGTATGCTCGACAAGGTTAAGAAGGAAGTCTTCTCTGCCAATGTTGAGGTTCGCGAGGTGTTCAAGATTTCAAAGGTTGGCACTGTTGCCGGCGCTTATGTTGTGGAGGGTAAGGTTCACCGCTCCGACAAGGCTCGCGTCATCCGTGACGGTATCGTCATCCATACCGGTATGATCGACGCCCTGAAGCGTTTCAAGGACGATGTCAAGGAGGTAGCTACAAACTTCGAGTGCGGTATCTCGCTCGTCAACTTCAACGACATACAGGTTGGCGACATTATCGAAACATTCTCTGAGATTGAGGTGAAGCAGACACTGTAAATGATATGATTGATTAATTATTATTGATTAATTATTATTGATTATTGATTAATTATTATTGATTATTGATTATTGATTAATTCGGTGCTCATTTACTTATAGATGTGTACTACACAAAAGTTTAGCGGCTGCAATGATTGTTATGTCATTGCAGCCGCTAATGTATCTATCATTGATACTTAATTTTGAAGAGTCATTACTCATTAGTCATCAGTCATTACTCATTATTCAATATTCCGTAAACGAAAGGGGGAGGAGGTCTTTGATTGTCTCTGCTATGTATATAACTTCCTCACCATACATCAATATACGAATGGGGCGGCGGTAACGCTGCTCCATTTCTGTTATAACCTGTCGGCAGGAGCCGCATGGTGAGACGGGTTTTTTCTGGAATGTGGGGATATCGCCTTCTCCCGGATGAACGGTTTTTGCGGCGAGGGCAATGGCTGTTATTGCTTTTTCGGGCGCTGATGCTTGTGCGGCGAATATCGCTGTGCGCTCTGCGCATAGTGTTACAGAAAAGGCAGCATTCTCTTGGTTTGCGCCTTTTACGATAGTGCCGTCTTCAAGTTCCACGGCAGCGCCCACGTTAAACTTTGAGTATGGTGCATAAGAGCACTGTGTAGCCTCTTTAGCCGCATCTATCAGAACTCTTTCCTGCGGGCAAAGCTCTTCGTATTGCTTTTCGGTGATGTTGATAGTGAGTAGCATCCGATATCTGGTTTTTGTTGATTATAAGGTTTTCCGTCGCGGTCGTGTGGTGGGAGATACATTGCTTCAGCAGCTCCTACGGCACAGGATAATGTGTCAAGGTGGAAGTCATAGTGCTGTGTCTCGTGGGAAATAAGCACAAATGTGCTGTCTGCGAGGGCGCCTTTCCACTGCACATTCTCAAAATGAACGGAATCGCCCTGCACCTCCGGCGTTGTGAGTACGCAGTTTTGGAACTTATAGCCGTAGGTGTTTGTGGTGTCATTCATTTCTCCCATTATGACATCGTTATCAAATCCTGTTATTATTGTGTTTATACACAGGAATCCGTTGACGCCTAAATAAGACACTTGTTGCGGAGTGTTGCATTGGTCGGTAAATCTTAACGCCATGCCACGCAGTGAGTTGCCGAACGGGTAGTACTGTGCAATGGTGCAGTTGGTTATTCCTACAAAGCCGCCGTTGGCACTAACACAGTCGTAAAAACTGTTGGTTATCTGTGATGCCGTCACGTTGACCACCGAATGTGTTGCCTTTAGTCCGTAGCCGTGGCAGTTGTGGATGGTGCTATAAGCAAGGTCAAGCTTCAGGTCGTCGAGGGATGACGAGTCGCAGACCACACCATCGTAGGTGGAATGGATATCGGTGAAGGTTATCTCGTTTTCCATCGAACTGCTGTACAGATGTATGCCTTTCCACAAGCCGCTGACAAGGTCGTAAGGCAGATAATCGAACATCCTGTCAAGACGGTCGCCGCGAAGGGTGACAGGTCTTTCCGCTGTTCCTTTTGATATTACCTTTCCGTAAGCATCGATGCCCGCACCGTCGTGGAAATATATCGTTGTTCCTTCATTAATATATAATGTAGAGGCAGAATCCACCTTTATGCCGCCGTAGATGATTATCGGTTTTCCGGCAGACAGCGTATGCTCACCTTTAACCACGAGGTTTGTTATTCTTTCTGCATCCCATGACCACGCGTTGAGGTTCACTTTCTGCTGCGCTCCGCTTTCAAGGTTGAAGACAAGGTTGTCTGACACCAACTTTGGAGACAACTGCCCTTGCTCAGGACTTGTTATTTCCACAAATACCCTGATAGAGTCGCCTTTCCTGACTTCTATATCCGTCAGCGCATAGCCTTTCTCTGGCGAGAGAAACTCTCCGTCAACATTCACGCGGAAGCCTGTTTGGTTGCCTTGCTCCAACATAACCTTTGAGCAACGTATGCTTGCGCTTGAGCGGTTGTATATCCAGAACGACTTTGTGGGGGCTGGCACTTTGGAGAACACTGTGTCCATCTTTACCGTATCTAAGGCAAAGGTCAGTTTGTCGGCTGTCGATATGCTGAACTTATCGTCGTTAGAGCATGCCGCAATAGCCAGTGAAATTATTATTGCTGTGAGTAGTTGTTTCATTTTTTCTCTTTCTTCATCTTTTCAATTTCCGCCATTTTCTCTTTTGCCCATTCCTTCAACTCTTCGCCGGCATTGTCAATGATGTATTGCAGGCGATGCTTTGCGTCTTCCCATTTGCGGTGAAGGATAAGCGCGAGAACCATGGCGCGCTGGAGAAACTCGTACATCTCTGACTGTGCGTCGTTGAATGTCTCCTCCTCTTTCATCTTGTTTCCTATCTCGTCGAGTTCATCAATGCGTGTGCGTATCTCGTGGATGAGACGGAAATCGTTGCTGGCATACAATGCTTTTATGAATGTCATCTGATGGAGAGGGGAGGGGTAGATGAGACAAGCCTTCTCTAAATAGTATGTCGCCCTTGTGGCGTCACCTAAAGAGAAATAGCAATGACCGAGATAGTAGCTGTTGTGAGCGAAGTATTGGCGTAACTCATCGCACCAGAAATTCTCAAAGAAATTGCTTTCAAGATATTCGTTTACGTTGGAAAAATAAGGCAAAGCCTCCGCGTAACGCTTTTGATTGAAGAGTTTTCTGCCTAAGTAAGCACTGTTTACTAAATGTGGTACTGCCGCTATGCTCTGCAGATATTGCTCGTCTTCGGTGAGCTTCTCTCCGTTTTCGCTTTTCTTGCACGCCTCTTCCCACATGTATTTCACTTCTGCGCGTTTGTTGGCCTCCGTCTTATGGTCAACAGCTAATAATAAGGAGAAGGCATCGGGTGTGTTGTTTGAACTGTCTAACAATACGTCTGTTCCGATGCTTTCGCCAGGCTGCATTGATGTTACACGAACGTAGAGAGCTTGTTTCGTGTCGTTCTCTACCCTCAGGTTTATCATTATATTATTAGCTTCGCCGTCTGCCGAGAGGAAATATACTGTTATTGTGGCACAACTTTTCTTTGCACTTGCCTTCTCGGGCTCTTTGAGATTGCTTACCACAGGGTCTAACAGCAGTAGCGAGTGTATGCGCTCTGTGTCTGTAATATGCTTTGCTTCGTCGCCAGTGCAGATGTCAACAGACTCAATCTCAACACTCTGTATGTTGAAGAACGCTTCAAGGAAGTCTGTGAGTAGAAGATGTGCTGCGTCAGTATCTTTCGGCAGATCTTTTGTTTCTTGCAGCAACATCTCTAACTCTCTCGCCATCCATATCTCGTGTTGCCCCATAAAGAGCTCTTCCTCTTCCGGCACGTCAGCCTCTTTCTGCTTGTGCATAGCGTCCTCGAAGCTCATGCGCGCATTGAAGAACTGTTCAAGCGACTTTTCCAGTTCTTTTTTTAGGTCGATAATCTCTGTTACGTTTGTCAGAGTGCAGGTGGCGTAGATGTTGAAGACGTTCTCCTTGGTGTTGGCTATATAATAAAAATGTATAGGGAAGACCGACGAGTTTGCCTGATTGCAGGTTTGGCGTATCAGTTCCAGTTCTTCCGCACCATATATCCCCGCGTGGAAGTCGAGGTTGCAGTTGGTGTTGTCTTTCTCCTGGAACAAGAAGGCGCGGAAATTCAGCCCTTGGTACTTGAAGTAAACAACCGTATTGCCGTTCTCGTGTTCCTCCTTTTGAAACTTGCAGTTCAGTGCCTCCAAAGCAGAACAAACAGCCTCTAAGGACGTTGTGTGAACTGTCCTCTGAGGCTGTTCCCAATAGGATAATATTGTCTTCAGTTTACTGATTAAGGCCATAAAGATACAAGTTTCGCAAGCATAACTCGTTATTTGTTAATGATTATTGATTATTTATTAATGCGGTGTTTCGTTTGTTCCGAATTAATAATTTATCATTAATAATTCAACAATAAACTCAAACTTTCGCTCGCGAAAGTTAAATAAACTTCAGCAAGTCCTGTATATCGTCGATAACATAGTCTGCTCCCGCCTCTTCGAGCTGTTGGCGTGTGCCGTTGCCGTAAGAGACGCCGATGGTGCGGCAGCCTGCGTTCTTGCCCATCTGTATGTCGTAAACGGTGTCGCCGACGACGATGCAGGTTTCCGGTCGCAGTGAGAATATCATAAGAACCTTGTCAACAGGGTCTGACGCAGGCTTCGGACGCTTCACGTTTTCTGCTCCAAGCACATAACTTATGGTGTCTTTCAGACCGAGTTTCTCGATGTATTCGGAGAGAGTGGAGTGCGAGCGACTGCTTGCGATAGCCATCATTATGCGTTTGCCTCGCAGTTCCTCGAGAGTTTCCTTGACATGTGGAAACAGTTTCACGGCGTCGTCATCGTTGTAGCCGGCAAATAGTCGGCGGTAAGTAGAAGCGTATTTCTCTGCCGGAATGCCCACCTCTGGGAATAGAGCCTCTGGAACTGCCGATAGTGGCAGACCAATCATTGCCTGACACTGCTCGTTGGTACGAGGCGGTAGGTCAAGCTCCTTGATAACAGCCTGCATGGTGTTGAGAATAACTTTCTTGGTGTCGCCAAGAGTTCCGTCAAAGTCAAAAACAACTATTCTTGTATTATTGTCCATATTCTCTATTATTAAGTAGAAAGTACGAAGTACGAAGTATTAAGTATGATTTGCTTTGGAGGTTTCTGTTCGGCCTTTAAGTAGGTAATCATACTTAGAACTTTCCTCTATCAGATAGACAATGATGTCACTGACTGTAAGGAAGAAACTTTCCTCTATCAGATAGACAATGATGTCACTGACTGAAAGGAAGTAACTTTGTACTTAGAACTTTGTACTTCGCACTTGCTGCCTTGCGTGCTAAGCGATGCAAAGTTAGGAAAAAAACGAAAATAAAAAAAATTAATTGTTAAAAATTGCCCTTTTTGTGAATATTTTAAGCGTTTGCAGCCCTAAGAACGCCAATAAACCGTTAATAAGCAGCAGTTCGTAACCGAATTTATAGCCAAAGGCTGACGTGGTCCAAGTGTTCAGCAGATAGCATATAACTGGTGCTAAAAGGCATGGAAGGAGTGAGTAAGAGCTGACAGTGTTGCCTTCGATTTCCTTGTTTTCCTTCCTAGTTTTCCTGCGTGAAACCATGAAATAGGCAAACATTCCGAGCAATGGGCCGTAAGTGTAACTTACCAACACATAGACAAGGTCGATGAGACTTTTCGAGCCACTGTATTGCAAGGCATAGATAACGCCGACAAACACCAGCGACATCACTATGTGCATACGTTTGCGCAGTCGCTCATCG
>JABUUE010000011.1:98277-101589 GCA_021443335.1 Bacteroidaceae bacterium
CAATAACTTGTGGTAAGAGCGGTCAGGGAGGAGTCGGCAGAGGAGAATGCCGCCGACACTATTCCTAATACGAAAAGCACTTTTACCGTGAAAGTGGCTTCTGTGGTAACGAATAGCGGCAGCAGGTCATCGCCTTTTTCGGGCAGTGGTATGCCGTTTTGCCCCGTCCATCCTATTAGCATCACGCCCAACAGAAGGAAAAGGAAGTTTACCGGTAGGAAGAGAAATCCCGACAGGCACATGTCTTTCTGCGCATCGCGGAGCGTCTTGCAGGTAAGGTTTTTCTGCATCATGTTCTGGTTAAGACCGGTCATAACGACCACGATGAACGCTCCTGAGACAAACTGCTTCCAGAAGTTTTGCGTGCTTACCCAGTCGTCAAACTCAAACACGCGGAAATAACTCCCATAGTTTCCGCCCAAAGGAGTGTCTATAGAAGCTATGATTCCCACCAACGCCGCTAACATCAGTGTTGTCTGGATGACATCAGTATATACCAGTGTCCTCACGCCGCCGCGCCTTGTATATAGCCAGATGCAAGCCACCATCAGCGGCACTGTCAACAGGAAGGGCACGCCCAGGTCATCGAAGACAAACTTCTGCAGTACAGTGCATACAACGAAGAACTTTACTCCCGACCCAGCCATGTCGGAGACGATGAAGAACAGTGCCGCCACCTTCCTGTCCTCAAGTAGTTCGTAGATGCTGGTGAGGTTAAGTTTGTAGTATAGCGGAAGGAGAACATAGGCAACGATGAAGTAGCCCGCGATGAAGCCGAGACACGTCTGCAGGTAGGTCATATCCTGAAACATTACCATTCCAGGCACACTGACAAAGCTCACTCCGCTGACCGACGCCCCCACCATGCCGTAGGCAACCATAAGCCACGACGACTTCCGTTCGCCGCGATAGAAGGCTTCGTTGCCGCCCTTTTTGGTAAACAGGCGCGAGAGCATGAGCAATGCCCCGAAATATATAAGCAGTACTATTATCATTTGCGGCTGCAAAGTTACATTTTTATTTGTAAGTAAGTGAATGAAATTAGTTTTTCAGTGCCATAGGCTCTTTTTCCGTAAAAAGTTTTGTCCATAAATAAAAATAGTAGTACTTTTGCACAAATTTGTCTTGAACTTCTTGAACTTCTTGAACTTCTTGAACTTCTTGCAACTTCTTGAACTCCTTGAACTTCTTGAACTTCTTGAACTTCTTGAACTCCTTGGACTCCTTAAAAAATTAAAGATTATGAGTGTATCAGACTTTCTTGGCGGCAGTCATCAGACGGCGTTTTCTTTTGAGGTCCTGCCTCCGTTGCGTGGCAAGGGTATAGAGCAGGTGTATAACACCATCGAGCGCCTTATGCCGTATAATCCGTCATATATAAACATCACCACCCATCGCGCGGAAATCTCATACAAAGAGATGGCAGACGGCTCTTTCCAGCGACTGTTCCAGCACAAGCGTCCGGGCACTGTTGCCATTGCGGCAGCTATAAAGGCGAGGTACAATATCCCCACTGTGCCGCACATCATCTGTAGTGGCTTCACTGCTCAGGAGCTTGAGAATGAGCTTATTGACCTTTCTTACCTTGATATCATGGACTTGATAGTGCTGCGTGGCGACAGGGCGAAGGGTGAGAGCTGCTTCATTCCTGCGAAGGGCGGTCATGCACATGCCACAGAACTGTGCAAGCAGGTTATGGAGTTCAATCAAGGCAGGCTTATCGACGGCACAACCTTCGAGAGCATGAACGGCGGAAAGAAGTTCTCCTTTGGTGTGGCGGGCTATCCAGAGAAACACGAAGAGGCAATGAACATGACCACCGACATCAGTTATCTAAAGCAGAAGATAGCGAATGGCGCGTCGTATGTCGTTACCCAGATGTTCTTTGACAACAAGAAATACTTCAGTTATGTAGAGCGTCTGAGAAGCGAAGGCATCACTGTGCCGGTAATTCCTGGACTGAAACCTCTGACAACGATGCGCCAGCAACATCTGTTGCCAAACACTTTCCACATAGACTTCCCGGAGGAACTGTCGGCAGAACTGCTTAAATGCAAGGACAACGACGATGTGAAACGCCTCGGAATAGAGTGGGGAGTACATCAGGCGCGTGAGCTGAGGGAGGCGAATGTGCCGAGCCTGCATTTCTATACGATGAACGCTACGGCAAGTGTGGAGGAGATTGTGAAGAGATTGGTGTAAGTTTCGCTCGCGAAACTTGAATGATTATATATGCTATATGCAGGATTTTAATAAGGTAACTATTAAGTCTCTCCCCCCTTGTGGGGGGAGTTGGAGGGGGGGCCTCCTCCTCGATGGTGCGATGGGCACGATGATACAGGAACTCGGCGTCAAAGGTGCCGACAACGACCTGCTGTGCCTTGAACAGCCGGAACTTATCTCAACCATCCACCGCCAATATCTTGAGGCGGGGGCAGACATCATAACGACAAATTCGTTCAATGCGCAGCGCATCTCGCAGAGCGAGTATGGCGAGCAGGAAAGAGTACGCGAGATGAATCTTGCCGCGGCGCGGTTGGCACGTGCCGAAGCCGACAGGATGACCGCCCTCACGCCCGACAAGCCGCGCTACGTTGCCGGCAGTGTCGGTCCGACGAGCAAGACGGCATCCATGTCGCAGGATGTGGATAATCCCGCCCATCGTGAACTCGACTTTGATGATTTTGTGGCGGCCTTCCACGAGCAGATAGACGCTCTCGTTGATGGCGGCGTGGATATTATTCTTATAGAAACCATCTTCGACACGCTGAACACCAAGGCTGCTCTCGAGGCGGCGCGTATGGTGTTTGAGAAGAAAGGCAAGCAACTGCCAGTGATGCTGTCGGTAACTATCTCCGACGCGTCAGGTAGAATGCTTTGCGGCCAGACAATAGAAGCGTTTGTCGTTTCCGTGTCTCATTATATCTGGAACCCTGTTGTAAGCATAGGACTCAACTGTTCTTTTGGCGCGGAGCAGATGTATCCCTTCCTTCGTCGCCTCCGAGAGGTTGTCCCTTGCTATGTCAGCGCATATCCTAACGCAGGCTTTCCCGATGTTAACGGCAGATATTCCCAGACGCCAGAAGAGATGGCGGCGGCTGTCAAACGCTTTGTCGATGACGGACTTGTGGATATTGTGGGAGGCTGCTGCGGCAGCACGCCAGAGCATATAAGGTTGTTGGTCGAGATTGTACAAAGTAGTAAGTACGAAGTACAAAGTACAAAGTATGATTACCCACATAAAGACGGAACGGAAACCTCAGAAACTAATCATACTTCGTCCTTAGAACTTAGTACTTCGTCCTTTGGCAA
>JABUUE010000011.1:102246-104689 GCA_021443335.1 Bacteroidaceae bacterium
AAACTAATCATACTTCGTCCTTAGAACTTAGTACTTCGTCCTTTGGCAATGGCTGCGGCCCAGGCCTTCTTTCCCCCATCGAAGACCGTATAGCCAATATCCTTAGAACGGGCGATGGCGAAGGTTTGCCCGAGGCACTTGCCGAGGCTCTTGAGAAGTATGGCAAGGCGGAAGCCGTTATCGAAGGACCGCTGATGGACGGAATGCGAAAGGTGGGCGACCTGTTCTCGCAAGGCAAGATGTTCCTGCCACAGGTCGTTAAGACCGCCCGCACCATGAAGCAGGCAGTAGATATTCTTATGCCTTCAGGGGGAAGTAGTAAGTACGAAGTACAAAGTACGAAGTATGATTACCCACATAAAGGCAAGGTCGAAACCTCACAAGACATATCATTCCCCTCTCCTGATGGAGAGGGGTTAGGGGTGAGGCTGTCTTACCTCCTCGCCACTGTCAAGGGCGATGTCCACGATATAGGGAAGAATATTACGGCTGTTGTTCTGCGCTGTAATGGCTTTAAGGTCATAGACCTTGGCGTGATGGTGCCGCCAGAGAAGATTGTTAGCACTGCGCTGAAGGAGAATGTTGACTTCATCGGGTTAAGCGGACTAATAACGCCGTCGCTCGAAGAGATGCGTATCACCGCGGCAGAGCTGAAGAAGGCTGGCATAAACAAGCCGTTGTTTATTGGCGGCGCAACAACATCAGCGCTACATACTGCGGTGAAGATAGCACCGGAATATGACGGTCCCGTCTTCTGGGTTCACGACGCATCGCAAAACCCCGTCATCGCAAGTCAGCTGCAAGGCAAAGACGCAGAGAAAGTCATCGCCTGCCTGAGATATAATCAGGAACAACTGAGAAGGAAGCAGGAGAGCGCTGTTGAAAGTAGTAAGTACGAGGTACAAAGTAGTAAGTACGAAGTGCAAAGTAGTAAGTACGATTACCCACATAAAGGCAAGGTAGAAACCTCAGAAGACATATCATTCCCCTCTCCTGATGGAGAGGGGTTAGGGGTGAGGCTGTCTCCCCCTTCAGGGGGCTGGGGGGCCGGCAACGATATCAGCATTGCCGATGTCATCCCGTATATCAACTGGCGTCAGTTCTACCACTTATGGGGTGTGAAGCCTGAGAGCAAGGAGGCTGACGCTATGCGCAAGGAGGGTGAGCAACTGCTTCAGGAATTGGCTTCCCGACACTCGATGCGTGCCATAGTGGCTTTCTACAAGGCAAACGGAACAAGCGAAGGAATAGAGATTTACAAGGACGAGACGAAGGTCTTCCTGCCAACACCGCGACAGCGCAAGCCTAACAGCGACGGCAGGGCTTTGTCCCTCGCTGACTACATTGCTCCAGCACCACAGACGGATTATATAGGAACATTCGCCATAACTATCTCTGAGAGTTTTGTGCAAGAGATAGAGACCTTGAAGAATGGTGGCGACGAATATCTTGCACTGCTCACACAGAGTCTTGCCGACCGTCTCGCCGAGGCTACTTCCGAATATGTCCACGCGCTTGTGCGCCGCTCGTTGTGGGGCTACGCTCCTGACGAGAAGTTGGAGCCAAGCCAATTGTTCAAGGCTGCTTACCAAGGCATCCGTCCCGCTATTGGCTACCCTTCACTGCCCGACCAGCGCCTGATATTCAAGCTCGCCGAACTCATGGATTACAGTTCAATAGGCATCACGCTTACCGAGAACGGAGCCATGTACCCGCAAGCTTCCGTCAGCGGTCTGTATATCGCTAATCCTGAGGCGACGTATTTCAGTGTAGTATAGTTCAAGTTTCGCAGGAAAACTTGCGAAACTTCCACAATGTAAGCGAAACGCGCATAAAGCTGACACTTTGTAAAATCCGTAGCCTTGCAGAATCGCTCATACGAAACCAACTTGCAGTTGGCTTTGAAATACCGCAATAATGGCAAAAATGTAACTAACTCATAATGAGATGTTTCTGCTTTAGGCGTAGGAAAACGCCTTCAAAATCGCCGCTTTTCGACCGAAAAAAGCGGCGATTTTCGTGTAAAAAGCCTATGACTTTCGATGCGTTTTGCTATGAGAAACGATGCAAGTTCGTGGGAGTTTTGCCTCTCATCCGTGGGATTTGTTCCCAAAACGCTCTTTTTCTCGCAAAACGCCCTTGCGTTTGGAGCTAAATGACGCCAAATATCGTACAACGTAAAAATATCAAAGTGTAAGCAAAAACGAAGTTTTAATAACCTTTTGCATTTTTGCAGTTTTACGTGTCAACTTGTTGCTAATTACCCTTGTCTATTGCGCAAAAAGAGTTCTTTTTTGCGTAATTTTTGTTGTATCTTGTGTTAAAACGAAAAAAAAGAAGGGAAAAGGAGTGGCAAATGTAAAAAAATGTTTAACTTTGTCCCAAATAAGCGAGAGCAATCAAGCTTGCTTGATATGCCGAGCGAAAGCAGATTCGCCTAAGG
>JABUUE010000011.1:104694-115010 GCA_021443335.1 Bacteroidaceae bacterium
CCAGATATAAAACTCATTAAATTAAAAACGTGGGAACTAATTTATAGAACCCACCTTAACTCATAACTAATAATTTATCTCAATGTTAACCAAACAAAGAAAACATTTAGGATGGTTTATCGCAATGATAGCCTTTGCCCTAATGTCTTTCCTTCCCCAGTCGCTGTCGGCGCAGGAAGTGAAGGGTGTAGTGGCAGACGCTAAGGGCGAACCAATCATCGGTGCTACTATTTTGGAGAAAGGCACGAAGAATGCAGTGGTAACAGACTTTGACGGTAACTATACCATCAAGCTGTCGGGAAATAACCCACTCGTAGTGTCGTACATCGGTATGCAGACCAAAACCGTGAAGACGGATGGAAAGTCGGTTGTCAACATTACTCTTGAGGAGGAAGCTTCTTCACTCAATGAGGTTGTGGTAATCGGTTACGGTACTGTACGTAAGAAGGACTTGACAGGATCGGTAACATCTGTTCAGGCAAAGCAGATAGAGAACATTCCGGTAAGCAATGTGTCTGAGGCGATGACCGGTAAGATGGCTGGTGTGAACATCACCACCACCGAAGGTTCGCCAGACGCTGACGTGAAGATTCGTGTCCGTGGTGGTGGTTCTCTGTCACAAGACAACTCTCCACTCTATATCGTGGATGGCTTCCCTGTATCGTCAATCTCCGACATTGCTCCTTCTGAAATTCAGAGTATCGACGTCTTGAAGGACGCTTCTTCTACAGCTATCTATGGTGCCCGCGGTGCCAACGGCGTTATCATCGTTACCACAAAGAATGGTAAGGAGGGTAAGGTTCAGGTGTCACTCAACGGTTCTATCGGCTGGAAGAAGATTACCAAAGAGGTGAAGGTGATGGACCCTTACAATTTCGCCATGTATCAGTATGAGCTCGGTTCCAAGAGTTATGGCAACTGGGAGGATATGGAGATATGGAAGTCTGTTGAGGGCTCTAACTGGCAGAATGAACTCTTCGGCCGCACTGGTGTACAGAAGCAGTATAATGTGAATGTCAGCGGCGGTTCAAAGGATGTGAAGTTCAATGTAGGCTTCAACCACAACGACGAGAACTCCATCATGCGCGGTTCTGGCTATTCAAAGAACAATGTTAACGCGAAGATTAACGCCAACCTTAACAAGTGGCTGTCTATCGACTTCAACGGTCGTTTGGCATTCACAAAGCTTGACGGTCTGAGCGGTGGTGCTGACACTAACGAGTCTAACGCTGCCAACTCAACAGTGGCAAACACTATAAACTACGCCCCTGTGAATGTGTTATCTGCCGACTCTGAAGAGGACGAGGAGAACTCGGCTTCAAGTCGCCGCACACCTCTTGAGCGTATCACTGACACATACAAGTATCAGGAGCGTTTCCAGCAGAACTATAACATCGGTCTCAACTGGAAGCCTTTCAAGCACTTTACTTTCCGCACTGAGTTCGGTTACGGATGGAAATACAACAACACTGAGCAGGTATGGGGCTCAAACGCTACTGTAAACTCAAAGTATGGTTACAACGGAAAGCCACAGGCACAGTTTGTACGCCTTGACAACCAGAACTGGAGAAACGCCAACACCATAACCTACGACAACGCGAAGCTCGGCGGCGGCAAGCATCACCTCAACGTGATGATAGGTCAGGAGTGGAGCTCTTCACAGGACAAGAGTCGCACAAGCACTTCTGTGAACTTCCCTCAGTCGTTTACTGTTGACCAGGTTCTCGCAAACACAGCTGTGGGACTTGCCCTCGACAACGAAAGCACAATATCTGCAAAAGATAACATGCTCTCTTTCTTCGGTCGTATCAACTATACGTTCAACGACAAGTACCTCGCAACTTTCACTATGCGTGGTGACGGTTCTTCTAAGTTCGGCAAGGGTCATCGCTGGGGCATCTTCCCATCTATCGCCCTCGCTTGGCGTGTCAACGACGAGAAATTCCTGAAGGATGTCAACTGGTTGTCAAACTTGAAGGCTCGCCTCTCATTCGGTACTGCAGGTAACAACCGTATCAACTCAGACCTTATCACACAGGTTTATTCTCTCGGTTCAGCATCAGAGAAAGCTCCTTTCTTCGATGGCACTCGCGCCTCACAGCTGAAGCGTCTCTCTACTCTCTATAACCCAGACCTGAAATGGGAGACAACCATCACACGAAACTTCGGTATCGACTTCGGCTTCCTGAAGAATCGCATCAGCGGTACTATCGACTTGTACTGGAACACTACCAACGACCTCCTTATGTCGTCGGCTATTCCTACAAACACTGGTTACTCTCTGCAATACCAGAACTTCGGTAAGACAAGCAATATGGGTGTTGAATTGCAGTTGAACGCAGTGATTGTTGACACTAAGAACTTCGGCTTGAACTTCACGGGCAATATCTCATACAACCGCAACAAGATTGAAGAAATCAACATGGACAACCCATGGCAGAGCTCTGGATGGTCTGGTTCTACTATTGCAAAGTATGAGGATTACCGCATAGAGGCTGGCGGCCGTCTCGGTGAGCTTTGGGGCTACAAGACAATAGGCTATCGTCAGGCCTTCACTCCTGAGCATGGTGGCGACCTCTACCTGAAAGGCACAAGCTGGGTAGCAGGCTACAGCAAGATGAATGCTGAGACCGGAAAGTATGAATTTGTTGAGGATGCCAACGCAAACAAGAGCGGAACACTCTTCGCCAACTACCCTGGTGCGCCAGTTGTAGAGTGCGATGCTAACGGAGACCCTCTCAAGCAGCGTCTCGGCAACACCGTGGCTCCTACAACAGGTGGTTTTGGTTTCGATGGCCGTCTATGGAACTTTGATTTCAACATCTTCTTCAACTACTCTCTCGGCAACAAGATTGTCAATGGTACAAAGCTTGCCAACTGCTTCAATGCAGGCAGCAAGAAGGATTACAACCTTGTTGACGACTGCAACGTCGATAACCGATACTCATGGATAGACCCTGCTAATGGTCTTAACCTTGGCAGACCTTCTACAACAACGATTGCGCAGTATGGCTCTTCAGAGGCATTGATGCAGCGTCTTTACGAGATAAATGCTGGCAAGACGATGTTCAACCCTTGCGCTACTTCTACAATGTATATCATCGATTACGCTGTTGAGGACGCATCATTCCTTCGTCTGCAGAATGTAACTGTTGGCTACTCTTTCCCAAAATCTTGGCTGAAGAAGATATTTATCTCTAACATACGCATATACTTCACTGGCTACAATCTGTTCTGTTTCACCAAGTATAGCGGCTACGACCCAGAAGTTGACACCTCTTCAAAGAAGAATCCTATGTGTCCGGGCATTGACTATGCGGCATATCCTAAGAGCCGTTCGTTTGTGGGTGGTATAAACATAACATTCTAATCAAAGCCAAAACCATAAAAAATATGAAAATGAAAAACAAATATATTAATATAGCGATTGCGGCGACGATGCTCCTCGGTACAGCGTCATGCTCTGATTTCCTGGACCAGACATCACCGTCAAAGCAGTCTGCCGACAATGTTTACGAGTCGGAATATTTCACGGGGCTGCGCGTCAACGCCATCTATGCCGACCTCATGCAGGACCGTACTTATTCGCAGGACCTCGCCATTGTTTGGAACATGAACTCCGACATTGAGTTCGTAGATGCTGATGCCACCTCATACACTGCCAACTCTGAGCGCGGTGCTATGAGCTATAACCCTACTCCAGGATGGAGCCGCCTCGCCGATGCGTGGAAGGCTCACTACACTGTTGTGGAGGAGTGCAACGACATTATAGAAGGTATCAGCAAAAGCTCTACTGCCAACACAAAGGGCATGAAGCACTATCTTGGCGAGGCTCTCACCTTCCGTGCGCTCACATACCTTAACCTCACACGCTTCTGGGGCGATGTGCCTATGAAGCTTGAGCCTTCAAAGAGCGACTTGTCTAACGCTTATCTGAAAAAGACTGACCGCGACGAGATTCTCGACCAGATGCTTGTTGACCTTGAGAAGGCTATCGACCTCCTGCCATGGATAGGAGAGGACGGTTATACGCAGGAGCATGTTACCAAGGCTTATGCCAAGGTTCTCTATGCGCAGATAGCAATGACACGCGCAGGCTATGCCATCCGTGAGGCTGCAAAGTCTGGTTATGAGACTGCCGCCGATTACTCTGATGCCACCTATCCTACACAAAGACCTGATGCTGCCAAGCGTAAGGAACTCTATGAGAAGGCGCTGAAGCAGTTGGCTGATGTCATCAATTCAAAGAAATATGCCCTCTGCAAGTCGTTCGCTGACTACTGGACAGCCATCAACCAGCGCGCTCTCGAGGTCGGTCTTCCTGAGACAATCTTCCAGTTGCCGATGGGACTTTCCGTTTCTGGCGAGCTCGGATATACTGTAGGCTGCCGTATGAACGGCGTTACCACTACTTACGGCTATGGCAACTCTGCCGGCAAGATGAAGCTTTCTGCAGTACACCTTTATTCATATAAGGAAGGTGACGTGCGCCGCGACATCACTTGCGCACACTGGGAGGCTAAGCAAGGCGAGGCGTCTGTAGGCAGCAAGACTTTCACAGGCGCTATTGAGTCAATGCTTGCCGACGCTCCTTTCGGAACATACGTGGGCAAGTGGGACTTCCGCAAGATGTCTGACGCATGGAAGACGCAGAACCTGAACGCTTCAGCGAAGATGGGCTACGGCATAGGTCCTGTGCTTATGCGCTATGCCAACGTGCTTCTTTACTATGCTGAGTGTATGAACGAGCTCTACGGTCCTACGGCAACAGCTGCAGGCATGACAATGACAGCTACAGAAGCTCTCAAGGAAGTTCACGACCGCGCCTTTGCCGGTGGCGACAAGACGATGGTTTATCCTACTGACAAGGAAGGCTTCTTCAAGGCTATCGTTGACGAGAACGCTTGGGAGTTTGCAGGCGAAGGCTTCCGCAAGCACGACCTTGTACGCTGGGGAATTCTCGCTCAAAAGACATGGGAGGCTAAGAAGAAGTATATAGAGAATATACAGAATGAGGTTTTCCAGAAGACTGTTTACTATAACTACAAGCGTGAAAACAACCAGATTGTCCTCCCATTGCAGATAGATATGAACTCCATCACATGGGACGGAATCCCTGCAGGCAAGACTGCTGATGACTACGACAAGTCAGCAACATCCTTCGGCAACAGCCAGCTCAAGGACGATAAGTCAACAAAGAACATATACACCTTGCTTCCTGTAATCAGCTCCGGCATAGTAGGAGAAGGAAACCCTGCTCTCGGAGAAGAGATGGGTAAAGGTCTTGCTGTCAAGAACCGCTACATCATGCCTATAGGCTCTACTACTATTTCCGACGCTAACGGATATCTTCACAACTCATACGGATACACGGACTAAATCTCAACAACAATGAAATTACGAAATAATATAGCAGTTCCTGCTGCGTTTGCCGCAGTGTTGTTCGCCGCTTGTACCGATGGCAACAATTGGTCAACCGACCCTTCTGTGTCTCGACTCTTTGGAGTTGACGACAGCAAGATAACTGTTGTTCCTGACATCTCTACAGCAGAACTGACCTTCGCCGCACAGCAGGGTGCTGAATACTACATCGTGGAAGTCTCTACCGACTCTCTTTACGATGACATTCCCGTTGGTGGTACAAAGAATTCCATCGTCTACGGCAACGACAAGAGTATTACGAAATCACCGTTTATAATGACGGGACTAAAGCGCGAGTCCTCTTATTTCCTGCGCATCA
Organism: Bacteroidaceae bacterium; assembly: GCA_021443335.1. Lineage (GTDB taxonomy): Bacteria > Bacteroidota > Bacteroidia > Bacteroidales > Bacteroidaceae > Prevotella. The sequence goes on from JABUUE010000011.1 coordinate 110,435, forward strand.
AGAGCATGGCGGATGGAAAGAACGAGTCGCGTTGGGTTTACTACAAGAGCCACGGCACCTTCAAGACTCTCTTCGAGCAAATCTTAAAGACGCCGACATCTAAGGACATCATGGACACTTACATCAATGTAGAGTGGACAAAGCCAGAGGTTGACCGACTGATCGTAACGGCAATGATTACTAACCCGGAGACAGGAGCGACAGAGGAGAAGGTTGTTCTCGACAAGCAGCTTTCGAAAGAAGAGGCTGCGGCTCAAGCATACCATATCGACGGACTCACCGGCGGTACAGAATATGTCATAACAATATGGAATAACGGCGAGAAGCGCGGTGAAATCAAGCAGATGACTGCAGCGCCTATGCCACAGGGTGACGTTAAATACATCCTTACAGATGACGATGAGTTCATTAACAACGCCCTCCTCAACAGCCTTGTTGAAGAGTCAGGCATGGAGGCTCCTGCCATCGCTATCGGTGTGCCTGCTGAGACAACAGTTACTCTCGGTGGACTTTCTGAGAGTGGCGATCCTGCAGCACTGAAGATTCCTGAAGGCGTTTCTCTCACTATCTTCGGTATGCCTGGCGGCGACAAGCCTACACTCGTGGTAGAGAAGAGCCTTGCCATCGACGGCGCTCACACCTACATCAAGTTCCAGAACCTTGTGCTCACAGAGAAAAACGGTGGAAACTATTTCATCAATCAGGGCAACGCTTGCAACGTGGGCGAGTTCACTTTCGAGAACTGCGTTATCAAGGATTGGGGCAACTCTATTGTTCGTTTCCAAAGCTCAGGCTCGAAAGTCATCAACAACCTTGTTTTCGACAACTGTCTCGTAAGCAATATCTCTAAGTCTAATGGCTACTTCGCTATCCATGTTGATGCAAGCAAGGCGGGTATCATTAATAATATTATATGTAAGAACACCACCTTCTACAGCTTCGATGATAAGAACAACAAGGGCTTCATCTATTCTAAGTCAACACCAATGGAGAGCATCGTCATAACTAACTGTACCTTCCGCAACATCCTCCGTAGCGGTGGCTACTTCATAGACTTCGGCGATACATCTACTGGCTGTTCTAAGGACATTACCATCGAGAACACTCTCTTTGGACACTTGAACACTAAGGACACTCGAGGCATCCGCGCTTCTAATGTTCCTGTGGTGAACAATTCGTACAATTCTCTTGAGCTCAATGACGGATGCTACTGGCACAAGGCTGAAGACGAGAAGGGCAATCCTAAGACTTCAAGCTTCTTCGAGGGTCTCACCACTTTGACTGTTTCCGACGCTGACATCTTCAAGGATGCCGCCAACGGCGACTTCACGCTCAAATACGACGAGCTGATAAGCGCAAAGGTCGGCGACCCACGATGGATTAAGTAGCAGAATCTTCACAGAATAAACTCAAAAAAATCCCCACTTTCCACATGCGGAAAGTGGGGATTTTGTAAAGTAGAGATTACAAACATCAATTTTTTTATTGCATTGTAATATTTTTTCACTTTTTTTAAGAATATTCTTTGAGAATATTTTAATTTTGCACATGAATAGAACGAAGGTCTTATATACCTAAGAAAATAATACGCAATTAACGAATATAACTTTATGATCTTACAAACCAAACTTAAAAGAGCCGCCATGCTGATAATTGTTTGCATGGTTGCCTTAGTGTCTTTTGCACAGAAAGCCGTTACTGGTACTGTGAAAGATAAGAGCGGGGAGCCGCTCATTGGTGTTAGTGTTATGATTGACGGAACGTCACAAGGTACTGTTACCGACTTTGATGGTAACTTCCGCGTTCCAAATGTCAGCGCAAACACAGTGTTGAATGTGTCTTACATAGGCTACAAGGCCCAGAAGGTTAAGGTGGGCAATCAAGACAACATCACCATTACGCTTGAAGACGATAACCAGCAGCTCCAGGAAGTTGTGGTCGTTGGTTATGGTACTATGAAGAAGACTGACCTCACAGGTTCCGTAAGCTCCGTTAACACTGAAGACCTTACAGCTAAGGGTGCTTCATCTGTAATGGAAGCATTGCAGGGTACAGTGCCTGGCGTTAGCATCACAAAGAGCAGCGGTCGTACTGGCGGTGGCTTCAATGTGGAAATCCGTGGTAAGTCGTCTAACAACTCAAGCACAACCCCTATCTATGTTGTTGACGGTATCATCTGCGACGATATCGACTTCCTCAACGAGCAGGACATTGAGCGTATCGACGTGCTGAAGGACGCTTCTTCAACAGCCATCTATGGTTCTCGCGCTACTGCCGGCGTTATCATCGTTACCACCAAGAGCGGTAAGGGTGTGGGCGCTAAGAATGCTGCAAAGCCAACAATCTCTTACGATGGTTACTACGGTATCACAAATATCGCGCGTATGCCAGAGTTCATGACTACGCAGCAGTTCTACAACTATCGTTTCCTCCGCTTCCTTGAGTTTGGTGAGGGTTCCGCTGTTACAGCACAGAGCGGACAACCTAACTATATGCTTGGCAACTACGGACAGATGGCGTTGACAACAGAGCAGGCTGGCCCTACAGACGCACAGCATTCAGTACTGCGTAAGATGCTTGCCAACGGACAGTCGTACGATTGGACAAAGGCTCTCACACAGACAGGTACACAGCAGAACCACTATCTTTCTGTAAGCGGTGGCGCCGAGAAAATCAACTATCACATGGGTGTCGGCTACACTGGTGAAAAGGGTGTTTACCGCGGTGATGAGCAGCGCAGGTTCTCTTTGAAGGGTAGTCTCGATGCTAAAATTAGCAATGTGGTAAGTGCCGGCTTCACTTTCAACGTGGCTTATATCCGTAATCAGTATGCTTATGAGAACGCTGTGGCTGACGCTTTCACGCTCAACTCTTTCGCGCTCCCTTACGACAAGGACGGCAACATGATTTTCGCTCCAGGTGCAAAGGCTGCACTCGGAACTGACGGTAACCAGTTCTCTGACGCTGTCAACCCGCTTTACAAGGCTAAGGACAGCACTTACGACAAGAACCGCAAGACTTACCGTATGCTCGGTAACTTCTACGTGCAGATTACTCCTCTCAAAGGACTTGTATTCAAATCAAACTTCCAGCCAAGCTTTACTAACTATCGTGAGGCTGAGTTCTACGACCCAACAGAGATGCGTAACCTCGGTGCACGCGACTCCGACCTCCACAGCGGATGGACAAACATCAAGGCTTACTACAACACTCACACTAATCTGTCTTATATCTGGGATAACATGATTACTTGGGATAAGACATTTGCTGAGAAACATCAGGTTAATGTTATGGGACTTGCTTCTTTCTCTCAGAGCAATTCAGAAAACAGCAACCAGTACTTCACTGATGTCATCCCTGCTACCAAGTGGTGGAACCTCACTACCGGTACATTCGACAAGGATAAGTCTGGCAACAGCTTTGGTCAGAATAGCATGGTTTCTTATGCTCTCCGTGCCAACTATACCTTCGACAGCAAGTATATGATTACAGCAACAATCCGTTGGGATGGTTCTTCTAAGTTTGCCGACGGACATCGTTGGGGCTCATTCCCATCTGTTGCTGTTGCTTGGCGTGCTTCTGAGGAAAGCTTCCTCAAGAATGTTGACTGGTTGTCTAACTTGAAGCTCCGCGTATCTTACGGTGTTACAGGTAACAACAAGGGTATCGGTAACTATGCTACTCAGCAGACTCTCGTAGGTCCTTCATATTATCCTTTCGGCGATGCTTACCAGGCAACATACTACTCAAGCAACCCTGTTAACAAGGCAATAACATGGGAGACTTCCAACGAGTTGAACTTCGGTCTCGACTTCGCCTTCCTCAACAGCCGTATCAATGGTGCCATCGATGTTTATACCAAGAAGTCTAAGGACCTTCTTTACAACGTGCAGCTCCCTCTCGTTACTGGTGGTGTGAAGATGAACACTAACGTGGGTTCTGTAAAGAATACCGGTGTCGAGATTTCTCTTAATACTGTGAACATTATCACTAAGGACTGGCGTTGGGAGACAAGCTTCACTTTCGCTCACAACAAGAACAAGATTCTTGAGGTTAACGGCGAGGGTACAGACATCATCCCAAGCGGTGTCACTGGAGGCTTCTTCATCGGACATAATGTCAACTCTCTCTATGGCTTCAACTGGCAGGGTATCGTTTCCGACCGCAACATGACAGTGCCAAACACTGATATCGCTAAGGCTAAGGGACTTGTTCCTGGAACAACAATGCGTGAGTGCGATTACTACTATACTTGCTACGGACTTGTCGAGGGTAACCCTCTCATAGAGGATGTTAACGGCGATGGTACATGGGATAGCAAAGACCGAGTAATCATGGATGCTGACCCTGCTTGGACAGGAAGCTTCTCTACAAGTCTTTCATGGAAGGGCATCGACCTTAATATGTCGCTTTATGCGAAGATGAACTATAAGGCTTACTCTAACTTCTACGCAAGTGGTTTCTACAAATACAGCGACCGTGGTACACAGCACATGAATATGGACTTCTATATACCACAGGGAACACTTATCGACTGCGATGGTGTAAATCCTGACGGTACATATATAAATCCTCA
>JABUUE010000011.1:115020-118966 GCA_021443335.1 Bacteroidaceae bacterium
TCAACTCACTACGGTTCTTACCCATTCCCAACAAATGCGGGCAATACTGGTCTTGGTGTGGCTTCCACTGCTTTTGAGGCTTGCCGTGGTATCACTAACATCTCTTACGCTAAGATTAAGAACATCTCTCTCGGATACTCATTCCCTAAGAAATGGATGAATCGCGCAGGTATCTCTAACCTCCGTATCTACTGTACAGTAACCAATCCATTCGTGTTCACAAACTATAAGGGTTACGACCCTGAGTGGGCAGCTGCTTCTACTGCTAACGACGGTCCAAGTACTGTTACATGGGAGTTTGGTGCTAACATTAAGTTCTAATCATATAACACTTAATCAGAATTATGAAAAAGTCTTATTATATATTTTCTCTCATCATCGTCGCTGGATGCATCATGACAGGATGCTCTCGCTTCCTTGACGCAGAGAATAGGTCTGCGGGAGGTGACGACAAAACATACCTTATGACAGACGCGGGTATCTTGGGATTGAGAAACCACTGCTACTCTCTCATGCAGGATATCGTTACAATGATGAACATCAACGAAGACGGTACCGACCTCTACACCACTGGTCGTGGCGGCTCGCCTTCTAACTTCCAGACATATAAGGCGCTCTCTGCTATTGAGGGTGATGTGGAAACTCTCTACAAGCGTTGCTACAGCCTTATCAATAACTGCAACGAGCTTATCGAATATGGTAACGGTCGTCATAAGAACGATGCGCTCTTCCTCCGCGCATGGGCTTATTTCAAGCTCACACAGCAGTTTGGTTCTGTGCCATACATCACTGAGTACATCAACTCTTCTAAGCGCGACTATCCTCGCACTGAGCTGAAGAAGATTTATGACAACATTATAACAGACCTTAACGAAGTTGCAAACGCTAATGGACTGCCAGAGCAGACCTATGACGGAACAGTAAACAGAAAGGCTGCGTTAGCACTCTATGCAAAGGTTAACCTTGCTGCAGGCTGGGACCTCGACATTCAGGTTTCCAATGAGGAGACTGGAGCATGGACGCCAAATTCTTCTTCTACATATCTCCAGAATGCTGTTTCTGCAGCGGAAGGACTCGTTGGTGGTTCTGGCCTGTCAAACAGTTTCTCAGACAAATGGTCACAGTCTCTCGATTATAGCAACCCTGAGACTTACTTCTCAGTGCAGTATCTCCGTACCGGATGGCAGGAGAACTCTGGTAGCTCACACAACCTCCAGGGGCAGTATGGTAGCTATTACGGAAATGCTGCAACATCTGGCTGCAAGCAGTGTTCTTCAAACCACTATCCTACAAAGAAGGCTCTCTACCTCTGGGATGTTGAGGACGAGCGTTACGAGGGCACATTCATGACTACTATCTACCGCCCAAGTGTTTCTTCAGGCGCTCCTTCATGCAATTGGCCAAACGACGGCTACTTCGTATATTATAATAAGGAGAAGGTGGGAAGCAGCAAGATTAGCTGGATATACGGCAACGCAAACATGACAAAGGCTGACTTCGATGCAAAGCTCTCTTCACTCAAGGACAAGATTGCACGTAGCACAGAAGAGGTGGCTGCCAAGATTGACGTGCCACAGGCTTACCTCATGCAAGACCCTGTTATCTTCTACTCTTTCAAGGATGCTGACGGAACAGTTAGCAAGTATGAGAACAAGAACTACGATGAGAACCGCCCAAGCATGATGATGTTCATTCCACCAGTACGCAAGTACGACGATGTGGACACTAAGATTGACGAGTCTGGCGATTTCCGTCCTATCCCTGTCCTCCACGCTTCAGAGATGTATCTTGCCGCTGCTGAGGCTTACATCGCAATGGGCAATGATGCTAAGGCATTCGAACTGCTCAACAAGCTGCGTAAGCGTGCGAAGGTTAAGGAGATAAATAGCCTCGCTGAGTATGATGAGAAGTACTCTACTCCTGCATCTTTCAAGGTTACTGCACTTGACTACCTCCTCGACGAGCGCGCACGCGAGACTTATGCTGAGCGCAACCGTTGGGAAGACCTCCGCCGTACGCACCAGTTGGTACGCTACTGCGTGACCTTCAACCCTGACGTAGAGGACGCCGAGCAGATGAAGGGTATCGACGGAAACTTCAAAATCCTCCGTCCTATTCCTGATAACGAAATCGGTGGCAATACTGGCATCTCAGCAGACGACCAGAACCCTGGCTTCAAGGCAAAATAGACTAACTCCTAATAAGTAAAGATATGAAAAAACTATTATATTCCTTTGTTATGCTTTTTGTTGCCGCAACACTCTTTGTGGCTTGCAGCGACAAGAGTGAGGATGGTCCTTTGGCAAATCCTAATCCTGAGAAATTGGTGGCAGGCACGTACACAGGCAACTGGACACGCGTACTTGATAAGGACACAACAACTGCTCCAGGACAGATTACGGTAACTGCCGACAGTGCTTTCATCGCGACATTTGCAGTGGCAAAGTGCGCAGAGTTGGGACTTGACGAAATGTCTTCTAAGGCAAACGTTACATGGCAGTCTAACGGTGGTCTTCGCATCACTAACTACGGTGGTGCCAACAACGGCTTCCAGACAAGCTTTGCTGGAAAACTCAATGCCGATAGAACATTGTCATTGAATTTCAAGAAGACAGTAAAGGTAGGTCGTAAGGCTTACGAATACGTCTTCACTTTCACTGGCAAACAGTAAGTTTTAGGTTTTAAGGTTTGAGGTTTTAAGGTTTTTGGGTTTATTTGTTAAAAAGGCAGTAAACCTTAAAACCTCAAAACCTCAAAACCTCAAACCTAAAAACCTAAAACCTAAAAATATAATTATTAACTTTTTAAATATTTTATTATGAAAAAACTTTTACTCTGTTCTGCAGCTTTCTTTGCTGCTTTGACAATCAGTGCTCAGGTACAAGTTGTTACTGTCGACGGTAAGGCTTGGGCTACTGCTAACGGTTCTACTGACGAAGGTGCTTCTGCTTGGGGCCCTATCGCTGGTGGTGTTGAAATCTGTAAGATTGACGGTTGCGCTTCAATGGCTAACGGTGCAGACACAAACTACAAGATTGCTGGTTCTCAGGCAGCAGATTTTGATGCTGTTGATATTGATGGCGTTCTTATGGAGTTCGGTGATCTTAGTGCTGTTCAGGGACAGGACAACCCAAAGGATGAGGAAGGTAATACAGGATGGTCAACATTCAAGAAGCCTGTTACAGGCGCGTTCACTACTATTAAAGCGGATAAGGACGGTTACCTCGCTGTTGTTGCCAAGTATTCTTCTAACAAGAACTACACAGTCTTTGAGGAAGGCACATGCATCCCTTACATTTTTGCAATGGAGTGGAGTGATGGTGTAGCTAATGGTGCTCCTGCTTCTGCTAACCCTCTCACTTACACCCTTCCTGGTGTTGACGTCGGCGAGGGCATCATCGCTTACGACCAGAGCAACGGCCCTATCCAGAGGCCAGAGCAGATTGTTCTTGGCGCTGAGTCTGGAATCAATAAGAACGGTGTTGGCGTGATTATATTCCCTGTTTACGGGGGCTGCATCTACAACTGCAACGCTTGGGGTTCAAAGATTGCTCCACAGGGTATGTTCTTCTCTGAGACTCCATTCCAGAAGGTAACTGTTTGCGACAAGAAGCAGGGCGAGACTCCTAAGGATGATTTCGTAATCTACAACGCAGATCCAGCAGGTATTAACAGCGCAGTCGTTGATGTTAACACTAAGCTTTCAAAGGCTTTCTGCAACATCGCCGGTCAGCAGGTAGGTGCTAACTACAAAGGTCTTGTTATCAAGAACGGCAAGAAGCTCATCAAGAAGTAATAAACATCTACTCTAACAAAAAAGTTGCGGACTATTCACAGTCCGCAACTTTTTAATTCTATATAGGTGTAACCTTAGGTTTCAAAGGTAATCATACTTAGTACTTACTACTTCATACTTAGTACTTACTACTTCATACTTAGTACTTAC
>JABUUE010000011.1:119129-128836 GCA_021443335.1 Bacteroidaceae bacterium
TTCATACTTAGTACTTACTACTTCATACTTAGTACTTACTACTTCATACTTAGTACTTAAACATAAAACTCCTTCTTTCCTGCTGCGAGGGTGTTCTTCATCAGCGAGCAGATGGTCATAGGACCTACGCCGCCGGGAACAGGAGTGATATAACTGCACTTAGGAGCTACGTTCTCGAAATCCACATCGCCTGACAGGCGGAAGCCGCTCTTGCGCGTTGCGTCGGGAACGCGTGTTGTACCTACATCCACGATTACCGCTCCTTCCTTAACCATATCGGCGGTGACAAAGCCCGGCTGTCCTATTGCCGCGATGATGATGTCGGCAGCGCGACACTCGTCCTTGAGAGTCTTTGAACGGCTGTGGCAAACGGTTACGGTGGCATCACCATATTGCTTCTGTATCATCAGCTGTGCCATAGGCTTGCCGACAATGTTTGAGCGACCGAGGACAACGCATTTCTTGCCCGAGGTCTCTATGCCGTATCTCTTGAGAAGGGTAACAATGCCGAGTGGTGTTGCCGAGATGAAGCAGGGCAGACCGATAGCCATACGGCCGACATTGATGGGGTGGAAGCCGTCAACATCCTTCTTGTAGTCGATAGCCTCAATGACCTTCTGCTCGTTAATATGCTTTGGCAGTGGCAGTTGTACGATGAATCCGTCGATGTCGGCATCCTTGTTAAGTTCGTCAACTTTCGCCAACAGCTCTGCCTCGGTGATGTCGTCCTCGTAGCGTATCAGTGTGCTCTTGAAACCACACGCCTCGCAGGCAAGCACTTTGTTCTTCACGTATGTCTCTGAGCCACCATCGTGACCAACGAGAATGGCTGCAAGGTGTGGCTGTTTGCCGCCTTTCGCCATTATCTCTTTTACTTCTTCCGCTATCTCCGCCTTTATGGCAGCAGCGGTCGCTTTTCCATCTATTAATGTCATATAAGTAAGTGAAAAAATTATTTTTGAATGCAAATTTACAAAGTATTTTCGTTTCTGCCAAGAAATAATGTGAAAAGCTTGTAAGTTAAAGCCAAATATCGTAATTTTGCCACAAAAATAAGCCTCACCCCTAACCCCTCTCCATCAGGAGAGGGGAATGATTAGCCTCTGAGGTTTTGACTTTGACTCTGACTGAGAGAATAAATGAGTAATCATTCCCCTCTCCTGATGGAGAGGGGTTAGGGGTGAGGCTGATACATTATAACTATGCAATACGGATACATAAAAGTGGCTGCGGCAGTGCCTTCGGTGAAGGTGGCTGATGTGGATTTCAACCTACAGCAGATAGAGAACATTATTGCCCTTGAGGAAGGTAAGGGCGTGGAGATAATCGTGTTCCCGGAACTCTCGCTCACGGGCTACACCTGTCAGGACTTGTTCCGTCAGCAGATATTGCTTGATGCGGCGGAGACGGCTGTGCTACGACTTATGGAGTTTACCCGCCAGCTGGACATCATCTGCATCGTCGGTTTGCCGATAGAGGTGGGCAATATCTTGCTCAACTGTGCCGCTGTGGTGCAGAAGGGCGAACTGCTTGGTATCATTCCGAAGACGTATCTGCCCAACTATGCTGAGTTCTACGAGAAGCGCTGGTTTGCCTCTTCCGTACAGCTGAAGCCTACGGAGATTCACTATGCCGGCACGAAGGTGCTTGTTACCAACGAGCCGACATTGTTCCAGACATGGCTCGGAGTGAAGTTCGGCGTGGAGATTTGCGAGGATGTGTGGGCACCGACACCACCGTCAAACCATCTTGCCACTGCGGGTGCCGACATCATCTTCAACCTCTCTGCCAGCGATGAGCTGATAGGCAAGAACGCTTATCTGAAGCAACTGCTGTCGCAACAGTCTGCACGACTGATGACAGGCTATGTGTATGCAAGCTCTGGTTTCGGAGAGAGCACGCAGGATGTGGTCTATGGCGGCAACGGACTTATCTATGAGAACGGCAGACTGCTCAAGGAGACGGAGCGTTTCTCTCTGAAAGCGCAGGTGGTATCCACGCAGATAGATGTGGAGGAACTGCGTGTGGAGCGCCGCACCAATTCAACCTTTGTTACGGCGCAGCAGAACCGTGAGGCGCGCATCATCAAATGTCGTTCTACGGAGATACGCGACTTCGTGTTAGAAAGAGATATCAATCCGCTGCCGTTCATCCCTATGAGTGGCGATATGCAGAGCAGTTGCGAGGAGGTGTTCTCAATACAGGTTATGGGACTTGCCAAGCGTCTTGTCCACACCTCTTGCAAGAATGTTGTTGTGGGCATCAGCGGCGGTCTCGACTCCACGCTCGCCCTGCTCGTGTGCGTGAAGACCTTCGATAAGCTCGGCTATGACCGCAAGGGTATCATCGGCGTTACGATGCCGGGCTTCGGCACTACCGACCGCACATATAACAATGCCTTGCAGCTGATGCGCAACCTTGGTATCACTGTTCATGAGATACCTATCCGCGATGCCGTGATATGCCATTTCAAGGATATCGGCCACGATATAAACAACCATGACGTGACCTACGAGAACTCGCAGGCTCGCGAGCGTACGCAGATACTAATGGACCTCGCCAACAAATATAATGGAATGGTGATAGGTACTGGCGACCTGTCTGAGTTGGCTCTCGGATGGGCAACATATAATGGCGACCACATGTCGATGTATGGCGTGAACGCGAGTGTTCCGAAAACCCTTATAAAATATCTTGTGCGTTATGTTGCAGAGTCTGAGTCAGCGTCTGAGTCAGCGTCAAAGTCAACAAAAGAACTCCTCTACGACATCATCGACACGCCTATCTCTCCGGAGCTTATTCCTGCCGATGAGCATGGCAATATAAAGCAGAAGACGGAAGACCTTGTCGGCCCGTACGAGTTGCACGACTTCTTCCTTTATTATATTATACGCTACGGCTTCCACCCCAAGAAGGTTTTTATGCTTGCGCAGAAAGCTTTTGGCGGTCACAAGGTGAGGACAGATGTAGCGGTGTGCGCCTATGATGACGAGACAATAAAGAAATGGCTGCAGACATTCATCCGCCGTTTCTTCAACCAGCAGTTTAAACGCTCTTGTCTGCCCGACGGTCCGAAGGTAGGCTCTGTGTCACTGTCTCCACGCGGCGACTGGCGCATGTCGTCCGACTCCTGCAGCACGATATGGATGAAAAGCCTCACCCCTAACCCCTCTCCATCAGGAGAGGGGAATAAATAGCTTCTGAGGTAATAAGTACTAAGTAGTAAGTACTAAGTACTAAGTAGTAAGTACTAAGTACTAAGTATGATTTGCTTCTGAGGTTTTGGCTCAGATTTTGACTCAGACTTTGACTCAGACTTTGACTCAGATTTTGACTCAGACTTTGACTCTGACTGAGAGATTAAGAGAGTAATCATTCCCCTCTCCTGATGGAGAGGGGTTTAGGGGTGAGGCTTTTATGCACCTTCATCGCCACGTCTCGTCCGCTTGCCATTGCGCGGACAACGAGTGAGGCACCGTTGGCAGCATCACCGCAGACAAACACATTATCAGGATATTCGGGGTGCTGCGGTTTCAGGAAGCCCATGGCGAGAAGCACTAATTCTGCCTTTATTATCTCTGGCTCTCCTGCCTCAACCATTATCGGTCGTCCGCCCTCAGGGTTTGGCTTCCAGTCTATAGGCTGTATCTTCACGCCTGTCAGTTTGCCGTTCTCGCCGAGGAACTCTAACGTGTTGATGTTCCAGCGGCGTGTGCATCCTTCCTCGTGAGACGTTGTTGTCTTCATCACTCGTGGGAAGTTTGGCCATGGGTTTTGTGGGTCGTCAGGACCATCAACAGGTCTTGGCATAATCTCTATCTGCGTCACGCTCTTGCATCCTTGGCGGTGGGCTGTACCAATGCAGTCGGAGCCTGTGTCGCCGCCGCCAATCACGAGCACATCCTTTCCCTTTGCCGTTACGCGCTCTGCCTTTGAGAACTCCATGCCCGCAAGCACGCGGTTTTGCTGTGCAAGGAGGTCGAGGGCAAGATGTACGCCTTCAAGTTCACGGCCAGGAATATTTAGGTCGCGGGCTGTTGGCGTGCCAGTGGCAACGATTACTGCGTCGAAGCCATTGATAGCATCGCAAGGAATGGTGATATCTTGGTTGAACAAGAACTCTATGCCTTCCTCCTTCATCAGGTTTATGCGGCGTGTGATGACCGTTTTGTTCAGTTTGAAGTTAGGGATACCATAGCGTAGCAGGCCGCCGGCATCCTCGTTCTTCTCGAAGACAGTAACGCTATAGCCCAACTTGTTAAGGCGGTTGGCAGCGACAAGACCGGCAGGACCAGCGCCAATTACCGCAACCTTCTTGCCGTTGCGCTTATACTGCATAGGCTTTATATACTGCTCTCTCCACGCCGCCTCTGTTATTGCCGCCTCATTCTCGCGGTTTGTCGTCGGCTGATGGTCTGTGAGGTTAAGCACGCAAGCCTTCTCGCAGAGTGCTGGACATACGCGGCCGGTGAACTCCGGAAAATCGTTGGTGTCGTTAAGCAGACGATAAGCCAACTCCCATTCACCCTTGTACAGGGCGTCGTTCCATTCAGGAGTCTTGTTGCCGAGCGGACAAGCCCAGTGGCAGAAAGGCACACCGCAGTCCATGCAGCGTGAAGCCTGCAGCTTGCGGTCGTGGGTGTTGAGCGTCTGCTCAACCTCGCCGAAGTCGTGTATTCTATCGTGTATAGGTCTATGACCAGCCTCTATGCGAGGCACTGTCAAAAATGCTTTAGGATTTCCCATGATGATTTGTTTTTTACCGGGCTTCCATTCCGGTATTCCGGCATCCCGGAAAAAATTAATTATTAATAATCTGCATCTCTGCAATCTTCTGCTGCAGCTGCCTCATTTTCTCCTCTTGCAGCACGCGCTTGTACTCTATTGGAATAACTTGTATGAAGTCCTCGATATAGCGGTTCCAGTCGTCGAGCATCTTGCGGGCGAGAGAAGAGCCTGTGTAGAGATAGTGTTGGCGCACAAGTTCGTGCAGTTCCTTGCGTGAAGAAGCGTCCTCCACAAGGTTTATCTCCACCTGGTCCATATTGCAGAAGTAGTCGAAATTATGGTTCTTGTCCCAGACATAAGCCACACCGCCCGACATTCCGGCAGCGAAGTTACGGCCTGTTTCACCGAGAACAACCACACGACCGCCGGTCATATATTCGCAGCAGTGGTCGCCGGCACCTTCAATCACAGCGATGGCGCCAGAGTTTCTCACGCCGAAACGCTCGCCCACACGACCGTTGACATACAGTTCGCCGCCTGTTGCGCCGTAAAGTCCGGTGTTTCCGGCTATGATATTCTCCTCTGCCACGAAGTCGGAGTTGCTGCGTGCTGGTGGGAGTATTGATATGCGACCGCCCGACAAGCCTTTTCCGAAATAGTCGTTTGTCTCGCCTTCGAGCTTGAGGTTCACGCCCTTCACCGCAAAAGCACCGAACGACTGTCCTGCAGAGCCTTTGAACTTGATGTTTATTGTTGAGTCTGGCAGACCTTCCTCACCGTATTTCTTTGCTATAACACCTGAAAGCATTGTCGTTGCAGCGCGGTCAGTATTCTTTATAGCGTAGTCGAGGTTCACTTCCTCCTTGTTCTCAATAGCCTTTGCGCATGCCTCTATCATCAGCTCGTCCTGCACACCTGTTACCTTGGTGTATGCGCTGCGGTCCCAATAGATTGTCTGTGTGCCATCGGTCTGACTGTTTGGCGCTGATGCCGGCTGTGCCATATAGAGCAGACGACTGAAATCGATTGTTCCCTGCTTTGTGCTTGGGTCGGCGGCATATACCTCGATAAGGTCTGTGCGGCCGATGATTTCCTTCAGCGACTTGACGCCAATCTCAGAGAGATATTCACGCGTCTGCTCGGCAAGGAAGGTGAAGAAGTTCACCACATATTCGGCGCGGCCGCGGAATTTCTTGCGCAGTTCTTCGCTCTGTGTCGCCACACCCACAGGACAAGTGTTGGTGTTGCATTTGCGCATCATCAGACAGCCGAGGACTATCAGCGGCAGTGTGCCGAAAGAGAATTCGTCGGCGCCGAGCATTGCCATAAGGATTACGTCGCGCGCGGTCTTCAGCTGTCCGTCGGTCTGCAGTCTGACCTGACTGCGCAGGCCGTTCATGACGAGCGTCTGCTGTGTCTCTGCCAATCCTATCTCAGGGGAAATTCCCGCAAATCGCATGGAAGATGCAGGGCTTGCTCCCGTACCACCTTCCGAACCGGAGATGACAATGAGGTCTGCCTTTGCCTTCGCAACACCAGCGGCGATTGTTCCTACACCGCTCTCCGCAACGAGCTTCACGCTTACCGCTGCTGTCGGGTTGATATTCTTGAGGTCGAAGATTAGTTGCGCGAGGTCTTCTATTGAATAGATGTCATGGTGTGGTGGAGGAGAGATGAGCGTAATTCCAGGGATGGCGTTACGCGTCTTTGCGATAATCTTGTTTACCTTGAAGCCCGGCAGCTGACCGCCCTCTCCTGGCTTTGCACCTTGTGCCACCTTTATCTGAATCTCTTCAGCGTTAACGAGATATTCTGCTGTTACACCGAAGCGGCCAGACGCTATCTGCTTCACCTTTGAAGAGAGAGAAACGCCGTCAACCTCAGTATGGTAGCGGGCATTGTCTTCGCCACCCTCACCGGTATTGCTGCGAGTGCCGAGTTTGTTCATTGCTATACACAAAGCCTCGTGCGCCTCTATTGACAGTGCGCCGAAAGACATGGCGCCAGTGACGAAATGCTTCACGATACTCTCTACCGACTCCACCTCGTCGAGTGGGGTAGGAGTGGCAGCCTTCTTGAAGCCCATGAAGTCGCGCAGGAAGATTGGCTTTTCTTTCTCGTCAACAATCTTCGCCCATTCCTTGAACTTCTTGTATGAGCCAAGGCGTGTAGCTATCTGGAGGTTGGCTATGGTGTCTGGGTTCCATGCGTGGTCGATGCCGTCTTTGCGATAAGAGAACAGACCGTTGTTCTTGAGAATGCTCATGCCATCGTTGCCCATGCCGTTTGCATCGCTTCCGTCATCGGCTATCATTGCCTTGTGGAACTCAGCATATTCGCGGGCTATGTCGCGCAGACCGATGCCGCCGATGGTGCTTATCTCTGTGCCGAAATACTTCTTCAGCAGACCTTCCGACAGTCCGATAGACTCGAAAATCTTCGCGCCACGATAAGAGCGGATGGTAGAAATACCCATCTTCGACATTATCTTCTTCAGTCCCTTGTCAACAGCCTTTATATAGTTCTTCTCGGCGGTGGCGTATTCCTCCTGCACCTTATGGCGCTTTACGAGGTCGTCGATGACGGCGAAGGTCATATAAGGACATATCGCACTTGCACCGTAGCCGAGGAGCAGTGCGGCATGCATCACCTCGCGTATCTCGCCGCTCTCAACGATAAGCGCTGTCTGTACGCGCTTGCCCACGCTGATAAGGTAGTGGTGGACGGCGCTCACAGCGAGCAGTGATGGTATGGCGGCATGCTTGTCGTCGATGTCGCGGTCTGAGAGTATGATGTAGTTCACGCCTTCGTCAACACTCTCTTCCGCCTGCTTGCAGAGGGAGTCGAGGGCTTCTTGCAGGGCAGTGCCTGAGTTTGTCGCTGACATTCCCGGCTGCACAGACCACAGCATTGACAGTTTCTTGGTCTTAAAGCCTTTGTAGCGTATGTTGCAGAGGATGTCGAGCTCTGTATTTGTGAGCACTGGCTGCGGCAGTCGCACCATCTTGCAGTTGGACTCGTCGGGAGTAAGTATTCCTGAGCCTACGCGGCCGATATATTCTGTCAGCGACATTACAAGCTCCTCGCGGATAGGGTCGATGGCAGGGTTCGTGACCTGCGCAAACTGCTGACGGAAATAGTTGAACAATATCTGTGGGCGGTCGGAGATAACGGCGAGCGGAGTGTCGTTGCCCATTGCTGCCACCGGCTCCTGTCCGTTGGTGCACATAGGTACTACCGTCTTGTCGATATCCTCCTGGCCGAAGCCGAAGGCACGCAGCTTGCGCTGGAAATCAGCCACTGAGTTGTCAACCTTACGACCTGACTTCAGTTTCTCAAGCTGTATTCTGTTGGTGTTGAGCCATTGGCGGTAAGGATGCTCGTTGGCGAGTTTCTCCTTTATCTCTCCGTCGTAATATATCTTGCCTTCCTTGGTGTCTATGAGCAGTATCTTTCCTGGCTGCAGACGACCTTTGCTTACGACATCGCTTGGCTCGAAGTCCATCACGCCAACCTCTGACGCCACAACCATCATGCCGTGCTTGGTGATGGTGTAACGGCTTGGACGCAGACCGTTTCTGTCGAGCATACCGCCGGCAAAACGACCGTCGCTGAACATCAGTGCGGCAGGACCGTCCCATGGCTCCATAAGGATAGAGTAGTATTCGTAGAACGCCTTCAGGTCTTCGCTGATAGGGTTCTTGTCGTTGAACGACTCGGGAACAAGTATCGCCATTGCCTGTGGCAATGACATACCGGACATAACAAGGAACTCAAACACGTTGTCGAGGCTCGCTGAGTCTGACATGTTCTCCTCCACGATGGGGCGGATGTCCTTGATGTCGCCGAGGGCATCACTGGAAAGAACGCTCTCACGAGCCTTCATCCAGCCTCTGTTGCCTCGAACTGTGTTTATCTCCCCGTTGTGGCAGAGATAGCGGAATGGCTGCGCCAACTTCCATTTTGGGAATGTGTTGGTAGAGAAACGAGAGTGGACAAGTGCCAGCCCACTCGTGAAATAGTTATTGCTTAAGTCTGGAAAGAAGCGGCGCAACTGACCACTTGTCAGCATTCCTTTATATATAATATTCTTACTTGAGAGCGAGCAGATATAAAAATCCTCGTCTTCCACGCGGCGCTCTATGCGCTTGCGTATCTTGTAGAGTATGCGGTCGAACATCGCCACGTCAGCATCCGCCACGCCTGTTATGAACACCTGCTTGATGTCGGGCATAACCTCGCGTGAGGCAACGCCCGGAACATCCTCGTTGACAGGCACGTTGCGCAGGTGCATCAGCGACATTCCCTCGCGCTCTATCTCTTCAATCATGATGGAGAGGATATCGCTCTGCCTACTCTTGTCCTTCGGCAGGAATACCAGGCCTGTACCATAATGACCCTTTTCAGGCACTGGTATGCCTTGCAGAAGGATGAACTCGTGGGGAATCTGGACCAGGATGCCGGCGCCGTCGCCAGTCTTGTCGCGAGTCTCAGCGCCGCGGTGCTCCATATTCTCCAAAACGCGCAGTGCGTTATCTACAAGTTCATGGCTCTTGTTTCCATGAATGTTCACCACCATACCTACGCCACAAGCGTCATGTTCGTATGATGAACAGTACAATCCTTTACCCATAGTTTAGTTTTTGTGTTCGTGAGTGATGCGAAAACTTCGCACTTTTTCGGGTGCAAAATTACTATTTTCGCCCGCATTTTAACATTTCCACTCTCCATTTTTCCACCCTTTTTCTTTCGATACTTACAGATTGTAACGGTTTTTCTCGCTATACTTGTCAAAATGTCAGTTCTTCTCCCCGATATCTTTCAATCTGAAACCTCGCGCTGAAAGAAATTATCGTGTAAGTTTTTTAACTGAAAGAAATTGCCGTAATTTAACCCAAAAAGTTTATTAGAACGTATATTGGTTTTATTTATTGGACATTCTTACTATTTTTCGTCTTTTTGTTTTCTATCGGCATCTT
>JABUUE010000120.1 GCA_021443335.1 Bacteroidaceae bacterium
GCCATTGAGCGTCTCGGCATACCACAATTCGACTGGTGGAGCGAGGCGCTGCACGGAGTGGGACGCAACGGCTACTCAACGACATTTCCCTCATGCATAGGGATGGCGGCATCATTCAATCCCGGGCTTGTTGAACAGGTATATACAGCCGTCAGCGATGAGGCTCGCGCGAAGAACACAGACCTTCGCAAAAAGGGTAAGGTAGGGAAATACCAATGCCTGTCCTTTTGGACACCAAACATAAACATCTTCCGTGACCCTCGATGGGGACGCGGACAAGAAACTTACGGCGAGGATGTGCTGATGAACTCCTTGATGGGACAGGCGGTAGTGCGCGGTCTTCAAGGCACAAGCGCAGGCATCAACGGCAGCCAAACAGGCAACAAATATCTTAAACTCCTTGCCTGCGCAAAGCATTTCGCTGTCCATAGCGGACCAGAGAAGACGCGGCATAGCCTTGACATTACAACCCTTTCCCCTCGCGACCTTCACGAGACTTATCTGCCAGCCTTCAAAGACCTTGTAACGAAGTCGGGTGTGGCAGAGGTGATGTGCGCATACCAAAGGTTCGAAGGCGAGCCATGCTGTGGAAGCAACAAACTACTACAACAGATTCTTCGCAACGACTGGGGCTTCAAGGGCTTGGTGGTGTCCGACTGTGGTGCCATAAGCGACTTCTGGCGAGAAGGGCGCCATCATATAGTGAGCACGCCATCAGAAGCCGCCGCCAAAGGTGTCATCGCAGGAACAGACGTGGAATGTGGTAGCGAATACCGCACGCTTGACGATGCTGTCAAGGCTGGCTTCATAACAGAAGAACAGATAAACACAAGCGTGCTCCGCCTACTTGAACTGCGTTTCCTAATCGGCGAGATGGATGATGACAGCCTCGTAGAATGGACAAAGATACCAATGTCTGTAGTCAACTGCAAAAAACACAGAGAACTTGCAAGGGAGGCGGCGCGGCAGTCTATCGTGCTACTGAAGAACAACGGCACACTTCCTCTCAGCAGCAGTGCTGGCAACAAACGCATAATGCTCATGGGTCCGAATGCCGCCGACTCAATAATGTTGTGGGGCATATACTACGGTCAGACACCTCATTCCGTAACCATCAAAGAAGGCATTGAGAATAAGATAGGCTCGGTGGCATACAATAAAGGTTGCGAGCTGACGACATTGACGCTCGACCGCAGCATATTCAGCAGTCTTACCACCATTGACGGCCGCCCTGGTATAGAAGCTTCTTACTGGAACAACGAGCAGATGCAGGGAGAACCGTTGCAGACAAAGGTTTACAACAGTCCACTATCCTTCGATGGCGGTGGCGATACCGCATTTGAAGG
Source organism: Bacteroidaceae bacterium (assembly GCA_021443335.1). GTDB lineage: Bacteria > Bacteroidota > Bacteroidia > Bacteroidales > Bacteroidaceae > Prevotella. Next base: position 1,347 of record JABUUE010000120.1, read on the forward strand.
CGGCGTGAACCTATTCGGTTTTTCCGCACGCTACAAGGGGAAGTTCACGGCAGCCAAAGACGCGACCATCGACCTTGAATATAAATACACCAGCTCCCTGCGCCTGATAGTCAACGGCGACACACTGATGAACCGTTGGAAAGACGACCGATACAGCTACGGCTCAAAGCAGATAAAGGTAAAGGCAGGACAAGAGTATGCCATTCAGGTGGATTATAAGAACAGATATCAGGTGGCATCTCTCGGCTTCGACCCGAAAGAGAAATACGCCACTACTGTTGAAGAAGCTGTTGCCGCGGCAAAAGACGCAGAGACAATAATCTTCGTTGGAGGAATAAGTCCGCTATATGAGCGTGAAGAGACAAGCGTTACAACGGTGGGCTTCGACAAAGGCGACCGCACAAGCATCGAACTGCCACAGGT
>JABUUE010000121.1 GCA_021443335.1 Bacteroidaceae bacterium
AACAATCAGGGCGTAAGTGTTGCAAAGACTGTTGACGACGAAACGCGACAAGTATTCAAGATTCTGCGCGACTACACAAAGACTGCCGACGCAAGAACAGATGGACAAAGGGTTTAACCTTTGGGTGCGAGGATACGACAACGAAGGTTATGAGGATGCCTACAACCGCTTTTTGGAGTTGGCGAAGAAGCATGGGCTTAGCGGTGCGGATAGCTATAGACGGCTTGCTGGTGAGGTTGAGGCACGCAATGTACAGAGCCGCATGTATCTAAGTGATGAAATGCGCAGACGTTCGCATGCAAGTCAAACGGAGGATGTGCCGAGGGATGAACAGATTGTGATATATCGTGATGGAGCAGCGGAGGCAGAAGAAAAAAGTCGGTCTTCAGAGAGAGGTCGGGCGCAGTCTCAGACAGCGACTTCATCTGAAAACCTAAATCAAACTGGCACGGACGCTGAATACAAGAGTGCTGTTGAAAGCGGCGACATGGAAGAGGGTGCTGCATATGGTCGTGAATCGGATAAGTCAAGAAATGCGCTATCGGGCAAAATAAATAACGGCGCAAGCGAGTTTAATTCCGAAGAAAAGGCTATATTTGCAAGCGATAAGGAACTACAGAAAGAATGGATTGACAAAAACATAGAAGAACTTGTAAAGTCCTATGATAACGGAAATGTTTTTGACCCAGACGAAATCCGAAAACTTTTGTCGCCAATCGGTTACGATGGCAATGATGTAGCCTCTTACAAGGACGCGCAGGAGATATTAAACAATGCAATCCTTGATAAGATGCTTGCTGATGCCGTTGCAAGCGGCAATCCCACCGTAACGCTTTTGTCGGGACTACCAGGCAGCGGAAAATCGTTCGCAGCAAGAAAGTTTGCCGACAACCTTAACCTCGGCGGCAGGGGACTTGTTGTTGACAAGCCTTTCAACTCTTATGACAGTATTGTGGAACTGTATGAGAAAGCAAAGGAAAAGGGTATTGACGACATCAATATTGTTGCGATATACTGCGACCCTGTAAGGAATGTGAAGAATATCATCAGCCGCGGTAAGCGACAAGGTAGATGGACACCGATTGAATATTGGTTGATGAACTTTAAGAAGCAGTCTGACAAGCTAAAACGGCTTTCTGAAGAATATCCCGACATCAAACTGACAGCCATAGAAAATACCGCTGACGGAGAAAGCATTTTCTATGACGATGCCACGAAAGCACACGACTGGAAGTTTGAGCTTACGGACGAGCAAAAAGACGAAATTATTAATTTTATACAACAAGACTATGAAATCGATAGAACATTTGCTAAAGAAGCCATTCGAGCAATTAACGAAACAAGAACGAGGACAAATAATGAAATCGTATCTGGACCAGTTGATGGAGGAGGCAGAACACATGACATTCGAGGAGATAGCGGACAAGTACGGAATGCCGAACGAGTAACTGCCGCGCGGAAACCTTACGGTGCGCCTGTAACAGAGCAGAAGAAGATTGAGCCGTCAGAAAATATTATGGCTGACACAAGCGATACATCTGCTGTAAGAAATGCAAAGAACGCTCTTGCAGAAAACAAGCGCAAGGGCGAAGATGTGACGAACAAACCACAGGCGGTAAGAGATGCCGAGCAGACCGTTGTTAACTACTTCAAGGAGCAGATAGACAAGAAATGGATGGACGCGATGAGTAAACTGAAACTGAATCGTATGCTGTCTATATTCCCTCATCTGAACGCCAAGAACCAGGT
>JABUUE010000122.1 GCA_021443335.1 Bacteroidaceae bacterium
GCGCGGTCTTCGCACTGGCAGCAGTCGGCATAAGTCCAGGGAAGTTCCACGAAAGCCACATTAGATGATGCCGTGAGAGTAAGTCCGACACCTGCCGCCTTGATAGAGCAGATGATAAGGTTTGCCTCTCCGTTTTGGAAAGCATCCACAGAAGCCTGTTTCGATGTGGCATTGTCACGCCCTGTAACTGTCACGGCATTTGGGAACGCCCTGCATAGTTCGTCCACAATGTCATGTAGTGAGCAGAACAGAATGAGAGGTTTGCCGCTGGCGAGGAACACTCGCACGAAATCAATGGCTTGTTTCACCTTTCCCCGAGCCGCTATCGAACGTAGTGTCATGAAGCGGACAAGAGCCTCCATGCGCATCTTTCGCCGTATCTCCCAGTCGGTGCATTCCTTATATTGCCGCAGGTATTCGGCAAGGTCTTCGGCTGCAAGGTCGTATTCCTCACGGTTGGAAATCTCCACAAAGATGTCGGTGCGTGTCTTGTCGGGCAGTTGTGTCAGCACCTTCGCTTTCTCACGGCGTATCATGCAGGTGTCGTAGAGTTTTGCGGAGAGTGTCTCGAGGTTGTCGTTCTCGCCGTAGTCCGCAAGGAATTTGCCACGGCCGCCGAAGTCTTTCAGCCTGCCCATGATGGAGAGCTGCGCCACGAGGTCTTCGGCGCGGTTGACCACGGGAGTGCCGGAAAGCAGGATGCGGTATTCCTTTCCCTCCGCTATGCCCCGGGTGAATATTGTCTGCTGTGCTGACGGGTCTTTCACGCGGTGGCTCTCGTCGATGATGATTGAACGGAATGTCTTTATGCCGTCGTGGAAGACAACATCCTTCAGTCGGAAATTGCGTCCTCCAGTGTCCCACACGAAATACTTGCGCAGACTTTCGTAGTTGACGATAGCGGCATGGAACATTCCCATTTGCAGGAAATATGGCCAGGAAGTGCGAGAAGCGTTGTCGAGGACAAGAGCGTGCTTGTCGGTGAACTTCTCAAACTCCCGCTGCCAGTTTATCTTCAGCGACGATGGGCATACCACAAGGCAAGGATAGGCGTTTGCCGTGTCAACGATGCCGATGCTCTGCAATGTCTTGCCAAGCCCCGGCTCGTCGCCTATCAGTATGCGGCGATGCTTAAGCCCGAACAGGATGCCCTCGCGCTGGTAGTCGTAAGGCTCAATCCGCAGGTTATGTTTCAGCGTTGTTGTCATAAGGCAAGACACCAGTATTGAAAGGCTAACTCCTCGTATTTCTCGCGTCCGCGATTGTATGTTGCGTCGCCACGGTTGATGAAATGCTTGAATATGTTGCAGTTCTTCTTTGAGATTGCGTAGATGAAGTCTCGGTTGGAGTGTGCTATATCCATGTACCATGCACGGCTTCTGTCCCAATCAAAGAAATCAACGCACTCGTCAAATTCTTTCTGTGTTGAAGCGGCTGTCGTTTTAAGGTCTCCACCAAATCCGTAGTCGGCAAGCCACCAGTCCCACTTGCAGCGTGTATCGAGTGTGAAGTCAAAACCGCCGTACTCGAACTGCTGTGATGTGTTCACCATGGAACGCTGCGTCTCTGCCTGCTCAAGCACTCGTGCAAGGAATTGGTCGTGTCTTGCCTCAGCGCGCAGTGAGCGGTACATTTCCGTAGCGTGGAGAAACTCCTCGCCGCTGTACTGCTCATCATCTACTGT
>JABUUE010000123.1 GCA_021443335.1 Bacteroidaceae bacterium
GCGGACAGGAAGTCAACGCCGATTACAAAGGAATAGTGATAAAGAACGGAAAGAAGGTATTTGTAAAATAAGAATCCAAGGAGTTACATGGAGTTCAAGAAGTTCAAGAAGTTCAAGACATTACCAATCATTTCGTTAGCCATCATCTTAGCCATATCCTCGTGCCGTACAGACGATTATTATATCCTGTCGGAGGAGACAGAGATAGACACCCATTCTGATACGACGCGGGCGAAAGGCATGTATCTGCTGTGCCAAGGCAATATGGGCAGCAACAAATGCCAGCTCGATTATCTCGCCTTTTCATCCGACAGTGGCAAGGCGGGCACTACGGCACACTACTTCTCCAATATCTATGCCGAGCGCAATCCTGATGTTGTGAAGGAGTTGGGCGATGTGGGCAACGACATAAAGATTTACGGCAGCAAACTGTGGATAGTTGTCAACTGCTCAAACAAGGTGGAAGTTTGCCGCGCAAGCGATACGAGGAAGCTCACGCAGATAGACATTCCCAACTGCCGCTACCTCGCCTTCCATAAAGGTTTTGCTTACGTCAGCACGTTTGTCGGTCCGATAAAGGTGTCGGGAGACGCTCCGATAGGAAAGGTTTGCAAGATAGACACTCTCACCATGAAGATTGTCGATGAGGTAGAGGTGGGCTATCAGCCGGAGGAGATGGCAGTGATAGGCGACCGCCTTTATGTGGCGAACTCCGGCGGTTACCGCGTTCCCAACTACGACCGCACAGTGTCGGAGATAGACCTCAACACCTTCCGTGAGCTGCGTAAGATAGATGTCGCGCCTAACCTCTACCGCTGCCAGTCGGACAAATACGGACAGCTGTGGGTATCCTCCCGAGGCGACTATTTCGGTTCTGCGCCAGCCATCCACTGCCTCGCGCCCAACAGCCAGGGCGTCCTTGAGCCGTCAGCAGTCATTGCGGGCAATAGTGGCGGAGCGTCATCCATGCAAATCGTTGGCGACACATTATATTATACAGGCTCCGACTTCAACTTCACCACCATGCGCAACGAGCAGACCATCGGAATGATAGATGTGCGCACGCGCCAGCAGATAGAGACAACCCTCTTCCGCGCGCCAGAGATAGCGAAGATAGAGCGGCTTTACAGCATTATCGTGAACCCAGAGACAAAAGACTTTTATCTTCTTGACGCGAAGAACTATGTCTCCTCCGGTGAGCTACTCCACTTCCTGCCCGACGGCACCTTCGACTACAAGGTATGGACGGGAGACATACCGTGCGCAGCAGAGTTTTTTTATTAAACAACAATCGTGCGATGCTTCACAGCGTCGCACGATTTCTTATAACCCTTAAAATAAAGAAGTGTGTTGAACTTCTTCTTCGTTTATGAATGGTGTGCCGGGTAAACAGCACACCATTCATTATATTTCAAGTGGGTT
>JABUUE010000124.1 GCA_021443335.1 Bacteroidaceae bacterium
TGACAGGAATCGAACCTGCACATCGTAAGATACCAGATCCTAAGTCTGGCGCGTCTGCCAATTCCGCCACAAGCGCAGTTTATCAGCAAGCGGCTGCAAAGGTACAAAACATTAGCGGATAAAACATTGTTTTTCCGAAACAAACGTCTCGTTTATTGATTTAACCCAAAAAGTTCATTAGAATTTTGAAGTATTTTTGGAATTATATCGAGTAGATTTTCTTTGCTTATAAAGTCATATAGCGGGCTATTTGACTGCATTATCTTGCACTCTCTTTGGCGAGGATAAGAAAGAAATTATCGTAATTAACCGTAATTTAAAGCCAAAGCCAAAGCCAAGGCCAAAGTAACAAGTATGCTTCCTTGGTTTGTCGTGATGGCATGTGTCTCAGCTTATTTGCTTCCGAAATAGAGGAAGACCATACCTATGAGCACGAGAAGGAGGTCGAGGGTTTTCGCCTTGAGGTTTCGCTCGTGGAAGAGCCATGCGCCGCAGAGGAAGCTTATGATGACACTGCCGCGGCGTATCATTGACACCACGCTAATCATGGCTTCGGGCAAACTGAGGGCGTAGAAATAAGCGAAGTCGGCAATGCTAAGGAAGAGACTCACAAGGAGTATCGACCAGCGCCACTCGAAATGCAGGTCGGGCATGTGCTTGCCGCCACTGGCAGCCTTGCGGCGCAGCAGTATGACGAGGGCTGTACCCATAATGACGCACTGGTAGATATTGAACCACGACTGCACGAGCATCCTGTCGATGCCGGCACCGCCTGTGGCGACGGGCGATAGGATGTATTTGTCCCACATTCCGCTGACAGCCCCGAGAAGACTGGCAACGACCGCCGCCCATATCCACTTATTGTACTTGAAATCAATGCCTTCCTTCTTTCCGCTGAGCTTTAGCATATAGAACGAGACGACGGCAAAAAGAACGCCTATCCACTGCAGAAGGTTAAGTCTCTCGCCGAAAATCAAGAACGCGCCGACGAGCACCATCACCGGGCGAGTGGCGTTGATAGGTCCGACGATGGTCAGCGGGAGGTTCTTCATGGCGATATATCCGAGAAGCCACGAGGAAAGGACGATGCAGCTCTTCACCAAGACATATTTGTGGGAGGCGAAACCGTCCGTCGCCACATGTAAGATTGTGCCGTCGAGGACATCAGTGAACGCCGACAGCAGGATGAAGGGCAGGAACATCAGTGAGGAGAAGAGCGTGTTGAAGAACAGCACATGGATGACGGAGTTGCTGTTGAGCGCACGCTTCTTCGCCGTATCATAGCATCCGAGAAGGGATGCGGAGAGAAATGCTAAAAGTAACCACATAGTTTTTGGCTTTGGCTATGACTATGGCTTTGGCTTTGGCTATGGCTTTGGCTT
>JABUUE010000125.1 GCA_021443335.1 Bacteroidaceae bacterium
ATTTCGCCAGGGGAAACCTCGTCCTTCAAAAGGAAATCTGCGATTGCCTGAATGAAGAAAGTCTCCCAGCTTGAATCGTTGTCCTTGCCGGTAACGGCGTCATTCAGCTCAAAGAGGAAATCTGCCTCTTCCTTGTCGATAACGCCGTCGGCATAAAGTATTTCCTTAATCTTCTCTACCTCTGCCGCATCGATGATGCCGTCAGCAAGAAGGTCGGCTTTTAGTTCTTGTAAGTTCATAGTACGATGTTTTAAGGTTATACAACAATGTTCACTTCCGGTGGTGGTGGCGGCAGCTCGCTCATGGCGTTCACATCGCCTCCAGCCTCCTCAACCTTCATGCTGCCTGCGCTGACGGAGGCGGATACCCACTTGAAGAAGGCCTTGATGGTAGCGCTGTCTGCCGTGTCGAGCTGGACAACACACTCGGTAATCTGTTTGAGCGTATTGGTGTTTGCGCCCTGTCCCGCTGCACAGGCCACAACCATGCCGAACTTGCGCTTCTTAAACTCGGCAAGACCCTGCTGAAGGTTGTCTGTAGGCTCGCCATCGGTCATAATGAACACCAAAGGCTTCCAGTCGCCTTTCTTCTCAGCGGTAGTCTTGGTAACTTCCTGGTCAACCTTTGTCGCCAAGAGAGAGAGAGCTTCTCCGAGTGCCGTGCAGCCATTAGCCTCAATGTTAGGCTGCTGGAATGCTGACAGCTCTGTGAGTGGGGTGACTTGCTTTGCGCTGCTGTCGAAAGTGATGATACTCAGGTAGGCAGTTTCCAAAGCATAGGGGTCCTGACGAAGTGTCGATACCAACACCTGTACGCCATTCTTGACTGCTTCGATGGGCTCTCCATACATGGAGCCGGAACAGTCTAAGAGTAAATAAACTGGTAATCGTCTCATTGGTAATCTGTTTGGAATAGTCTGTTAGTCTATTTGGAATAGTCTGTTAGTCTATTTGGAATAGTCTGTTAGTATGCGGTTGATAGTAAGGCAGAGGTTTGCATCCTCATAAGCATCCCCTATAGCAGAGAATTTCCATTCGCCGCCACGGCGGTATAGCTTGCCCATTATCTGAGCCAGCTTGCCTTTGTATCTTGGGTCAGCGGCGACATCGTACTGGGCGAAGACACTGTTGACGCGCGTCGGAGTGCCTTCGTACATGCGGATGGCTGCATAGGGAATCTGAGAGAAATCCTCCTTGCTGCAACTGTTCAGGAAGAAGAAAATCTGATGCACGTCAGGAGACACCTTGTTCAGGTCAACGGTGATAATCTCATTGTCCAATCCGTCATC
>JABUUE010000012.1:0-18527 GCA_021443335.1 Bacteroidaceae bacterium
GATTTTGAAATCACTTTTGGAAACACATTATTTCCCGATGCAGAAATTCTTAAAGATGTTGCTGAGGACTTCATCTGTGTTTATCTGTCCTCCGGTGATATCGGCAAGGGAGGAGAGGGTGTCGCGCAGGTCTTCGGAGAGAAGGTCGGAAGGGATGCCTTGGCTCATGCCTTCTATGACACGGTGAAGGGACTGCTGAGCGCGGATAAGGGCCTCGTAGTGACGGGCGGAGGTAACGATGATGTCATTCTCCTTTATCTCTGGTATGTCTGCAGCGAGAAAGAGAGCATCCTCCAACTGCTTGATGCCAGTGCCATGTTTAGCAGAAATAGGGATAAAAGACTCCTCCTTGCCTCCAGGTGAAAGATTACGTTCATTCGCAGACACATCCCTCTCTCCACTAAGGGAGGTAACGAGGGGGTCATGGGGAGCGAGGGGAACTTCATCCATTTTGTTGCGAACGACGATGAGTTTCTGGTGAGTAATCTCGTTGCGGATAGTAGCGAGGGTTTCAGGCGTGAGGTCTTCGTCCACCAGCCATAGAACGATGGCAGCCTCTAAGAGTTTCTTGCGTGTGCGCTCTATGCCTATTCGCTCTATTTCGTCATCGGTGGCACGCAGTCCTGCAGTGTCAATGAAGCGGAAATCTATGCCGCGAAGATTTATCGTGTCTTCTATAACATCGCGTGTGGTGCCATGGATATCACTGACAATGGCCTTGTCCTCATGCAGCAAGCGGTTGAGAAGGGTGGACTTACCAACATTGGTCTTGCCCACGATAGCCACAGGCACACCATGTTTCAATGCCTGTCCTGTCTTGAAAGACGCTGCCAACTGTTGCACCTTATCGTAGATGGTGGTGGCAAGAGCATGCAGTTCTGTACGGTCAGCAAACTCAAGGTCTTCATGGTCGGAGAAGTCGAGTTCAAGTTCCATAAGAGATGTCAGGTGTAGAAGTCTTTCGCGCAGTTGTGATAGTTCTGACGAGAAGTTTCCACGCAGTTGTGACATGGCTATACGATGCGTGGCAGCATTCGTGCTGGCAATAATGTCTGCCACCGCCTCAGCCTGCGATAGGTCCATCTTGCCGTTAAGGTATGCGCGCTGCGTAAATTCACCTGGAAGAGCCTGGCGACAACCGCTGCCTATCAATGCCTGCAAAATGCTGTTGACGATAAACGCACTGCCATGACATGATATTTCAACTGCGTTTTCACCTGTATATGAATGTGGGGCGCGGAATACGGAGATGAGGACATCGTCAAGCCTCTCCCCTACCCCATCAATAGATTCAGTCGATGAGCCACAAGGAGCAGATGCAGGAACAGACACGAAAGTGCCATAATGAAGCGACTGACCTTTTGCATAAAGGAGAGAATTATCCTTTCGGGCAGACACAAAGTGTCGGGACACGATGCTGATGGCATCAGGTCCCGACACTCTTATTATAGCTATTGCACCGCCTATAGCGGTAGATAATGCACATATATTCATGCTAACTCAACGAAGATTTATACCATTCAAAGAGTTTCCTCACACCCTCTTCTATATCCACCTTATGCGTCCATCCAAGGGAATGCAGCTTGCTCACATCTATCAGTTTACGCATAGTGCCGTCGGGCTTGCTTGCGTCGAACATCACTTCACCTGTGAAGCCCACAGTATCAACTATCAGCTGCGACAACTCACGAATGGTAAGTTCCTTCCCTGTGCCAACATTGATATGACAGTTGCGTATCTCGCCAAGAGCAGGAATAGCCCCTCCGCGTCCACTGTTGGTATTGCGGTCGGTAGAGCCATCAGCAGAAGCGCCAAGATGCACTGACGAATACTGCTTGATGCCTATGATATCGCTGAAATCCACATTCAGCAGCACATGCACACTCGCATCAGCCATATCCTCACTCCAAAGGAACTCACGCAGCGGCGTTCCTGTTCCCCAAAGGGTAACCTTATTCCGTTCTATGCCGTATTTTGCCAGCACCTTCATTATATCTTCTGAAGAGCAAGAGCCGTCAACACCCTCCACTGGTCGCTTGTTCATATCAGTGCGTATGGCTGTCCAGTCGTCATCATTCAGCAGTTTGGCAAGATAAATCTTTCTCATCATTGCCGGCATGACATGCGAGTTCTCAAGATGGAAATTATCGTTAGGTCCATAGAGATTTGTCGGCATCACAGCGATATAGTTCGTGCCGTATTGCAAGTTGTACGATTCGCACATCTTCAGTCCGGCAATCTTGGCGATGGCATACTCCTCATTGGTATATTCCAACGGCGATGTCAGTAGGCAGTCCTCCTTCATCGGCTGCGGAGCGTTCTTCGGATATATGCATGTGGAGCCGAGGAAGAGCAGTTTCTGAACGCCATGGGCATAAGCCTCGCCTATGACATTGCACTGTATCTTCATATTCTCCATTATAAAGTCGGCACGATAGAGCGAGTTTGCCATAATTCCGCCGACATGTGCCGCAGCAAGCACCACAGCATCTGGTCTTTCCTCATCGAAAAAGCGACGCACCGCCTGCTGGTCTGTAAGATCAAGTTCCTTGTGCGTGCGACCTATGAGATTATCGTATCCGCGCGATTTGAGATTGTTCCAGATGGCGGAGCCAACCAATCCGCGATGACCGCAAACATATATCTTAGATGTTAATGGTAGTTTCATTCTTTTAAGGTGGGTTCTATAAATTAGCTTGAGACATTTTTGAGAGTTTTTATTGTGTAGATNCGACTCAAAAATCATAGTAAAACGACTCAAAAATCATAGCGAAACTTGAATAAAGTACTAAGTAGTGAGTACGAAGTACAAAGTACAAAGTATGATTACCTACTTAAAGTCAGAATAGAAACCTCCAAAGCATATCATACTTAATACTTAGTACTTCGTACTTACTACGTGGCAAGTACAAAAAGTCAAGTATTACTTAACCCTTGTTTTCTTCCCCTGCGATATATATATCTGCCCTTTGGCTGCTTTTGTAACGGGGCGACCTGCGAGGTCGTAAAATTTTGCGTCTGCCCTTCCCTTTTGGAAAGTAGCTATGGCGGTTGGTGTTTCACCTGTCACGGCAACAGATACGAGATAAGTGGATTTTCCGCTATTGCGACAGATGCAAAATGTGGACAACCCAACCATGTTGTCTGGAACACTGATAGTGAATGTCTCCTCTGTGTTCTTCTTGGTGCTGTAAACTGTAGCGTATTTGGTAGTCTGACTTTCATCGTACAAGCTCAGTCCGTAGTCGCTGGAAGGTGTGGATGTGGCGTAGCATATAAGCGTAATCTTGTCACTAATCTTTAGCGGTGTATTGAGGAATACTTTTGCGTATTTTGTGTTTCCGCTTTTAGCGTCGCCGTCAAGCTTCATCGCGTAACCGCTTGTCGAGATGGTGCTCTGCTCTACCTTGCTAACATTGCCGATGACGATGTGGCCGCCCTGGGTTGCAATCTTCTCGCTGTAGTTTTGCGTTGTTCCGTCAATGACGGCAGCTGGTATTGTCTGGTCGATGATGTATTTGTAAATAATATCGCCTTCTACATCGCCACCGCCAGGAGTGTCAGGAGTATCACCACCACCAGGAGTATCACCGCCGCCAGGAGTGTCGCCGCCGGGGTTGATAGCCTTGCCGAAGAAACCAAGAAGGGTTGTCGTATAGTTTTGGATAGCTGTTGAGAGAGCGCTGATAACAGCGTCGTTATTGTCCTCGCTTGCGGGGAATGTCCACGAGAAGTCACCGTGATTGCATCGCCCTGCTCCAAGGTCGCCGGTTACCACTGCGGGGACATCGGCAGCAGCATCACACTGATAGCCGCTGTATATCAAATCGGGGTTGGTGTCAAAGTTGTCGTATGTTCTGCCTCCCTGCAACGCAGCAACTGTTGAAGGCACAGTCTCGTTCCTGTCGGCAGCGACATAAGCATCAAAATGAGTATTGTTGACGCCGCTTGCCGTCCACGGCTGGAAACGCTTCTCGCCGGTCATGAAATTTCCAAACGCCTTTATCACACCGCCATCTTCGCCAGAGAATGTTCCCTTGGTCTGGTCAGAAGAGCCCTCGCCGTTGTTGACATCAGTGCCCTGCCTTGAAATGAGCATAGGATATTTGCAGTTGCGGAAATAGTTGTTCTCTACGAAGGCATTTGAACTTTGAGCTGCGCCAACTCCGTACTTTGAGTTGCCATCGAAATAGTTGTTATAGATATGGACGGACATAGTACGGATACGAGGATGACGAGAGTCGGAATGGTCAAACCAGTTGTGATGGTAGGTTATCCAGTTAGGTCCGCTCTCGCTCGTCATTCCACAGAGACTTGACTTGCCGCTGTCCCACAAGCGATTGTATGATATAGTGACATATTTTGAATCAGCCTTGATATCTATTGTGCCGTCACCCTTCTTCTGGTCGGCAGCACTACCTGGCTTGCCGTAGAACATGTCGATGTTGTGAACCCAGATGTTGCTGTTGTCTGTGTCCAAAGAGATGCCGTCGTCCATGCACCACATACTCGCAAAGTTGCGAAGTTCTACGGAACAAGCATTGCGGATAAGGATTCCGAAGCCGTGTATTGTAGCGTCGAAGCCCACGCCCTCAATGGTGATGTTGAGCTCGGAATTGGCGTTTCTGCCCTTTATCTGCAAACCCTCAGCAGAACTGTCAATGCGGTCGAGATTTTCCTTCTTGACAGTGCCGATGATTCGGAAGCAGATAGGTGTGGTGTCTTGTCCCTTCTGGTAAAGGGTGATAATGTCTTGCAATCCAACACCTGTTGTCTTCTTGCCTTTGCTGTCAGTAACGACATCTGTTGTGATGGTGGCAGCGTTGTCGGCAGTAACATAAAGCACCTTTGCACCAGACTTCAATGTACCATTATTAGTATAGGCTCCCACTCCGTTGGTAGGGTTGAAGGAGGCGTTGGCAGACTTGAAATGAGCAAAACCGCCGCGGTCGTGGTTCACAACTGTCAGTGAACCAGTCTCGGCAGCTTCGGCAGTAATCTCCACCTCGTCCTTAACCGGCACAACCTTCAGCTTATAGCTTCCTGCAGAGAGTCCGAGAGCGTCGGCACGTCCGAAGGCAGGATACTCGCGGACAAGCTGATAGTCGAGTTGTGTCCATGCATCGGCGGCTGCGGGACTGACATAAACATTGTATGAATAGCCTTCTTGCTTGGTCCATTCAACATAAGCACTCTCATACCATCCGCCACTCTTAGTGATGGAAACTGCTGCGGAGGCAGTAATAGTACAAAGTAGGAAGTACAGTGTACTAAGTGTAAATAGCTTTTTCATAAAGGGTTATTGTTTGATAGTCAGTTAGTGACTCGTTATCTTAAATCGTTGATTTCGGCTGTTGGGAACTCCTTCTTGTTGAACTTGAATGTTGAGGAGGATAGTTTCTTTGTCTGGTAATTTGAGAAATTGACAGTAGTCCAGCCTTTGCTATTCTTGAAGCGAATCTGTACGGGCTGGAGATTAGCGTTGAGCGTGACATAAACCTCGCTGTAGGTTTTCTTCTCGGTGGATTTCATGTAAATCTCTGTGCCTGCCGCCACCTTCTTCTGTGTGAGTGTGTAGCCGCTCTTGTAAAGATTGAGAATAGCGTAAGGGTTGACAGCAGATATCTTCTTCGAGCTGGCTTGGATAACATTGACTTCGTCGGTGGACTTTACATAAGTCCACTGTGTCTTGCCGTCGTTCCAAACAGTAGCGCTCTTGCTACGGGCGCAAAACTTATTGCCTTTTAGGGCGAGCGTTCCAGACTCGGTCATCTGCCCGCTGCAAGCGTAATTGACCATCACACTTGATTTTGTCAGGGCTGCCACAGCCTTATCCATTGTTTCTTTGGCTGTTTGTGCCGCCATAGTTACTGAGATTAGGCTGACAAATAAGAGGAATATAGTTTTTTTCATAAGGGTTGGAATGGACTTTTGGTAAAGTTAAAATGGTGTGATAGTAGAATTAGAATGGTGTTGTAGTAGAGTTAGAGTGCTGTTATAGTAGAATAAGAATGCTGTTGTAGTGGAATTAGAATGCTGTTGTAGTAGAATTAGAGTGCAATCCTTGAAGCATGGTGTCGAGCTGCATAATGTCTTGTACCAATACCTCACGCGGTTTACTTCCTTTTGCAGGACCGACAACTCCACATTTCTCCAGCTGGTCCATAAGTCTGCCAGCGCGGTTGTAACCGATGGAGAACTGTCGCTGAATCATACTTGTGCTGCCTTGTCCTGAGGAAACTACGCTGTGTGCCGCCTGGTCAAACAGCGGGTCAAGATTTGAGAGGTCAACAGCGGCACTGCCAGCCTCGCCGTCTTCCATTGGTGGCTCTGGAAGTTCGAGCGGCTCTACCGGTCCTGGCTGGGTAGAGATATATTCCGCGATGCGCTCAATCTCAGGTGTGTCAACAAATGCACATTGCACGCGCACGGGGTCTGCGCCGTCGAGAATGAGCATATCACCCTTTCCGATGAGCTGGTTTGCGCCAGGACGGTCAAGGATAATCTTGGAGTCGTTGCTTTGTGAAGTGCGGAACGCCATACGTCCTGGGAAGTTGGCCTTGATGTTACCCGTGATGATTGTTGTGGTAGGACGCTGAGTTGCGATAACCATGTGAATACCAACGGCGCGGGCAAGCTGGGCAATACGCGCTATAGGCAGCTCCACCTCCTTGCCTGCAGTCATGATAAGGTCGCCAAACTCGTCGATGATGACAACAATGTAAGGCATGTAATCGTGACCGTCAACAAGACGCAACTTATGGTTGAGGAACTTCTCGTTGTACTCTTTGATGTTGCGTGTGCCAGCCATCTTGAGCAAGTCGTAGCGAGTGTCCATCAACTTGCACAGAGAGTTCAATGTCTTGACAACCTTCTTAACATCGGTGATTATAGCGTCGTCTTCCTCCTCAAGCTTTGCCATAAAGTGATTTTCAATCTTATGATAAACGCTGAACTCCACTTTTTTCGGATCGATGAGCACAAACTTCAGCTCGTTAGGATGCTTCTTGTAGAGCAATGACGTAATAATGGCATTAAGTCCGACCGACTTTCCCTGACCAGTGGCACCTGCAACGAGGAGGTGTGGCAACTTTGCGAGGTCAACCATAAAGACCTGGTTTGTGATGGTCTTGCCAAGCGCGAGCGGCAACGCCATCTTTGTCTTCTGGAAATCTTCTGAGTTGAGGATGCTTTCCATAGAGACAATGTTCTTCTTCTTGTTAGGAACTTCTATTCCGACAGTTCCCTTGCCCGGCATTGGAGCTATGATACGCACTCCAAGGGCATGAAGGCTGAGGGCGAGGTCGTCGCTCAGATTACGAATCTTGCTGATACGCACTCCAGGACCAAGGGTTATCTCATAGAGTGTGATTGTAGGTCCGACCGTTGCACTGATGGAAGATACCTCTACGCCGAAGTCGTTTAGCGCCTGATGTATTCGGTCACTGTTTGCCTTCTGCTCTTCCATATTGATATATGGCTTGCCGTCATCGTCGTAGGTCTTGAGCAGGTCGAGAACCGGATATTTATATTTGACGAAAGGCTCCTTATGGTTTATTGGGGTATTTAGGTCGGGAACCTTATTGCCATCGGCAGGCTTTATCTCCTCCGCCTGGTTGACAGTAAGGTCAGGAATGTGATTGGCATCATCGTTATTGGTAGAAAGCGAATGGTCAACAACAAAATCGGGCGGTGTCAGTGGTTCGCCATTGACAGTAAAGGTAACCTTCTGCGTCTCAGGGTTGTCGAAGGTTTCTGGGTCTGGAAGATAATTCTGGTCGTCCAAATCGTCGTCAACAATGTGCGATGTAACCTCAGCGTTGTCTTTCGACTGCTCGCTATTGTTTGTTATTTTGAACTTCACTTTCGGCAGTTTGTATAGCGATGGATTTACAATCATCCGGACATATCTAATGGTCTCGCTACTAACATAAGTAAGGAAAGCTAACGCTGTGACTACCAGCACTGATATTAATCCAGGGAAGCCGATAATGTTCTCTATGGCCTGACGAATAGCTTCGCCATGGTCACCGCCGGGAAGAAAGACCGCATCTTCAAACACATCGCCCCAATAGTTCGTGAAGAACGCGGAAAAGAACACGGATACCCATATCATCAAAAACGCGACGATGAAGAACATTTTCACCACATTGACATCATAGACTTTCATCAGACGCAACCCTAACAGCGCGCACAAAATGGGAACGAAGAACGCTGCCAAGCCAAAGCAACGGCTGATGAGAAAATGGGATGTCAGAGCACCAATAGAGCCGATGGCATTGGTGAACTGCTTGTCTGTATTAAGCCATTCCCCTGGTCTGAGATCAAGGACAAGGCTCTGGTCGCCAGGACCAGTTACAAAATAGGAAACAAAGGAAAGTATCATCAGCACAGACACGCACAAAAGCAAAAGTCCTGCAAAAAAGTTGATTATATCGTTTCCAAAAATATCTTTAAGTCCTATTGCTTGAATGAAACTCGGCTGCTGTTGTTTCTTCTTTCCGTTGGAGGATTTTTTAGATTTTGCCATAATTTATCACTGAAACTAAGTTCCGCAATCTTATTTACACTTACGAAAGTTACTTCCTTTCAGTCAGTGACATCATTGTCTATCTGATAGAAGAAAGTTCTTTGCGAGCAAAGCGGCAAAGCCGAGTCCTTCCTTTCAGTCAGTGACATTATTGTCTATCTGATATAAGAAAGTTGAGTTACCTAATAATTTTGGGCAAAGTTAGTAAAAAAATAAAATATCTTAGACACAATTAAGAATTTTTTCATAATTTTGCACTTTGCTAACTGATATACAACAATGTTAAAAACGATATACAATAAATTTGACAAGCAGAAAATCACAGACCTTCCCAAGGTGGCGTTTCCTGGAAGAATAATAACGATTTTCAGCGAGGGAGAGGCTGAGAGAGCTGTGCGCTTTCTGCTCACACAACCCATTTTGGGATTTGACACCGAGACAAGACCGAGTTTCACTCGAGGACATAGCAACAAGGTAGCGCTGCTGCAAGTATCAACTCCCGACATTTGCTTCCTCTTCAGACTTAACTTCATCGGGATTACTCCTGCCATAAAAACTCTGCTTGAAGACACCACGGTGCTGAAGGTAGGACTATCGCTGAAAGATGACATTCTGATGTTGCAACACAGGGAGCAGTTCACGCCTGGATATTTCTATGATTTACAGCATCATGTGAAGGAGATAGGTATTGAGGATCTCTCCTTGCAGAAACTCTATGCTAACATCTTCGGAATGAAAATGAGCAAGACGCAGCGACTGTCAAACTGGGAGGCTTCCGTGCTGACAAATGCGCAGAAAATCTACGCCGCCACAGATGCTTGGTCGTGCATAATGCTTTATGACGAGCTGAACAGGCTGAAACAGACAGGAGAGTATGAACTGAAGATGGTGGAAGAAGAATAATATTCTCATGATTTTATGAAAAAGATATATCTTAAGAAAGGTAAGGAAGAATCTCTAAATCGTTTTCATCCGTGGGTGTTCTCAGGTGCTATCGCTAAGATGGATGAGGGCATCGATGAGGGAGAAACTGTCCATGTGATAAAAAGCAACGGCGACTTTATTGCTACGGGACATTATCAGATAGGTTCAATCACTGTGAGAGTGCTCAGCTTCACGGACAAAGAAATAACCGACAACTTCTGGAAAAGACATCTCGCAACAGCTCTGCAGGTGAGAATTGCTTCGGGAATGGCAGACAGCCCAACAAACAACACATACAGGCTCGTACACGGCGAAGGCGACTTTCTGCCCGGACTGGTTGTTGACTGCTACGGCAAAACGGCGGTCATGCAAGCTCACAGCGTGGGAATGCACATCTCGCGCTTTGACATAGCAAAGGCTCTCATCGAGATTATGGGCGACAGAATAGAGAACATATATTATAAATCGGAGACAACGCTTCCTTACAAAGCGGAACTCGGACAAGAGAACGGCTTCATCGTAGGTTCTACGCCCGATGACATAGCAACCGAAAACGGTTTGCTCTTCCATGTAGATTGGCTGAGAGGACAAAAGACTGGCTTTTTCGTGGACCAGCGTGACAACCGCTCTCTCGTGGAGAAATACGCGAAGGGCAAGAAAGTCTTGAACATGTTCTGCTACACGGGCGGATTTTCTTTCTATGCCATGCGTGGTGGCGCGGAACTTGTACATTCCGTAGATAGCTCTGAGAAAGCTATCTCGCTGACAAACAAGAATGTACAACTAAATTTTTCAAACGACAACCGCCATCAGGCTTTCTGCGAAGACGCTTTCAAATATTTGGACAAGAACGAGAATGTCTATGACCTGATAATCCTTGATCCACCAGCATTCGCTAAACATCGTGGAGCTCTGCACAACGCGCTGAAAGGCTACACACGACTAAATCTGAAAGCGCTGCAACAAATAAAATCGGGCGGAATTCTCTTTACCTTCAGTTGTTCGCAGGTTGTAACAAAAGACAACTTCCGCAACGCTGTTTTCACGGCGTGCGCACAATCTGGTCGCAAGGTTCGCATTCTTCACCAACTTCACCAGCCTGCCGACCACCCTATCAACATTTATCATCCTGAGGGTGAATATCTTAAAGGTTTGGTCTTATATGTCGAATAAAGAACCCATAACTCCCCCTGAAGGGAAGGTTGACGGGAAGATTCTTGTAGCCCTTTCCGGTGGCGCAGACTCTGTCTATCTGTTTCTTCATCTGCTAAATGAAGGGACGGCGGTGGAGGCTGTTCACTGCAATTTCCGGCTTCGCGGCGAGGAGTCTGACAGGGATGAGGAGTTCTGCAAACGGCTTTGCGAGAGAAAAGGCGTGAAGTTGCATTTAGCGCATTTTGACACAAAGGAATATGCCAAACTACACAAGATTAGCATCGAACTCGCGGCACGACAATTAAGATATAAATATTTTGAACAACTGCGACAAGATATCGGAGCTCAGTTCATCGCCGTTGCCCACCACAAAGACGACCAGGCAGAAACAATTATCCACAACATTGTTAGAGGCACCGGAATAAAAGGCCTCTGCGGAATGCGCAAGCAGAACGGAAATATCATCCGTCCGCTACTTGACATCACGCGTGTGCAGATTGAAGAACAACTTGCAGCATGGGGTGAGACTTTTGTCACCGACAGCACGAATTTAGAAGATGACGCTACAAGAAACAAAATACGCCATAACATCATTCCTTTGTTGAAGGAAATCAATCCGAAGGCTGTGGAAAACATCGCTCGAATGGCACAACATCTCACGGAAACTGCGGAGATAGAAGATAGCTTTTACAAAACTTTAGAGGCGAGATTTGAAAAGGGCGAATTGCAAGCTACGGATTATACTGAAGGATTCTTGAACTTTCTGTTATCGCCAAAAGGTTTCAACGGCTCGCAGATTCAGAACATTCTGAAAGCACTTCACTGCCCGGAAACAAAGATGTTTCTCTCGAAAGACTTTGTTGTTGACATTTGCCGTAAGCAACTTTATATTTCTCCACGCATTGAAGACACTTTCGTCGAAAAAATAACTCCATCGGGAAATCTCATGCGGCGGCCAAAAGTTGGCGACCGCTTCAAGCCAAAACATTTTAAAGGCACAAAACTCCTGTCCGATTATCTGAATGAGAAAAAACTGACGCCAGCACAGAAGAGACAAGTAGTGGTTGTGGAAAATCAGCAAGGAGAAATTATAGATGTAATTATTTGAGAAACATAAAGGTGGGTTCTATAAATTAGCTTGAGGCATATTTGAGAGTTTTTATTGAGCATATTAAGTTTCATTTTGAAACGATAGATAATATCTTTCGTTACAAAAGGGAAGGTAAGATGCCAATAAAAAACTCAAAATGACCAAGCCTAACATAATCCTATTAATTTTTAAACTTGTGGGCACTAATTTTTAGAACCCACCTTAAGTAATAAGTAAGTCTTTGACTCTGGCTTTGGCTTTGGCCTTGGCCTTGGCTTTGGCCTTTTATCTAATACAGGAAAGTTCAGAGCCTAATCGCGCTTGAAGATGTCGCGCGTATAAACCTTGTTCTGCACATCGTCGAGGCACGAGTCGTAGCGGTTGGCGATGATAGCCTGACTCTGTCGTTTGAACTCATCGAGGTTGTTCACTACCCTACTGCCGAAGAATGTGCTGCCGTCTTCGAGCGAAGGCTCATAGATTATCACCTGTGCGCCCTTCGCCTTTATACGCTTCATCACACCCTGTATGCTCGACTGTCGGAAATTGTCGGAGTTGCTTTTCATCGTCAGACGGAACACTCCCACTACCACTTCCTTCTCCTTAGACGGGTCGTAGCCGCCTTCCGCATAACTGTAATATCCAGCCTTCTGCAACACACGGTCGGCAATGAAATCCTTTCGTGTGCGATTACTCTCCACGATGGCTGTCATCATGTTCTGCGGCACATGGTCGTAGTTTGCGAGCAACTGCTTGGTATCCTTTGGCAGGCAGTAGCCACCATATCCGAATGAAGGATTGTTGTAATGGCCACCGATACGCGGGTCAAGTCCCACGCCCTCAATGATAGCCTGAGCGTCAAGACCTTTTATCTCCGCATAAGTGTCAAGTTCGTTGAAATAACTTACACGCAGCGCAAGATATGTGTTGGCGAACAACTTCACTGCCTCTGCCTCCTTCATTCCCATAAACAGCGTGTCGATATTCTCCTTTATCGCACCCTCTTGCAGCAGTTGTGCGAAAGTGCGGGCGAACTGCTCCGAGTCAGGGTTTGCTATTGCCGTTATCGCAGCATTCTCCTCAGTGAAAGTCTTGTCGTCGATGTCTATCATCTTCGGATAACCGACAATGATGCGCGAAGGATACAGATTATCGTACAATGCCTTGCTCTCACGCAGGAACTCTGGCGAGAAAAGCAGGTTGAACTTCTTGCCTTTCAGTTCTGGCTTATACAAGAACTGCAACGCATATTTAACGTACAGCGAGCGCGTATAGCCCACAGGGATGGTTGACTTTATTACCATCACTGCATCCGGGTTCACCTCAAGCACAAGGTCTATCACCTCCTCCACATGCGACGTGTCGAAATAGTTCTTCTGCGGGTCGTAGTTGGTAGGCGCGGCAATGACCACAATGTCGGCGTCCCTGTAAGCCTCACGACCATTGAGCGTGGCAGTGAGGTTCAGGTTCTTCTCCGCCAAGAACTTCTCTATATACTCGTCCTGGATTGGCGACTTCCCCTTGTTAATAAGGTCCACCTTCTCTGGTATCACATCCACTGCAGTCACCTTATGGTGCTGTGCGAGCAAAGTGGCGATAGACAAGCCTACATAGCCTGTGCCAGCCACTGCAATCTGTATGTCCTTAAATTGTCTCATTATTTTACTATTCCCTTTTCAAGATATGCCGCGAGGTTTGTTCTTACACGCTCCCCTTCACGTTCCACTGCCACCTTTGCCATATCGCTCTCCACCATTATCTTCACAAGCTCCTCGAAAGAGGTCTTGTTAGGATTCCAGCCGAGCTTGGCGCGCGCCTTTGTAGGGTCGCCCCAAAGGTTTACCACATCTGTCGGGCGGTAAAAGTCTGGCGACACCTCCACGAGACATCTGCCTGTAGCCTTGTCATAACCTTTCTCGTCCATGCCTTCGCCCCTGAATTCCAACTCTATTCCCACATGCTTGAAGGCATAGTAGCAGAACTCACGCACAGAATGCTGCACACCTGTGGCAATGACGAAGTCTTCTGGCTTCTCCTGCTGCAGTATGAGCCACATACACTCCACATAGTCCTTCGCATAACCCCAGTCGCGCAGACTTGACAGGTTGCCGAGGAACAGTTTCTCCTGCTTACCCTGTGCTATACGCGCTGCGGCAAGTGTTATCTTGCGTGTAACGAAAGTCTCTCCACGACGTTCTGACTCATGGTTGAAGAGTATTCCCGAGCAGCAGAACATGTTGTAAGCCTCGCGATACTCCTTGATAATCCAGAAGCCATAGAGCTTTGCCACTGCATAAGGAGAATAAGGATGGAACGGCGTATTCTCGTTCTGCGGAACCTCCTCCACCTTGCCGTAAAGCTCTGATGTGGAAGCCTGGTATATGCGACAAGTCTTCTCCAGTCCACACGCACGCACAGCCTCTAACACACGGAGCACTCCCGTAGCGTCAACATCGGCGGTGAACTCAGGCGAGTCGAAACTTACCTGCACATGGCTCTGCGCCGCAAGATTATAAATCTCATCGGGCTTCACCACTCCCACAACCTTCACCAACGACATGGAGTCGCCCATATCACCGTAGTGAAGATGAAAACCTGGCTTGCCTTCTAAATGCGCTATTCGCTCACGGTAATCTACAGATGAACGGCGGATGATACCATGTACCTCATACCCTTTTCCAAGAAGGAATTCTGACAGGTAACTGCCATCCTGGCCAGTGACACCTGTTATCAATGCAATCTTTTTTCCCATATCCAATGTTGTTTATCTTCCGGCATACATGTCCTCGTAATACTTCTCATATGCGCCACTTGTTATATTGTCGAGCCACTCCTGGTTCTCAAGATACCATTTGACGGTCTCCTCTATGCCTTCCTCAAACTGCAGACTTGGTTCCCATCCGAGTTCTGCCTGCAGCTTGCGGCTGTCAATAGCATAGCGGGCATCGTGGCCAAGACGGTCGGTAACATAGGTGATGAGGTCCATGTCCTCGCCTTCCTTACGACCAAGCAGACGGTCAACAGTGTTGATGACCACCTTTATTATATCTATGTTCTTCCACTCGTTGAAGCCGCCGATATTGTATGTCTCCGCTATCTTTCCGTTATGGAATATAGTGTCGATGGCACGCGCATGGTCAACAACATACAGCCAGTCGCGCACATTCTCGCCCTTGCCATACACAGGCAGCGGTTTGCGGTGGCGTATATTATTAATGAAGAGCGGAATAAGCTTCTCGGGGAACTGATAAGGACCATAGTTGTTAGAGCAGTTGGTCACGATTGTCGGCATTCCGTAAGTGTCGTGATAAGCGCGCACGAAATGGTCGCTGCTCGCCTTTGCTGCCGAATATGGTGAGTGAGGATTGTATTTTGTGGTCTCCACAAAGAAGTCCTTGCCGTAAGCCTCATGCTGCTTCTCGGAAGACGCCTTTGTCGAGAAAGGGGCAGGAATACCCTCTGGATTTGTCATCTCGAGAGCGCCGTAAACCTCATCTGTCGAGATATGGTAGAAGCGCTTGCCCTCGTACTTCTCAGGCAACGACTCCCAATACAGCTTAGCCGCCTGCAGCAGACTCAATGTGCCCATCACATTTGTACGCGCAAAGGTGAACGGGTCCTTAATAGAACGGTCAACATGACTCTCGGCAGCGAGATGGATGATACCGTCAATCTTCTCGTCCTGCATCAGCTTGTAGAACGCCTCGAAATCGCAAATGTCCATCTTCACAAACTTGTAGTTAGGCTTGTCCTCCACATCCTTGAGGTTTGCAAGATTTCCTGCGTAAGTCAACTTGTCAAGGTTGATAATCTTGTACTCAGGATACTTGTTTACGAAAAGGCGTACCACATGCGAGCCTATGAAGCCTGCACCACCTGTAATAACTATATTCTTCATCACTTGTTGATTATAATTTTCTTGGATTTAACAGAACCATCGCTGCGACGGTATTTCATTATATAAACACCATTGGCAAGACCATTCCTTGAGCCGCCCGCAAGAACACCATTGACGGTGTAGTATTCCGGCATTCCCACAACAACACTGTCAGACTGGTAATTGTTGATAGCTGCAGGGTCTGGCTTTGGAGTATATTCGCTGGTATATTCATACTTGGCGTATGATGTAAGCACATTCGTCTTGCCTATCGTAGGCTTCTGCATCTTATAGACATCATTGCCACCATCAGGGTATCTGCCGACAGTCTCGTCGCCACGATGCTCGTTGTATTTGAGGGTGTCACACCATTCTCCATCGGCACTCGTCAGGAGCAACACCTGGTTGTCATCATTGCCCAATTTGAAGCTTACATGAATCTGGCTGCCCTTGATGTCGCGCTTGCTTGCCCATATCACAAGATGTCCGCGAGGCTCTATGACGGTCATCAGGTTGTCGTCGTCAGGAATCTGGTACTTGTTAGGCTTGGAAGGGTTGTCGCTAAGGTACATACCTGCCACGTCAACAGCCTTGTCGGTAGTGTTGTAAAGCTCTATCCAGTCGTCCTTCTTGATATAGTCATCGACATACATACTGTTGTCCGCGCTCACCTCATTGATACGCACAGGGAACATTCCCGTTTCGGCACACTCCTTTTCTGGGATTTGCTCGTATATGGCAACGAGGTTCACATTAGCCTTCTCCGGGATAGCATATTCCGGATCTGTGCTCACATACTGCTTTTCTCCACCTTCCTTAGCGACAAGTTGCTTCAGCGAGGCTTCCCAATGTATGTCTGTTGATACAGCGTCGTTGTTGTGAACCTCAACAGAGATTATGTTCTCGCCAGCCTTGAACAAGTTTGTTGGCAATGTCATCTCGCCGCTATCAGGGTTGTCGTGCGCGTATGTTGTTGAATAGGTATTGTATGATATTGTTCCGCTTGGCAGGTTGTAGCGGCCAGCCTCCTGACCATTGATATACACCACCATAGCATCGTCAACAACATAGTCGAGCACGAAACAATCGTTGGCTGACACCTTATCTATATTAAATGTCTTGCAAACATAGTAGGTAGGGAGTTTCTCCGTTGAGAACCATGTATTAAGTCCCTTGGGATTCTCTGCCTTGTCATATCCTATCGGCGACTTTCCCGTAGGCCAATTCTTTGCGTAAGCAGCGTTTTTCCAGTTTACGCCGTCAAGTCCACCTGTCTGGTTATAGTATGACCATACCGACTGCTTACTGAAAACGGTCTTCGTAGTATAGCTGCCGCCCTCTGTGTCCTTCCATCCGAGGAACCTGTAGCCCGCCGGAGCAACAGCCTTCACGGTCACCGGCCTATAGAGCGTGCCACTGAACTTACCCATAGGCACTGCCATATCGTTAACATATATGTCTGAACCGTTGAGGTTACTGCTCAAAGAAGCGTTGAACTTCTGCTGTGTGCTTACTCCAAAGTCGTATGCGCCACCAGTGAGCCACTGTGCCACGGTCGCCTGTCTGCCGTTGCAGTTGTTCCTAAGCCATGAGGGGTCGCCGTCTTTCACCTGTTGGTACAGCGAGTTTGCCACCTCATAAACATTATCCGGCGTGAACACGGAGCCGCCAATGACACAAAGGGCATCGGCAAATCTGCGACGGAAATCAGCGTTCTTTACCATATTCTCGAAGAGCGTAACAAACTCTATCTCGCCCTTCATGCGGTCATTCCATGTCCAGCGGCCAAACGGGTCTTCGCCACGCAACGGGTCAAAGGTGTAGTT
Organism: Bacteroidaceae bacterium; assembly: GCA_021443335.1. Lineage (GTDB taxonomy): Bacteria > Bacteroidota > Bacteroidia > Bacteroidales > Bacteroidaceae > Prevotella. The sequence goes on from JABUUE010000012.1 coordinate 17,403, forward strand.
CTTCTTGTTCTTGAAGGTGTTGAGGTCGGCACCGCCGAAAGAGCCGTCAAGGTCGAAAATCACGAAATTGAACTTGCCATTGTCGATGTCGCGGAAAGCCTTCACATTGTTCTGCGGCCAATCCCAGTTGCCCAAGAACAGTTCTATCGCCATATAGTTGATGTATCCGTCAATGTCCAACAGCTGCCCTATCTCCTTATAAGTGTCGCTGTTGGCGGCATTGTAACTCTTGGCAATAAGCGTGTTCCATGCGTCCTTCGTGCCTTCCTTCTGCACATAGCCTGAGTCTGGCGACATCTCGAAATGGTCCATCAGGTCGGTGTCTATGCCATAGTTGGCGTAGGCGAAATGCTTGTTGTTTGGCTCACGCATATTGAAATCGCCATAGTAAGCGCCGTTGATATATACGCGCACCGGCTTCACCGACTGCGTGTTGGCGTTCAGCCCACTGCGGCGCACAGTCTCCTGCAATGCGGCGTCGTTAAGCATATTGCCGCTACCGCCATGACGTATCTGCAGCACCTTGTGCTTCAGGAACGGTTTCTCGTCGAAGAACTGGTAGTCGAGTGAGTTCTTGCCGTTATAGTATTTCGCCGACTTCACCTTGAAAGCCTTAGGCCAACTGCCACGGCTCCATCCACCGCTGACCTCCATGTCAACCTCTTGCGACATCACGCACTCGTTGCTCTCGGTGATATACTCAAAGTTGGCTGGGCGGTCCCAGTCCATATTCCAGTTGCAATAGTCGTTCTGTCCGTTTCCTGGTCTGCCGTTAGGACCTTTCACGAATATACCATAGTCCGTGCTATACAGGTTGTCTGAGTCGGTGGCAATGGCTATGATAGGCTTGCCGCTGTTGTCCTGAATGAACGAGCGCGTAACAACCTCTGAAGGCAGGTAACCTTCCTTGAACAGTCGGAAGCGCAGCGTCGTCGAACTTGTAACGCTGATGCGGCCTGTTGTGGAAGTGGTGCCATTGGTCATTGTAGGCGTGGTGCCGTCGGTGGTGTAGCGAAGTGTTGCGCCCTCTGGTTTCTGAACATTCACCACAAGACTACCGCTGAACACCCGCGCGCTCTTATCCACTACCGGCGCCTCGAGTTGGCTTTCAGCGAAGGTCATAGC
>JABUUE010000012.1:18592-49470 GCA_021443335.1 Bacteroidaceae bacterium
CGTGCATACGACATTCGTCCTATCGCCTGCGGATAGTCCTGCTGCACGAGAATCTTCGTGCCGTCGCTTATTATTATCGTTCCTCCTTCATAATCGAGCTTGAAATCCACCTGTTTCTGCTCGCCCATATTCCATATACCATAGTGGTCGAACCACACATTCTTATATCCATGGGCAGGCACTGTTCCCACAAGGTCCGACAGTTTGAACATCTTCAGGTTTGAGGCATCGTCGCTGACATACAGTCCTCCCAAGCCGCACACCTTGTCTGTCGGGTTATAAATCTCTATCCACGAGCCGAAGTTGAACGAAGGGTCAAGCACGGCATCCACATTGCTCGCCTGTATCTCATTGATTACAAGTCCTCCCTCCACATAATCCGCATGCTCTATCTCAACAGTTACATTGCATTTCGCCTCTATGCCGCTCGAAGTGTATGCTATGATTTGCGCTGTTCCCTCAGCGCGTGCTGTAACGACGCCATCGGCATCCACCTTTGCCACCTTCTCATCACTTGAGCGGAAGAAGCAGCGTCTTACTGTAGCGTTGGAAGGAGTGAAGCCAACAGTCAACTGACCTTTCTCGCCGGGAGCCAACTTACTGCTCGAAGGCGTAACCGTCAAGGCTTTCAATGCCACATAACTCTCGGCAGCCACCTCCAGCTTGAAGTTGGTGGCGGCTATCCAGTTGGTGTTCGACTCTTTGCCAACCACCATAACTCCCATATTGATATTCGCATCCTCACTGCGCTCAAAGACGAGCTCAAAATGGCGCGGTTTGCCGTCGGCGGTGGACATTGGTGTCTTGGCTATCCATGCGCTGCCATCCGTGTCGGCATACAAATATGCTCCCTTCGGTTGTACCGACGCATCTCTCTGCTGCGATGCTATACCGTCGGCACTCAGTCTGTACTTGCCCTTTGGCATCATCACGGTCTGGTATATCCATCCGTCGCCCAAGACGCCCTCATTAGCAGGTCGCCATGCCTCAACAAACTGGTATATCGTCACGCCTTCTGCCGCGTTGACATAGCCGTTCCAATTGGCCTGATAGCCTTTGTTCACAGCTCCACTGACGCCTACAGTCCACCCGTTGGCATTGCTTTCCACACGCGGGTTTACCATCATATCATCGGTGATATCAACCCAACTCTGCGCCATAGCCGATAGCGACAGCAGACAACAAACCATTGACGACAACAAACTTTTCATACAAGTCATTTATTCATTCTACCCATACATACTTTCAGCGACTCTGTCCAATAAGGGATGCTGATGCCGAAAGTGGATTTTATCTTTGTCTTGTCGAGCACAGAGTATGCGGGACGCTTCACCGGACTTGGGAACTCGTCCGAATGACATGGCTGTATGTCGCAGTCTCTGTTGCCGGCATATTCTGCAATCATCTTCGTGAAGTCGAACCACGAGCATACGCCCTCGTTCGAGAAATGGTATATGCCACCATTGGCGTACGACGATGGCTGGGCGTTGCGGTAATCATCAATGACGGCAGCTATAGCCACCGCCAAGTCGTAGGCGTATGTTGGTGTGCCCACCTGGTCGAACACCACCTTTAGCGCGGGCTTGGTGGCTGTGAGGTTGAGCATCGTCTTCACAAAGTTCTTTCCGAACTCAGAGTATAGCCATGCCGTGCGTATAATGACATACTTGCAGCCGGAAGCCATAATGTTCTGCTCGCCGTGGAGCTTCGTCTTGCCATAGACTCCTGTAGGCGTTCCCTTCTGGTCTTCTCTGCAAGGGGTGTTGTAAGGATCGCCGCCGAAGACATAGTCTGTTGACACATGGACAAGCAGCCCATTCACCTCCTCCATCGCGATGGCAAGGTTCTTCGGTGCTTCCGCATTGAGCGTCTCGCAGAAAGCCTCGTCGCTCTCCGCCTTATCCACATTAGTATATGCGGCACAGTTCACTATACAGTCTATGGACTTCTCACTGACCATCGCTCTCACAGCATCAAGGTCTGTGATGTCAAGTATGGTGGTCGGATTACCTTCCGTCTCCACCACATCCGTGAAGATATAGTTGTCTGCACTGCCTTTGGCAACAATTCTCATCTCATTGCCTAACTGGCCGTTAGCGCCTGTTACAAGTATGTTCATCGATTTATTATTATAGAAGTTCAATACATCTCCTCCCCGTACAAGAAAGGGGAGTCGAAGTCCTTGAGCATCTCGTGCTTCGTATCCTTCTCCGACAATATCGCCTTCTCCTTCGGTATTCTCCAGTCTATGCCCAACGAGTCGTCGAGGAGACTTATGCCGCCATCCGCTTGTGGCGCATATAGGTTGTCGCACTTATACTGGAAGACAGCCGTCTCGCAGAGAACCGAGAAGCCGTGGGCGAACCCGCGGGGAACGAAGAACTGGCGGTGGTTGTCCTCTGTCAACTCCACTGCCACATGCTGGCCGTATGTCGGTGAGCCCTTGCGTATATCCACTGCCACATCGAGCACTGCACCCTTCACACAGCGCACTATCTTGCTCTGCGAAAACGGTGGACGCTGGAAATGCAGTCCGCGCATCACGCCATACGACGACTTGCTCTCGTTGTCCTGCACAAAGACTATGCGCTTATCGCCCTTCAGCAGGCTTGTGTTTGCCTTGACGGCATCGTTGAAATCCCTGTCGGAATATGACTCAAAGAAATATCCGCGCGAATCCTCAAACACTCGCGGCTCTATAATCAGCAAGCCGTCAATGGCTGTCTTTATTATGTTCATTGTTTTATTTTTTNNCCCCCCTTAATTACCATTCTCCGATATGAACTTTATTCTCACGAGTCGTACCTCTTCCTCCTCGTAATAGTCCTTCAGTTCCTTCATCGCCTCACGCATGCTGTCGGTCTTGCTCTCCATGAAATAGTCGTAGATATCATCTATCTGTTCGTCGTCGAGAACCTCCTCTATGTAATAGTCTATATTGAGCTTTGTGCCACTATAAACTATTGAGTCAAGGTCGTTGAGCAATGCCTCGAACGTCATTCCCTGTGCTTTGGCAATCTCGTTGAGAGGCTTCTGCATATCTATCTCGTGGATAATCTTCAGCTTCTGCGCCGACTTCTTGGCCACTGTCTTGAAGCGCAGGTCTTCAGGACGCTCTATGTCGTTCTCCTTGCAATACAACTTTATGAGCTCCACAAACTCCTGTCCATAGCGCTTAGCCTTACCGGCGCCCACTCCCGGCACACTCGTCAGCTCGTCGATAGACTGCGGATAAATCGTCGCCATACTGTCGAGAGACACGTCCTGGAATATCACGTATGTAGGCAGCTTATGTTTCTTGGCAATCTTCTTGCGCAGGTCTCTCAGCATCGCGAGCAGTGCAGGGTCGAGAGCCTCTATCTTTGCCTCGCTCTCATCGTCATAGTTGGCATCGGTGAAGTTGCCGTCTTCCATGACCATTATCTCCGGCGTGTTGTCGATGGCTGCGCGCCCTTTTGAGGTGAGCTTCAGCGTGCCATAGCTCTCCACATCCTTATACAAGTAGTCCTCAAGGACTGCCTGACGAATGACGGGCTTCAACAAATCAACATATTTCTTTCCCTTGCCGAACAGCGGCGAACGCTCGTGGTGATGTGTCACTATATCGTGCGTCTCCTTACCCGAGAGCAGGTCAACAATATGCGTGGTGTCAAACTCCTCGTGAAGCTTGCTGATGGTGCTTAGTACAAGTGCAAGCACATTCTTTGCCTCCACCCTCTCGTGAGGATGCAGACAGTTGTCGCAGTTATGGCAGTTGGGCTCAAGATATTTCTCGCCGAAATAGTTCAGTATCATGCGGCGGCGGCACACTGATGTCTCTGCATACGACTCCGTCTCGCGCAGCAACTGCTTGCCGATATCCTGCTCAGAGACAGGCTTTCCGTCCATGAACTTCTCCAATTTCTGCAGGTCTTTCTTGGCATAGAAGGCGAGGCATTTTCCCTCACCGCCGTCACGACCAGCGCGACCAGTCTCCTGATAGTAGCCGTCAAGGCTCTTCGGTATGTCGTAGTGTATCACGAAGCGCACGTCGGGCTTGTCGATACCCATGCCGAAAGCTATCGTCGCCACAATGATGTCAATATCTTCCTGAAGGAATTTGTCCTGTGTCTCAGAGCGTTGCTTGGTGTCCATGCCAGCATGGTAGGCTGCCGCCTTTATCTCATTGGCACGCAGCACCTCAGCGAGTTCCTCAACCTTCTTTCTCGACAGACAGTAGATGATACCGCTCTTTCCCGAATGCTGCTTGATGAACTTCACTATCTGCTTATCTACATCGTTGCGTTTAGGGCGCACCTCGTAGTACAGGTTAGGACGGTTGAACGAGCTCTTGAACTCCACACAGTCCATAATGCCCAAGTTCTTCTTGATATCCGTGCGAACCTTGTCGGTGGCAGTGGCGGTAAGGGCTATCACGGGCGCAGGACATATCTCGTTGATTATAGGACGGATGCGGCGGTATTCCGGGCGGAAATCGTGTCCCCACTCGGAAATACAATGTGCCTCGTCAACAGCATAGAAGGATATCTTGACACTCTTCAGAAAGGTGATATACTCCTCTTTGGTCAACGACTCGGGAGCCACATAGAGCAACTTGCACCTGCCCTCGGTGATGTCGCGCTTTATACCGTCGATGACCGACTTGTTGAGAGCCGAGTTCACATAGTGTGCTATGCCATCATACTCCGCGTTTCCGTTTATCACATCCACCTGGTTCTTCATCAGGGCGATGAGCGGAGAGATGATGATGGCTGTGCCCTCCATAAGAAGTGCGGGCAACTGGTAACACAGTGACTTGCCGCCACCTGTAGGCATCAACACGAAGACGTTCTTCTTGTCGAGCAGACTGCGTATAATGGCCTCCTGATGCCCCTTGAAGGAGTCGAAGCCAAAAAACTGTTTTAGAGTATCGTTTATATTCTTTGTCACTTAATCTCCTTTAACTTTAATTTTTCGCCAAATTCGCTTTATTAAGTTGCTTTTCAGCATATTCCTTTGTCACCTCAAACGATTTCTTCCTTGTGGAAGGCATCTCGAACATCGCGTCTATGAGTATTGCCTCAACGATGGAGCGCAGTCCGCGTGCGCCAAGCTTGTACTCCACGGCCTTATCAACTATCGTTTCTATGGCATCGTCGGCGAAGGTCAGCTCTATGCCATCCATCGCGAAAAGCTTCACATACTGCTTGATGAGCGAGTTCTTAGGCTCTGTGAGTATCTTCTTCAAGGCTTCACGGTCTAAGGGGTCAAGATGTGTGAGCACAGGCATACGGCCTATAATCTCCGGGATGAGTCCGAACGACTTGAGGTCTTGCGGAAGGATGTATTTCAGCAGGTCGTTCTTGTCTATCTGCTTCACGTGCGTCACGGAGTTGTAGCCTATCACATGAGTGTTCATACGCTGCGCTATGCGCGTCTCTATGCCATCGAAGGCACCGCCGCAGATAAAGAGTATATTGTTGGTGTTCACCTTTATATACTGCTGGTCGGGATGCTTGCGACCGCCCTGTGGAGGAACATTGACGATAGTGCCTTCAAGCAGTTTCAGCAAGCCTTGCTGCACGCCCTCGCCACTGACATCGCGCGTGATGGAAGGGTTGTCGCCCTTGCGCGCTATCTTGTCTATCTCGTCGATGAAGACAATGCCATGCTCTGCCTTCTTCACGTTATAGTCTGCCACCTGCAACAGGCGCGAAAGGATGCTCTCCACATCCTCGCCCACATAACCTGCCTCCGTGAATACGGTGGCGTCAACAATGGTGAAAGGCACATCGAGCAACTTCGCTATGGTCTTTGCCAAGAGAGTCTTACCCGTACCCGTGCGACCAACGATGATGATGTTGCTCTTCTCTATCTCTACGTCATTGTCCTCCTTCTTCTGCGAGATACGCTTATAGTGGTTATACACTGACACCGCCAAATAGCGCTTCGCCTCGTCCTGTCCAATGACATACTGGTCGAGATACTCCTTTATCTTGTTAGGCTTAGGCAGTTTCTTGCCCTTACCCTTCTTCCTTCCCTTTGACGCACCCTTGTCTGGGTCTGTGTCAAAGTCGTCGTCAAAGTCAAACTCATCCTCTTCCTCCGTCTTCGTAACTCCTGTATGAAGGGCTACCAACTCGGCGGCGCGACCAATACATTCATCACATATTTGTGCGTTAAGGCCTGTGATAAGCATGCGAACACTTTTCTCAGACGCTCCGCAAAAACTACATTTCTTCATAATTTATTTTTTCACCAACACCTGATCAATCATACCATAAGCCTTTGCCTCCTCAGCAGTCATCCAGTAGTTGCGGTCGCAGTCCTGGAAAACCTTGTCGAATTCTGTGTGCGAGTGGTTGGCGATGATGGTATAGAGTTCTGTGCGCAGCTTCTGTATCTCCTGCACCTGAATCTCCATATCGCGTGCCTGACCTTCCATGCCACCGAGAGGCTGGTGTATCATCACCCGCGCATGAGGCAATGCTGAGCGCTTGCCTTCCTTGCCGGCAACAAGCAGCACAGCACCCATCGAAGCAGCCATGCCGGCACACAGTGTGGCAACATCTGAGTTTATGAACTGCATAGTGTCGTATATGCCGAGACCTGCTGTCACGCTGCCACCAGGACTGTTGATATATATGGATATGTCCTTACCTGGGTCAACAGAGTCGAGATAGAGCAACTGCGCCTGCAGCGTGTTGGCTGTATGGTCGTCAATAGCTGTGCCAAGGAAGATGATGCGCTCCATCATCAGACGAGAAAACACATCCATCTGTGTTACGTTCAACTGTCGCTCCTCAAGGATATAAGGGTTAAGATATTGGTTCTGCGCTGATATCACGCTGTCTAATGTCATACTTGAAATGCCCCTGTCAAGGCGAGCGAATTTCCTAAAATCGTTTGTCATAGTTTATCTTTGTTTAATATTTAGAATACAAAATTAGAAAATTTCCACGACATAACAAACATTTTAAGCAAAAAAAACATTAAGAATTGATAAAAAAAGAAACGAATGGGTACGAATGAGCACAAATTATCTCACAAAAAATGCTGATAATATTTTATTTGTGAATTAATTTGTTGTAATTTGCGTCCATTAGTGTCAAAAATATATTACGATAAATTACGATAATTTCTTTCAGTTAAAAAGAGCCAAAGTTCAAAGCCAAAGCCAAAGCCAAAAAAAAAGGTCGGGAAGAAAAAAAATTCTTCCCGACCTTTTAGCCATCAGCCATTAGCCTCAAGTTTCGCAATCGAAACTTGAACCATACTCTATTCCGGTGATACAAGCTTGCGGAACTCCTCCCAAGAGACATTCTTGGTGTTGAGAGTTACAACCTCCTGAGCCTTTGCCACGAGCTTGTTCTCTACAGCGAATTCGATAACTGAGTTGAGCGACTCCTCTTTCTTGAGCATCTCCTTTGCTCCCTGCTCATAGAACTCCTCTGGGAGGTTGCCGTAACCATACTGTGCATACTGCATGCGGCACATCTCCTTAGCGGTAGCATCTACATCAGCCTGCTCAATCTGGATGCCGAGCTTCTCTGCGAGCTGACCCTTGATGCGGCTCCATGTGAGCTCCTTGATAGATGCGTCGTAGTTGTCCTCGATGAACTTAGCGTCCTTATCCTTGTTGCGTGCTGCCATGAAACGCTTCAAGATAGCGTCTGGGTATGTGAGCGCACCAACCTTGTCCATAAGATAGCTGCGGAGGTCAACGTGGAACTGCTGGTTGGCAGTGAAGGCAAACTGCTCTGCGAGGTTCTTCTTCACCTCTGCGCGGAACTCCTCTTCTGTCTTGACATCCTTGCCAGGGAGGGCGTTCTGGAAGAACTCCTCGTCGAGGTCAGCATCCTGATGGCGTGAAATTTCTGTTATCTGATAAGAGAAGTCTGACTCTATCTTCTCTGCCTCCTCTTTGGAAACCTTCAGGAGAGAAGCGAGGGCTGCTGTGCGGTCCTGGTAAGTGTTCTTCGGGTTGAAGGTGATGATGTCGCCGAGCTTTGCGCCGTCAAACTTCTTAGCCTCGTCCTGGTTAGCGAAGTATGTTGGCATGAGCACAGCCTCAGAGATTGTCATACCGTCTTCCTTAGTGTTGCCTTCAGCGTCAAGCTCACGAAGGTCACCGCGGAGCATGTCGTTAGACTCATAGTTCTCCACATTCACCTGCTTGCCCTGCTGGCTGCGGAGGATGTTTATGCGCTCCTCAACTTCCTTGTCTGTTGGCTCGATAGCATACTGAGTGAGGGAGTCCTTGTCTGTCAGCTCTACGCTGAACTCTGGAGCCACAGCGATGTCGAAGACGAAAGTGTATGGGCCGTCCTTTGAGAGGTCAACCTGCTCAGCCTCCTCGTTAGGCATTGGCTCGCCGAGAGCGTTTATCTTGTTTTCGTTGATGTAGTTGTTAAGAGCCTCGCTCATGAATCTGTAAGTCTCTTCCATCTTCATAGATGGACCAAACTGACGCTTAATCATGCTCATAGGAGCCTGTCCTGGACGGAAACCAGGGATGTTAGCGCGCTTGCGGTAGTCTTTAAGAGCCTTCTCCACACGAGGAGTGATGTCAGAATCTTCAATGACAAGTGTCAACTTACCGTTGATTTTGTCAGGATTTTCAAAATTAATATTCATTGTAATATGATTTTTATTTTACCTTTTGCCCAAAATGAGCGTGCAAAATTACATAATTATATATATATTAGCAACTTTTATGCCATTTTATCCATTCCATTTTGCTATTTGTCAATTTAACCAAAAAATACTTCAAAATTCTAATGATTTTTTGGGTTTAACTCAAACTCAGAACGTACCATACGCAATGTGCTTCCAGCACATTTCTTTCTGTAACCCCATAATTCATTATGGGGAGGGTTTAACCCTTGGTTTCATCGATATCATAGGTTATAACCATAAACTTCAGATTTTATTTTAACCCTTGGTTTCATGGGTATCATAGGTTTTCCTCCCTCCCAAAGCCCCATGTAACCCATGCAACCTACGGTTCAGAGCCAAGGCCAAAGCCAAAGCCAAAGCCCCCTCAGGGGGCCGGGGGGCCAATGGCCGGCCGCCACGGGTTCAACGTGCTATATGCGAAGGTCTGCCACACTCGCGACCAGTACGACTCGTTGAGCAACTGTCGGAAAGTCACCATGCGCCGCATGCGCCGCACTATGCGCAACGCTTTCTTGTGCAGACGCATATCATAGACATCGGGCTGCGGACTGGTGATATCGACCATCAGCTTCTCCAACAGTCTCTTGTCGTCACTCGCCGTTATGGCAGTGTTCTCTGGTGTCCACGCGAAATACTCCTTGCAGAAGGCTGTCAGGATATCAGCGAAAGCCCTCATCTGCATCTTGTCCATCGCCTCATACACGCGCTGCCAATCCACATTATGCTGCTCAGCACGGAGGAAGAACAGCCAGTCGAGCACATGGCGCAGGGAGATGCCTTCGTCGATGAAGTGCAGCTGGGCATGGCGGAGCATGAACAACGCGGTGAAATCAGGGTTGGGCGATAGCAACGGCGTATCACCGATGGCAGCAAACTCACTCCCCAAAAACTCTTTCAATAGACGCTCCGTCTCTCTTCCCTGCTTTGTGCCGTTGAATGTTGTGAAGTACCTGTGGTTCTCTATCGGCAGTCCTTTATACTGTATATGGCTGTGCTTATAGCCGCCATCATGCACTGCAGCTCCCATCTCTTGAGCCCTGCTGTTGGCAGCGTCATAGTCAACACTGTATATGTCGAGGTCGCCAAACTCCCTGTATCCCGGCACAGGCCAATAGCGGGCGTAGTCGATGCCTTTCAACACCACGCACTGGCATGGCGACAGCCTCTCGGCAAACTCAACAGAGGTATCATACAGTGTGGCGGTGGCATGCTCCAACTTACGGATATTCATGAACCACTCCATCTTGTCGCCACGGGCCATGGCCCTTGCGTTAGTGACAGCACCGGCAACACGCGCCTCCTCCATCAGCGTTATGCCCTGCCAAACGAGGCCCTTGACGCCCTGGTCTGACGACTTTATAAGCAACTGCAACCAGTCGCAGTCGGGAATATCGCCTTCGAACCTCCCTTTTATCGCCGCCTGTATGAATGAAAATATTATGCTCTGCATATATAACAAGCCCTTTTTGGGACTGCCACCTATCCTATCGCCTCCTTTATCTTCTCCACGATATACCTCACATCATCATCGGTGACGTACGGTCCTGCTGGCAGACAGAAGCCCACCTTGAATATCTCCTCCTCCACACCATTGGTGTAGCAGTCGCATCCGGCATATACTGGCTGCTTGTGCATAGGCTTCCATACTGGGCGGCACTCCACCTTATTGCCTAACATGAACACGCGCAACGCCTCCACATTATCGTTCGGCTGACAGTCGGTAACGGCACTATCTACCGCCTTTATCACTCCTGCCGCACCGCCAACAGCAGTCTTTATCACCTCCTTGTAGGCGTTCTCCTGACCAACAACCTTCACCTCCGGGTCTATGGTGGCTGTTACGAGCCAGAAGTTGGAGTCGTAGCGAGGGTCGCTCGGCTGTTTGTGGATATTTATTCCCTTCACATCCTTTAGCAACTCCTCATACAACGCCTGCACATGCTGATGGTGGGCTATATGGTCGGCAGCAACCGTCATCTGACCGCGACCGATGCCTGCACACACATTACTCATGCGGTAGTTATAGCCTATCGCCGTATGCTGGTAGTAAGGGTAGGCATCGCGCGCCTGGGTGGCATACCACATGATGGTATTCTTGTCCTCCTCGCTCTGGCACACCAAAGCGCCGCCGCCACTCGTTGTTATCATCTTGTTGCCGTTGAACGACAGCACGCCATACTTGCCGAAGGTGCCAAGAACCTTGCCGTCGAAGCGTGAGCCGAAACCTTCAGCAGCATCCTCTATCACAGGAATACCGTAGCGGTCGGCAATCTCCATGATACGCTCACAGTCGTAAGGCATGCCGTAGAGCGCCACCGTCACTATCGCCTTCGGCGTCTTTCCCGTCTTCTCTATGCGGTCGCGTATCGCCGCCTCAAGCAGCTCAGGGTCCATGTTCCATGTCTCCCTCTCAGACCCCACGAACACCGGCTTCGCACCGAGATAAGTGATAGGGTTTGAAGAGGCGCAGAACGTGAACGACTGCACTATCACCTCATCGCCCTGCCCCACTCCACAGCCTATCAGCGCAAGATGCACTGCTGCCGTGCCAGCAGAAAGAGCAACGACGGACAAGCCATCCTCATTGGGCTGGGGGGCCGATAAAAACTCCTTCAATTCCTGTTCAAACGCATTGACATTCGGTCCGAGAGGCACCACCCAATTAGTGTCGAACGCCTCCTTAACATATTTCTGTTCCCATCCCTCCTCACTCATGTGGGCGAGACAAAGATAAATCGTCTTTTCCGGTGTATAGTTACTCATAATATCTGTTACACATTAATCATTACCCATAGCCAAAGTTCAAAGCCAAAGCCAAAGCCAAAGCCAAAGTTCAAAGCCAAGGCCAAGGCCAAAGCCAAAGCCAAAGCTCCCCCTTCAGGGGGCCGGGGGGCTAATCCCCACCCCACCCATACTGCCTTGCCAGCCATACAGCAAGGAACTTGTCATACACCTCGTAACATCCCCTCGTGGCAGTTATCATCTGCAGAGCGAGCAGAGCCTTCACACCCTTTTGAACACTACTTGCGGATGTAAGCTTATGGCGTGTTATGAACTCTCCACTCGTTATCTTCGTTGCTTTGACAGCCTTGCATATCGCTTTCAACAATGCCACCTGCTTTGCTGACAGGAGAAACAGCATGTCGCGATAAGTGTCGTCGTTCTGGTGCAAGATATTTGTCAGGGCGATATCCACCTGTTCACCGGTGCAACATTCGCCCACACCTGTCAGCATGAACAACTCGTTGAGCATCTTCTGCATATACCATGTGGTGCCGTCAAAGCGCCTGTATATATCGTCAACAACCTGCGCCTCTATCTCCTTACCATATTTCCTGAACTGCTGTTGAGCAAACTCCACATAACTCACATCGTTAATCACACCAAGGTTCATCATTGTAATGCTCTGATAGAACGGTCGTGCCGGAGATGCGAATATCTCGTTCATGATTGTCCTGTGCGAGCCAGCAAACAGGAACACAGCGTTTCTGCACTGCTGAACATAGGTTCGCAGCAGAGCTTCCACATTCTTTTCCGGGTACTTTGTTATTGTCTGGAACTCATCAATGGCTACTATGCACGGACTGTCCGCACTGCCGAGATAACTGAATATCTCGTCAAGCGTGAACTCAGGAGCTTTTATATCGCCAACCTCAAGGTTCCAGCTCGCGTTCCCCAGACCGTCAAAAGAGATACCTGTGCGCAACGACCCTACCACCTGCAGGAACCTGTCTATGGCGGACTGGCCCCAAGGCCTTAACCTTGACACAATCTCCTTGCCCAAACGGAACACAAAGTCAGCGAGGTCATTGGTTGAATATATGTCAACCATAAATGTGAGATAATGCTCCGCTATCTCCTTTTGCGAGAAGCAATGCCATATCAGCCCTGTCTTTCCCATGCGCCGTGGAGATATCAACGCCACATTATTACCATTCGTGAGCAGTCCAACCAGCCTACGAGTCTCCTCCTCCCTGTCGCAGAAATACTCAGGAGACTCATACCCATAAGTTATAAACGGATTATTTAACATATATTAGTTCACGCCTTTTGGCGCAAAGTTACATAATATCCCAAATAGTTCATTCGGGAATGATTTGTATTGAATTTTATTTTTGATTATATTTTTTGTCTATTTGATTGAGCAATAGGGTTCTATTGTGATTGAGAATAGGCAAGAAAGATAACAAAAAGAGGGTTTAAGACGATTTATTCTTCGAATGAACTGTTTGGTATTATCCATTTTGGATAATCCTTTTCGGATAATATCTCTAATTACCTACGTAACCCACGCAAACTATGGTTCAAAGCCTAAGCCTAAGCCAAGGTTCAAAGCCTAAGCCAAAGCCATCGCCAAAGCCTAAGCCTAAGCCAAAGCCAAAGCCCCCACCACCTCCTCATAATACTCATACAGGCATCTCCTCACGAACCCCTGCTCATACCTGCTCGCTATCAGTTCGCGGGCGTTGGACGCGCAACGGTTACGGAACGCACCGTCCTCCACCATCCGCCGCATCGCCATATATAGGGCATCCACATCCCTCGGTGGCACTATCGTGCCGTTCTCTCCTTCTATTATTATCTCGTTGGCACCGTTGATGTCCGTAACTATCTGCGGCAGCCCCATCGCTCCCGCCTCTATCACCACATTAGGGAACCCCTCACGATAGGAGGCAAGCACTGCCACATCAGCAGCGGCATACCACGGACGCACATCACTCTGGTTGCCTACAGCACTGATACCCTTGTGCGCAGCTATCAGCTCAAGAGTATCCGGCCGCAATGGGTCGAGCTCCTTCTCCTCATGCCCCACAAGCACCAAGCGCGTCTCCGGATGCTCTGCATTCAGTCGCACAAACGCCTCCACAAGTTCGTTGATGCCCTTGTCACCCACAAGACGACCTACTGCTATGAAGGTTTGGCTCTGGCTTTGGCCTTGGCTTTGGCTTAATACTTCCTCCACCGGCTTAAACTTCTCCAAGTCTATCCCTCTCACATTCCCATACCCAAGCACCTTTATCGGCTTCTTCGTTATCCCATTGTCAAGCAGGTCGCGCTTCACGCCCTCCCCCTCAGGGATGACGTGCGTTGCGCAGGCACATGTCAGCCAATCGGTGAACATCAGTATCCGCCGCTTCAGTCCTCTCGCCGTAGGGAACACCAACCCTGTGAACGTATGCACACGCACAGGCACACGGGTCAGCCATGCCGCCATCATACACAGCAGCCCAGCCTTCGGAGTCATCGAGTGAACCATCTGCGGCCGCTCCTTACGGAACACATTATATATATGCCACAGCGACACGAGGTCCTTCATCGGCGAGATATGCCTCTCCATCGCCACCTCTATGCCCTTGACATCAGGATACTCCCTCCGCACCTCGTCCCACTCCTCACCGGGCGAGGACAACAGCACAAGCTCATACCTCTTCGTCAGATCTGGTATCATGCCGGTGACAAACCCTAACGATTGCGGCACCGTACATGCCCGAATTATCTTCTGCATCTTTTTTAACTTTAGCTTTGGCCCTGGCTTTGGCCTTGAACCAAAGCCACCTCCTCATACACTCCCAAGTACCTCTCCACCATCACGCTGACATCATACTTCGCAGCCTTCGCCTGGCATTTCCTCACTATCTCCCTGCGGTATTCCTCATCCCCCTCCAGTCTCATCACCGCCTCGGCGAACCCTTTTGCATCCTCATGTGCGAACAGTACGCCGTTGCCGTCAACTATCTCATGCAATCCGTCCACATCACTTGCGAGGAACGGTCTGCCGCTCGCCATACCCTCGAGAGACGATAGCGACAACCCCTCGAAATGGCTGCACATCACCACGTAATCACTCGCCGCGAGCACCTCCGGAATATCGCTGCGCAAACCAAGCAGATGAACCCTGTCCTGCAAGCCGAGTTCCGCTATAATCCCCTCATACTCCTCCCTGCGCTCGCCATCACCAGCAAGACACAGATGGAACTCCTCCGGGAGAAAAGCCATCGCACGGATAAGCGTCGGCTGGTCCTTCTGATAGCGGAACCCCGCCACATTAGTTATTATCTTGCGGCCTATACCACGCACATCCTGTGCTGCCGACGCATGGGCATACCTGTCGTAGTCTATACCATTATATATAGTGCACACATTGCCGCTCAACGCCTCACCCACATGGGCACGATGGTTAATCTCTGCCTGGTCACTGATGCATATCACCTTCTTGTATCGGCTAAACATCCATCTGTCAAGCGGAGCATACCACGTCCAACCGCGTCTGCGGTTGGACGTGTTATGCTCGGTGGTGCAGAGCACCACCGAGCATAACACGTCGCCGAAGGCGGCGAATAACTGCGGAGCAGTATTATGCGTATGCACTATGTCGTACTTCCCCTTTCTTATCAATCTCCACAGGCAGTATAAGTTCTTCAGGCTATACACCTTATCCACCCCATCTACAAACGAATATATCCTTATCCCCGCCTTCTCCAACTGCTCGTAAAACGGAGTCCTCGTCTTGTCAAACACGCACAGCTCCACCTCATGCCCCTCCCCCTTCATTCGGGGCAGAAGGTCCACCATCAGCTTCTCCGCTCCCCCAGTAAGGAGAGATGTTATCACATGTAGTATCTTCATCTCCTATATTATCTCTTAAGAATCTCCCAATAACCTCCTTTGGCTGGACCAACATGTCGCAGTAAACCCTTTTTTTGCAACTCGTTCAGGTCGCGCATGATAGTGCGTAACGAAACTCCTGTCTTCTGCGCCATCGAAGAAGCATTTACTATGACATTTTCTATGACACTTATCTTCAAGATATCTATAATAAACCGCTGTCTTTCAGTAAGTTCTTCCACAACATCTTCTATGACATTTTCTATGACTTTCTCCTTACTTTTCTCCTTACTTTTCTCCTTACTTTGGGCTGTTAGCTCTTGCAGAGACTTGCGTTTGATAGTGACCATCACGCCACCGTTCTTTTCCTCAAAAGCAGGAGGTTCAAAGCCTGCAGCCTTGAAATTATCGAATACTTTCTTTATTCCACGACCCCAGTTTTCTATAAATCCAGCCATATAGAAGGCCTGAGCGATAAGCTTGTTGCGAGGAAGAGACGTGTCATTGGCAATAATGTCCTGCATGGTATAACCTGCGGGAAGCGTACCTTCGTTCCATATTGTCACGGCATCATCGTAAACCCTCATTTGGATATGCGCCCCTGGATATCGTTTGTGAATGATGGAGTTATAGATTATCTCGCGCAAGGCATCCTCTGGGAGTTCCAAAGGCTCCATCCTCATCATACCCTCATAGTGGATGGGGCTGATAAGGTATTTTGCCTTTAGTGTCTCAACAACTCTGTCGCCCATGCGGATGATATCCTTGTCGATAATGTCATGAAATAGCACATCCACCTTGTTGGAAAGAAACCTGCCTATCCTGAACTGGCATAATGGGAAGAATCTTTCAGGGTCTTTACCGAAAAGAAGTATGGCCGCGTTGGTGATTTTGCCTTCTTCTGTAAGGAGACGAAGGTTTTTCATTGTAGTCTCCACAGAGTCGGATGCGGCAGACGCTGGTAGCCTATGGTTGCGGATACCTGCGTTTACGAGGAACCTCACCGCATCAGGGTTGATATCATCAATCGATGCATTCTCGCACACCGCGGCATCCCATGTGATATTCATCTTTTTCAGTATAAAATCTTGCAAGGCTGCGCCTTTCAGAACTTGTTTGGTGGAGCCACTGCGATAGTGCGCTACACCATGATAGAGAACAGGAAAATTGGAAGGGTTGACAACTATCTCTATATATTGCAAGCCTTTCTCTTCGAGAAGATTCACATCGCACACAAGACCAAGACCACTCACTATCTTGTTCGGGATGTCCTCCATGAGTTTCTTTGGATTATCAACCCCTATCACCTCGTTGGCATCAGTCTTACCTATGTAAATCTTACCGCCATGGGCATTGGCAAATCCTGCCACCCATTCGAGATACTCGTCTCTCCAAGATTGCTTCCACTCGATATTTTGTGTTTCAGTTGACATATTCGCGTAATATAACTTATCTTTTAAAAATGCCTCAAGCAAAAAGATTCATCTTCTATGACATAGATTCCTGTATTTCTCCATCCACTCGGCAGTTATCTTTTCCACTCTAAAATCGAGAGAACGAGTATGAGCGTTTTTAGAGAGACGGCACATTTCTGCTTCATCATTCATCAGGGCGGTTAATTTGACAGCGAACTCCTCCTCATTCATGTACTCAACCAATATGCCGTTATCCTTATCTGTGATAATATCTGCAGGGCCGTAAGGGGTACGATAACAAACAGGAACAACTCCGCGAGACATGGCTTCTATTATATTTACGCCAAAACCCTCATATATAGATGTCATCAACAGCATCTTGCTTTTATCCAACTGTTCCTGCACATCCTTTCTAAACCCCAAGAACTTTACGCTGTCTGCTATTCCCAGTTTCTTTGCAAGGGTTTCCAACATCTCACGCTCATATCCGTCACCTATTATATGCAGTGTCCAATTGCGATTGTCAACTTTTGCCCATATCCTAAGCAAGGCAGAAAAGTTTTTCTGCGCGGCAAGTCTGCCAACAGCAACTGCCACATTCTCACGCTTACAAACAGGCAAGTTCTCTGGAATATCAAAAGAACAAGGATTATATTGGTAATCAAATGCGTTATTGTCTTTAAACCATGTATCCTTGTCTTCTTTGGTAAGCAGATAGTTCTTATCAAAAAAATGACCGAGAAACCTATACTCAAACCATGCCGCTATCCTATTGACAGCACCTCTTTCTTTTGAATTATAATCTCTGAAATTACTGTTAAAGTGATACTCTCTAATCTTTACGTTAGGCACTTTTATCGAAGCCAAGGCATATCTTTCTTGTTCCCCTGTTGTAACAACAACATCGGGCAACAGAGAGTGTATCAATTTCTTTAGCCTACTGCGTACCTTAAACCAGTTACTCACGTAATTACGCAAAGTAAAGACAGGTAAATCTTCACCTATAACATGAACCTTAACCTTATCGGATACAGGACATATCGTTTCGGGAGACCCACCTCTATCGGTAGAGCAAATATGTACCTCATTGCCTGGTATATCGGCAAAAGCATTTGCCTTAACGATTGTTACACGTTCTATTCCTCCCCCCCCCCCACAAATTATTGATACAGAACAATATTTTCATAGTTTTTACCTCTTAAAACTTACTCTCAGCCGTGGCATCACATACGGTGTGATGACATAGTTGAACAGGAAACTTGCTATTTTATACAGAAGATAACTATCAGATGTAGCGTTCTCTATGTAACATATTAACTTAGCCTTAAAGCTTGTGCTGTGAGCGCGATATGGGGTAAAGCCTATCGCCCTGCACCATTTCCTTATCCTCCTGAACTCCCCGTATGAGTAAGCCGCCGTAAGCATACGCGAATATCCAAATGTCTTCTTTGAGTCAACACTAAGCACGCACGCATCATACAATGGTTTGTTCTTGGTAACACCGAAATGCTCCATCGCCACAAAAAGGTCGTTGTACGAGTTCAGATAGTCCTCCACACATCGTCTGGCATGCTCTATCCTGCGGTTTGTCGATGCACTCGATTCACGCACCACATACCTGTATATGTCTGCCTTGACCGAAAGATACCGCGGATTGGCAAGGAACACTGTTGACACAAACAACTGATCCTCACCCACCCTATACCTCTTGAAACAGATGTTATGCCTGTCAAGAAACTCCTTTCTGTATATGTATATCCAGCAGAACGATGGCAGTCCACAACCGTTGGCAAGCATAAGGTCATACGTCGTTCCACGATACTCCACCTCATCAACTATCGGCTTCACATCCCAGAAGTCGTAACTGCTATAAAAATGAAGCAGGTCGAAATCGTCGTTGTCAGCATACTTGCGAAACGCAATGCTTAAACCATTGTCAAGGAGATAGTCGTCGGGGTCAATAAAGCCAATGAACTTCCCTTGCGCGTTGTCTATGCCCTTGTTTCGTGCTGCCGCCACACCCTGGTTTTCCTGGTTTATCAGGCGGAAGTTCGCATGTTCACCGACATACCTCTCGCATATAGCCTGCGAATCGTCCGTAGAACCGTCATTCACAAGCACCACCTCATACTCCTCCTCCCTAAGACCTTGGCGCAATACGGAATCAAGGCATTTTGCCAAATACTCCGCCATGTTATACACGGGCAATATCAAACTTAGCAGCACCATGATAATTACTTCAAAAGAAAGTTACATAAACTTCTATATTCTTTCGTCCACACAAATCCAATGCCTGCAAGATTACCATGGATATACGCAATCAAATGCTTTGGCTGCAAACGCACAAGCGAATAGATTACACGCGTACAACATCCCATAAAAAAGCGCCATAAATAAGCGCATGAACAAAGAAACTTCTCTCCAAAACTATTGCCCTTTACCGCATAACGAGTGCGGTGCCACGTAAGATAATACGACATGGCGCGGAACTTAATCTTATGGTAAGGCTTCTCGTGCACATTATTCGTTCCAGCATCAAGATGCAGTATGCCGGTATCGTATGCCGTTAGCACCTTGTAGCCGTTCCTGTGGAACTTATATGCCATCACCTGGTCCTCACCGAAAGTGCCGGCAGGGAACTGGTCTATCCACAATTCATTCTCATAATGTATGCCACGGAAAGCCTCTGTCCTACAGAAACATGCTGTGCCAGGGAAGCTCTGTGTAAGATACACGCCACCCTTCTTCGGACTGCCGTTGAACGAGAACGTGCCGTTACGCATAATCTTTATCGCCCATTCGTCATCACCTCGCGCAATGACACCATTGGCTGCATAATAACCCAACTTATGCACCAAGTTCATGTTCTCGTTGTTGAACGTCTCAGGGGCTATACAGTCGGCATTGCGGGCAATCATCGCGTCATACAGTTTCTCCACCGCATCGTCCGGAAAATATATGTCGTCGTCAAGTATCAGCAGATACTCTGTGTCAACACCCTGCAGCGATGCCGCTCGTTGATGCACCAACCCCTTGTGAACAGGCACATACTCCTCTATGCCCACCTGAAAGTCTGGTCGCGGATAACCCTCAGCGATAAACACAAATATATGTTTCGGCTTAACCGTCTGGTTATGCAGCGACTCTATCTCCTGGCGATACTTCTCGCCACCAGTTCCCAAAGTGCGTATTGCTACGCTATATTCAAAATTCTTACTCATTTCCAAAATACTTACGTTTCCAATGGTAATATATAGCATAACCGGCGGGCAAACACAGCGCCACCAACCCTTTATACTGGCATTTGAACAAATCAAATAGTCCGCGCTTGTCAAACTTGCTATATACGATATATAGTAATGTCTGCTTGATGCGCATCTTCATATTGAAATGCTCAGACATGGTTTCAAGAGAGCCTTCTATGCCGCCCTTAGGACAAAGGAAACGCAACTTCTTGCCCTGATTCGTCAGACCGCCCTCAAGATACTCACATATATATATTATCCTGTTCACAAACAGCATGTCGTGCTCCTTTGCCAAGCGTATCCACACCATGCCCTCGCTCATGAACCTCTCGCCCTCATATACATTGAACGGATGGCGGCGCAAGCATTCCGTCACCCACACCTCAGCATTGTCCGCCGAGCTGCCATGGTTGTATTTCACGTCAATGAAATTGCCGATGAACCTGTCCTTCGGGAACATCGACTCCTTACGGCTCTGCAATCTGCCGTCAACATAAGCGCCGCGCAGGAAAGACATGCCGCACAAGCCCTTATCCCTGACCTTTGACCATTCAGCCGTTATCAGGTCTGTAGCCTCGGCAATAAGCGTGTCGTCGCTGTCAACAATAAAGAACATCTCCCCCTTCGCCTCCTGCGCACCAATGTTTATAGCAGTATGCTTCCCTCCGTTCGGCTTCTTTATATACCTTATGTCCAGTACTTTTTCATTAGAGAAGTCACGCACCACCTCCTCCGTATTGTCCGATGACCCGTCATCAACTATCAGCCACTCAAAGTCTTTGTTTGTCTGTCCGCACAGACTCTCGTAAAGCCGCGGCAACAGGTGCGCGCGGTTATATGTAGGAGTGAATATCGTTATTGTCATAATTCAATTAGTTCAAAGCCAAAGCCTAAGCCAAAGCCAAAGTCTGCGTCTGAGTCATCTGTCAGTGTCAGACTTCACCTCCCCATACACACGTTCGTAAACCACTTTAGCATTTATGGCACGAACTACGCCATCCGTATCTGTTGTCACAACCTTTTGATTATTTCGGATTTTGTATTCCAACATCTTTTTATACGCCGCATGGATGCCGCTGATTATGCGGTCCATCCTATCATCTTTATTTTCCATATTCCTCAAATTTTTTATATAGTTCTTTATTAAGAATATCCTCCTTACCACCCTGTTTCTTTCCAATTATAACGCTTGGTGTATGTGTATTGTCAATAAACAGCCATTCATCTACAATATCTTTGTATAGACGAAAAAAATTGTTAAGACCATTGACAAACCTTCTTCTTATCACATTGACGGGTATATTATGTCCACCATGCAACACCCTTTCCTGAACACGAACTTCTGCATATTCTGGAGATTCCAAGGCTAAAAAAATGAGTGTTATTCTATATCCTTGCCTTATCGCTCTTCTTATCAATGACACATAGGAACGTGTTGCCAACGTAGTCTCTATGGCAAATGTTTTGTTTTGGCTCAAAAGCAGCTCTATACGTTTTAATTGCAACTTACCGGCTTCTATTGCAACTTCTTCTGGATGAAATGGAGACAATCCTCTTGCTATTTCATCCGCATTTACAAATTCTTCGCAATCTAAAATCGCAGGTAACACCTCCAACGAAGCTGTCGTTTTACCTGCACCGTTTGGACCTGCTATAATATACAATGTTTTTGTCATAAACCTAAAACGCTATCCTGTCGCTGTTCTATCATAAAGCCAAAGCCAAAGCCAAGGCCAAAGCCATCCCCCCCCTTCAGGGGGCCGGGGGCCAGTTCAAAGAAACAAGTCATCCATCACAACCTCACTCTGCACGATTGAAGAGTGTATGTTCCTCGCTATGCCGTATGTAGTAACCATAGTCAGATGTACTGCCTTCTTTGGATGAATACACTCCTTCAGCCTTGCCATCTTATTGCGCAGTCCCTCCTCGTCCTTGTTTGTAATGGAATACTCCGCACTTGCAAATTTCATTTCGCATAGGTTTGTGACATTGTCCCCACGGTCAAGCACCAAATCTATCTGAGCACCTTTGCTGCTCTTCGTAACAAATGACTGGTGGTTGCACAGAACTCCCTTTATCGACAAAGCACTTTTTATTTGCTCAAGATGGTTACTGCACACAGTCTCAAACGATAACCCCGCCCATGTGTTGTGCTCTGGAGTGTTCAACGAATGACTCCAGTAAGCAGGGTCCGTGTTGGCACCAAGGTTCACAAAACGAAGATAGAATAACGTGAATAAGTCCGTCAGCTTATAATATGAACATCCGTTGCTCTTTATCGGGACATAAGATGTTATGAAATCCGACTGTTCAAGGTCGTCAAGTATTCCGGACAATGTACCGCCCGACTCCTTTCCTATCGCCTTGGATATTTCCTCACGAGTCATCCCCCCTCTTTTCTTTGACAATGCCATCAGCGTCTTGATGTAATTCTCCGGTTTTTTGAACAGCGAATACATTAGTTTTTCAAACTCGCCGCACATAGGGGCACGTTTGGAGGCAAAGAACAAAGCGTCTATGTTTTGAGCTAAGCTCAGTCGTGGCTGGAGCTGCTGCCAATAGAACGGGATGCCACCGAGCACCATGTAGGCGTTAAGATAGTCATAACGACTCATCCTTATCTTGTTGGCTTCCGCCAATTGCTCACATTCGGCAAGCGTAAATGGAGCAAGATACATCTCATGCGTGGTACGATTATGCAAACCACCCTTATTCTTCAGCAGTTTCTTTACAATCCATGACGTTACCGAACCGCAAACAACGAGCATCAGATTGCTGCGCCCGCTGGCCCATCCGTTCCAGAATGCCTCAAACGCCACCAAGAACCCACTCTTGGGCGTGTCCATCCAAGGCATCTCGTCAATGAAAACCACCTGCCGCTTATCCGTATCCAACGTCTCAAGGTAGGAACGCAACTGTGAAAAGGCCTCCATCCAGGAAGTCGGAACCTTGCCATTATATCCACGAATCTTTAACTCAGTATAAAAGTTCAATAACTGATCCTTTACATCTGCCCCCTGCTCACTATCTACAGGCGACAAGCCAGTAACATGGAACACGAAATGTTTGGAGAGCAGTTCCCTCACAAGAAAGGTTTTGCCCACCCTACGCCTTCCGTACAGAACCACAAACTCTGGTCTTCCGCTCTCAAGATAGTCGTTAAGAAGTCTCGACTCCTGTTTCCTTCCAATTATCTGTCCCATTCAATCATTGTTTCTCGGACGCAAAATTAATAAAAAGAAGTCTATCATGCAAAGTTTTTCACGTATAATCAGCCACAGAGCACCAAAAATACCCGAATTTGGCTGATTATAGCACATATAACCAGCCGCAGAGCAACAAAAACACCCACATTTGGCTGATTATAAGCAAAACTCCCTCCCATGCAACCTATGGTTCAGAGCCAAGGCCAAAGCCAAGGCCAAAGTTCAGAGCCAAAGCCTAAGCCAAAGCCATCCCCCCTTTTAGGGGACTGGGGGGCCACCCAACACAACCTTCATCGCTGCCTCCACCACTGGTGCCATATCATAATATCGATAGTCAGCGAGACGACCTCCGAAGACAACATCCCTCTCCTCTGCCGCCAACTCCCTGTATTTCTCTGCAAGCTGATTGTTGCGCTCATCGTTCACAGGATAGTATGGCTCCATACCCTGCGTCCACTCCGTGCTATACTCCTTGCTTATCACGCTCTTCGGACAATCATACACCTCCTGTCCGAACATCTCGAAGTGCTTATGCTCTATGATACGCGTGTATGGCACTTCACGCTCCGTATAGTTCACCACCGCATTACCCTGATAGTTCGCGGTATCCTCCACAGTGGTCTCAAACGACACCGTGCGGTATTGCAGATGTCCTAAGCTATATCCGAAATACTCGTCTATCGGACCAGTATAAACCAACCTGTCCGCTATCTTGCGCCAATCTTTTGAGTAGTCAATCTTATTCTCTGAGTCATAGTCAAAAAAGCTTTTGCCAAGTCTTACCTCTACATCCTCCAACAAACCGTCAATCAGCTTGTTATAGCCACCGATAGGGATGCCCTGATACTTGTCGTTGAAATAGTTGTTGTCGAAGACCAGACGCACGGGAAGTCTCTTGATGATAAATGCCGGAAGGTCGGTGCATTTCCTGCCCCACTGCTTCTCTGTGTAACCCTTGATGAGAGCCTCATAAATATCCTTGCCTATCAGCAGCTGCGCCTGCTCCTCAAGGTTCTGCGGCTCGCGACCAGCCAACAAAGCCTTCGCCTCCGCTCTCTGCGCCTCCAACTTCTCCACAGCCTCTTGAGGTGTCTTCACGCCCCACATCTGGTAGAAAGTGTTCATGTTGAACGGCAGGTTATACAAACGTCCCTTGTAGTTCGCCACTGGCGAGTTGGTATAGCGGTTAAACTCAACTATCGAGTTCACGAAATCCCACACCTCCTTGTTCGACGTATGGAATATATGTGCGCCATACTTGTGAACATTGATACCCTCAATGTTCTCGCAATACACGTTACCGCCCTTGTGCATACGCTTCTCTATAACAAGTACCCTCTTGCCCATCTGCTTCGCGCGATAGGCAACAACGGCACCGTAAAGCCCGGCACCAACTATAATATAATCGTATCTTGAACCCATCTTGTTATGTAATCCTTTCTCTCACTAAACGCACATATACCTCACACTGAAACCACGGAATTTCAAAGCCAAAGTTCAGAGCCCAAAAAACACTCTCTCAAACTCCACGCCGCCAATCTTCGCAGCATATTCCGGGAACGCGCTCTTCCACATGCCCTCGCTCACAAGGTTATACACCTTCTCCGCGCCAGCAATAAGATAATAATCCAAGAACATCTTCACTGTTGAAGCGTCACTATTATCCTCTGCCGTACCAATATGCCTTATCTCTCCCGGCACCACATACACTGCCGGCATGCGCTCCTTCACTATGGACACAAAGCGGGCACTATCCGTCGCCAACATTATAACCTTGCCACTGTGCTTCTCTGCCAATATCCTCAGCTGCTCCAACGACCTCTCTATAAGCCTCTCCTGCTCCTCTGCCGGCAATGTCGGGTTAACATCCGTGAACTCCGTACTGTCGCCAATGAGGTTCATAAAGCGGAAGTGGACAGCGATATAACCACCTCCAATCTCCGCCTTGTAGTGGTCGATGTATCTCTGTAGCTTCTCCGTCGGACGAAACAGCTGTCGGTACAGTTCGCCGAACTCATAGTTCCTGCCGTACCGCTTGTTCAGCCAGTCGAGAGAGTTATAGCCGTAATAGAAATGGCTCTCCCCCCTGCGACGCTTCACCAACCTCACAGGATTGCCATACTCCCCATACATGAATATCGGTCGTGCGGCAGGCCATCGCTTCTTCAGCTCACTCTCATCTATCCTCCAGTCATACTCGTTAGGCACGAGGTAATCCCTCAGGTCAAACGGATGCGTGAACGCTATCCTGAACTCCCGTCCTATGCACTGCGCAGCGGCATAAACAGATATCGCTCCCTTCAGCCTATCGAACATACCGCCATGCGGAAACCGCCCATCAGCCTTGAAGACCATGCGTGGACCAGTCCCCCACCCCCCAGAAGGGGGCGTTGACCGCTGATTCACATAATACTTATATATCAGCCGCGGCTCACGAACAAATACATCGCAAAGCCGCCGCAACAAATCCCATATTCTCATAGTTCAAAGTCTAATTTTCTATCATAAGGCCAAGGCCAAAGCCAACTTCCCCCTTCAGGGGGCTGGAGGGCTACAATTCTTCCCTCAACAACTCCTCCTTACTCTTGAACAGCACAAATGGCGGACGATAGAACTTGTCCTCGTCATAACGCAAATCATATTCATAATACTCAAAGATGTAGTCACCCTCTCTATGACCATCAGTGAGAAACGACTTGTACGGACTCAGAAGCATACCCCAACCATTTAAAATACGGAAATAGAGAAAGAAGCATACTATCAACAAGAAAGGCCTCAGCTGCGACCGCACACCTCGCTGCGTAAGTATAGTAGTCATTGTGGAGATAACGCCTATCGCATAGTACCATCCCAAACGGCCACCGTTTGACGAGCGTACAAAGAATGTGATAACCGCACAGAACACTATAGCAGAATTAAGCATCATCAGGTTCTTCCTCGTATTAGGGATTTTATCGTAATTTATCAATATCAGATACATGAAGAAAGCAGCTTCTATAAGGTACTCCAATCGAAAGTGACCTGCATCATAATCACCCTGATAACTCGCACTTCGGCCTCCGTCATCGATGACCTCACTATACGCTTTAAACAAAGATGTGGGGAATGGCGTCAAGCCTATACAAAATATCACGAACATCGCCAAGACCACAAAACTCTTTCGCCATTTGTACGCAGGGAGAAAATAAAACGGGAAGAGTATGGCCGCGGAATTATGGCATATATAAGCAATGTATGCAAATAGAAAGAATAGTATTGGCTTACGTCGATATGCATACCTAACAGCAAACCATCCAAAACAAACGCCCGTAATCTCGCGCAGATAAGTGAAAGTGAAGAAGAACATCAACGCAAGGAACAGCACGATGGCTATCGGATAACTGTCCATATACTCCTTAAACGACTGATACATCATCGCATAAATAAGACAGGTGAGTATAAGTATGAAAATATACCTGTTAGCCGTTATAAACGATATAAGATAATTCAAAAACACATAACCATATTCTGTCTTATATCCCCACAATGTAGTCTCCTTGACCGAGATATCCCTAATACGGACATTATACGCGCCGTCAAAAAGGTCGGTATAAATATAGCGGTCATAGCCACCGAGCATGTCACCCAAACCCACAAACAAGGCAAGGAAGATAAAGAAACAAGCCAAATAGCCCGTGGAGCGAGTCAACTTTGTGTTACTTACTCCCAACAAGGCGACTAAAAATATAAGAAGATATATCCACATAACAATCTTTATAATTAGAGTTTCTCTTTATCTGATCCACTTTTATTAAACAAAGAAAACATTTCACTCGAAACACGCGATCTTCCATGCTCAGAGAAAATAAGTTCTCTTCCTTTTTTGGCAATATCCTCGTAATATTTCTTGTCCAATGTAATCTTTCGTAAAACACATATTAGTTGTTCTACTCCACTATACTGAATGCAAGACTCCTCGTTCTTTACCGCAATATTCTCCAATGCATATGAAGAGCCAATTACCAATAACCCATTTGCAAATGCATCAAGAACTTTTCCTTTCGTTCCTGTTCCAACAACAATAGGGGTTATCTGGATATCATGCTTTACTACCTCACCAATATAATCTTCAACATAACCTATCTGCTTTACATCATAACCTGCATCAGACATATCTGCAACACTTTGTTCCCAATCCGATCCCAAAAAGGTAATTTGGTAATGCTGACTTAAATCACTATTTCCACAAAAAGCCCGAACCATTTCCTTCGCTGCACTATACATATAGAAATTGTTCTTTCCAGCAATCAGTACTTTAATCTTTGGACAAGAAAACGCTACTTCCTTTTCATAGTAATCATAATGTGGATGCCTCAAGAAGATAGCATTTGATCTTGGACTATTCTTTAAGAAAGCTTCTCTATCACACTCTCCCACTAAACAATTGAGAATATTATCACCATACATAAAAGAATGCTCCATTTTCTTATAACGCCAAAGCATCAACCTATTTTTCATTTGATCCATAAAAGAATCCGACTGCTTTGGCTTCTCCTTGACAATACGTTTGCAGTATAAAGACTGACAATCTGGGAATAAATGTACAATCTTTTTTTTCGGGAACTGCCTTACTATCCTATCCCATTCCTCACTGTATATCCAAATGCCATCTGATTGAAAACTATTTATTTCATCAACATACTGCTTTTCCAATTTCAGATAGTACAGAAACGGATACATAACGAATAATTTCCTCCATGGACTCCTTACAATCTTTTGGAAATATTCGGGTAATGGCATCACCTTAATTTTAGCATTCAACTCACATGCTATAATCTTCGTCTTTTCATTGGAAACACCATTTGCATTAAACGTATATACAAAAAGTTCTATTCCTTCTGGCCTATATTTAGCCAGATGGTAGGGTAGTGCCGAAGCTGCACCATAATTTGTTGCAGTCGGCATAACATATGTTATTAAGACAATCCTTTTTCTCATCATATTTTTTAATGAATCTAACAAAGTAACAACTCACCCCAACGCTTCCACAACTTTTTCAAGGTCGGCCTCATGCATGGGATAGTACATCGCTGCCACCATCAGCAAGCAGAATCTCAATTCCCTCCACCTGCTGGGAGAGTATTGAGTCCAAGCAGCGACCAATATACCGCTCGACATTATATACTGGAATAAGTATCGATAATCGTTTAATCTTATTATCCATTGCTCTGTCCATTCAACCAAGATACCCAATCAAACTGGTCATAATATCGCTTACCCATTAATCCTGACATATAATCAGAAATAACACCGATATATCCTTTCTTCTCAAAACCACGAATATAATAACTATTAGGGATATCAGAATACTTTTTGTGAGTCAAAATAATTTTATTTTTGTACGGTAGTTGATTGAATTCTTCCATCTGTTGCTTTGTAACCCCCTCTTTCTCAACCATAACAACGAACAGATTATTCATATTAACTCTTCGTCTCCGTCTATTCCAATCTTCTTGTGCCTTATCCTTTTCTGACAGAGAGTAATGTGTAAATCTGAAATATATATCATCCAAGACACCAATAGGAACATCCTTTTGCTTATAGAATTCAGGAATATGGCTGTCCTTAGCATCCGTTATTTGTTCAAGGTCGAATTCCAAGTAATGACCAAACCTCCAAAGAAACTTAAGGTAATCCTCCGTCGAGAACTCACCATTTATTACAGGAGAAAGAAAGGCCCTATTCAAATCATGATAGATAAAACCACCTAAACAATTCTCCGTAATCAAAGAAAAGTCACTATTGCGTAAGTTCTTACGCATATTCAGAACACGCCTATCTCTAACTCTTCTATTTATGGCATAGCATAAACTATTGATAAATTTCACTATTCCCATGTTTATATCATCTTTAACACCCACCACATCGCAGGCGTGTTGACAACAGGGCGCAGAAGATCCCACTTCCACGATAAAGTCCTGCCCTTGATGGGATAAGAACTCTTGCGTTACTTCTAAACGAATCTTAATTCATAAGGATTAGCAACAGTTCTTTTTCCGAACTGCTTCAATAGAGATATCGGATTTTCCTTTATAGTAGTTTTCCCTAACTGCCGCTGCGCACTACTTGGAATCCTTGACGCAAAAAACGGCCACAGCTCCCTTGTCGTGTATTTTTTTTCTTTGGAAGGGAAGTTTACTAATGGAGATATCGTATTCTGCAACTTGAAATCATCACTATAACCAAAAGTCCATATTCCTTCAGAAAAGGTGAGTGTTCCAATAATCAATTTGCCTAAATTGACATTGAAAGCAGCCTCGTCATCTGTGGTCAGAACCATATTGTCATTATTCTCTGACCAAAACAAGCGTGTTAAAATATTCTTAAACTTTGTCATAATAATCCATTCATTATATTAAAACGGTGTATCAAACACCTACATATCATATAAACTCTATTCTCGCTCATCAATGGAGCAAATTCCGTTCGAACCACGCTAAGCATCTTATCCAATACGCTCTCCAAGAGCAGTTCTTTTATTTCACTCTGCGTAATATAAAACTCGTTTTTATAGATTTTTTCGAATAATTGGAAATGATTGAGTCTCTTTTCTCCCTCCCATCCTATCTTCGGATGTGAGTTCTTGCAGTACCTCTTTATATGTGCATCAACAGTCTTGTTCACTTCCACAACATCCCTGATTTTCTCTTCCGAGTAGTTCCAGAACAATCCTCTTGCAGTGTCATAGACCGGAGAAAAATATGGACGGCTGCTATTGTCAACAGAACGTATGACACCCCAGTTGAAGAAGTGACGATCATTGTTACCTACCAAAGCATCATATATCACTAACTTCGTAAGATCTTTTAGAATATCGACTTTTTCGTATAGGAACATACTACCGACAGCATCCTCAATAACCTGAAGAGTAAAGAATTCCCTCGTCATTTTTTTCCTGTCAATATCTTCCACGAACTGTAAAGTATCATTGAAATAGCCTGCAAGTATATCTGCGCCATGCACGAGTTCTTCCCTTGAAGGTTTTAGGAAATATCGGCTCATGAAGCGAAGTTGCCCTCCTATCATTGCCAATCTTGATTCTGCCATTCCCAGTCCGAACACCACTCCCAACCGATTAAGTAACTGTTCCGTAACCGATTCTATAGGATACCATTTATGTCCTGTCTTGGCGATGTATCTTATCCAATTGCGTCTATTTGCTTTATGCTTTGTACCGAGTAAAACATGATTATACACACCGACAAATGCCTTTGGTGCATCGCCATCAATCTGCTTGTCCTCTAAAAAATAATTTTTCCTTTTTATAACAGGAATCCCCGAAACCCACAACTCTGAGCCATTGGAGTAATTCTCTATATTATGAACAGGTATCCTCATATTTCAATTATACAACCAACATAAACCTCATCGCTCGGCTTTGTCGCCTTCTAAGGCAAAAACTTTCTTTAGTAATGGTGAAAAAATAACTTGGGACGATTTAGTTTAGATTGTTGAGATATTTTTGTGTTGAGACGAAGGAATGTAGCGGGCTACATAACTGAGGAACAGCATAGAAATAACCAACATGATATCTAAGCGACTCAAAGAAAAATAGAAAACATAGGAAGTTATTTTTTACCATTACTTAACTTCAAATGAAATTTTCGCAAGCGAAACTTTTATCAAATATACTTTAACACCCACCACATCGCAGGCGTGTTGACAACAGGGCGCAGAAGGTCCCACTTCCACGATAAAGTCCTGCCTTT
>JABUUE010000012.1:49740-52870 GCA_021443335.1 Bacteroidaceae bacterium
GAATCATCCACAAACATACATCTTTCAGCAATAGCAAACGCACGACCATTCATCTCCACATCCTCTTGCGTTATTCCTTCAACGAAATAGATGTCATTCTCCTTCAAGAAACTGCGTTTATAGAAATTAGTACATGCCGAGCATACCACCTGAGCAGCATCTCTCAAGATGATGTCGCGACCACGGAGAAGCGTCTCTGCGTTATTATATGTCTCGCGCGGCTCTGTACTTCCGTCTGCGCAAAAACTCGTGAGAGCAAAATGGCAAATATCCAAATCATGCTCTTCACATATGGCGAGAACCCTGCCGATGCAATTCTCCACAATATAATCGTCAGCATCCACAAACCATATATAGTCACCCTTAGCCACACTCAACCCATGGTTGCGAGCCTTACTGGGACCGCCATTCTCCTGCGTCAGCACAACCACATTCTCATACGTAGCAGCCAACTCGTTTGCCACCGCCAACGTGCCATCCGGACTGCCGTCATTAACAACAATCACCTCATACTCCTCACGCCGTATGTCCTGCCTCTCGCAGCTCTCTACGCACCGCTTAAGATACTGCTCCACATTATATGCAGGAATGATAATATTTAATCGCATCGTTTACCAAAATGGATAAATTATTATATTCACTCTACTTCACTAAGAACATGAACAGTCAGTATTATTATGCTCAAGTCAATCCTTCAGGGCTCCACCCACGAAGCCACATCAGATAATTCCAACGTTTATCATATCTTATTTGATGTTAATTTATCTCTGATACTCTACGCTACGGTCTTTTAACTATCCAAGTTGAGACAAGAAATCATACTTGTTTTGCAAAGCAGCGATTTGCTCGTCATTCCTTCCTGTGAGATTTTCCACAGCCAAACACTTGTCCTCGTAAAATGGATTTGGCAAGATTCCGTCAAAATCTTAATATAGCGCCTCCCCAAGAATATCCTACTCCGAAACCAGAAATTAAAACTTTCATTCCTTTTTTAATAACTCCATTCCTTATGGCTGAGTCAAGGGCAAGCGGAATACTGTTTGACACAGTATTGCCAACTTTCGACATATCAACATAATATTTCTCCTCGTCTATCTTCATCTTCTTGCGTAGGAAGTTGAGCATATATTTGTTAGCCTGGTGGAACACGAACATATCAACATCTTCTTTCTCAATGCTGTTTTTCGCAAGCGTATCCTTAACAACTTTTGGCACATTGCTTTGAGTAAATGAGAATATCTCTGAACCGTTCATATAAAGATGGTCGCTCGATACAGGGTTGCCGTCTTCATCAAAACTTACATCGTTCTTACTATCAGGACATCTGCTCATGCCAGTCTTCACGATAAGGTTATCACCTCCGCTACCATCAGTACCAAGGCTAAACTCGCCAACTTCTGCAAATCCCTGTGTAGAAACCACCGTCGCTGTTGCCGCATCACCAAAAATAGTGCGATTACCCTTGTCTCTCGGATGAAGATATTTATTGTATGTCTCCGCTGTAAGCAAAAGTACGTTCTTTGCCACACTGCAGGCAATAAGACCTTTAGCTATTGCCAAACCATACACATAACCAGAGCAACCAAGATTGTAATCCAAAGCACCAATATTGGTGCGCAGACCAAGACGATGCTGGAGCAAGCAAGCTGATGTGGGAAGTTTATAGTCTGGACTCTGCGTACAGAAAACCACAAAATCTATTTCACCCTTATCAATATCATTATCTTCAAATAATCTCTCAGCAGCAGCAAACGCCATATCAGTGGCAGTTTCGTTGTCAGCAGCAACCCTGCGCTCGATAACACCAATCTTATCGGCAATCTTGTCAACACTCCACTCAGGAAAATCCATCACCATCTCCTCGTTTGTTACAACCTTCTCTGGCAGATATGTCGCTATTTTCTTTATATATACACTCATCTTGTTTTATTCAATATGTCCAATATCCACTATAATGCTAATAGTAATCGTTGACAATGTGTCAACATATTCACAAAAAACCTATCAAAGTGTCAGAGTTCCTTCGCCCCCCCCGTCAAATCGATAGCAGAACCTGTCATCCACGAACTGGCATCACTCAACAAGTATATAACGAGATGTGCCACGTCTTCTGGTTTACCATAACGCTGAAGAGGGTATTTCTTTTGCAGTTCACTATAGTCAACACCCATCAGTTCTGCATCTTTAGCAACAAGTTCAGTCCATACCATTGCAGGTAAAACAGAATTCACCCTGATTTTCTTCGGTGCAACCTCTAAAGCCAACACCTGTGCGTATCCTAATATTGCTCCTTTAGATGCAGAGTAAATAGCATTGCCAACCGAAGGAGCATAAGGTGCTCGCGACGCGATAAATACGATAGAACCTTCTGATAAAATCTTTTTTTGTTTTAGCAAATGGCGCTGCAACAACATTGGTCCTTTTACATTGGGGGCTATGATGTTGTCAATGTCACGCTCTTTAACAGCCTTACATAGCACTCTGTTACCTGCTCCTGCATTATGGACAACACCATGTAAGGCTGGCAATTTGTCAACCAGATTTTTTATGGCTTCTTCATCTGTAAGGTCTGCAACAACGTAGGAATTTCCTTCCCCTTCCATCATCTGCAATGTTTCCTTAAGCCTTTCCTCATTTCGGGCAGTGATTACTACATCTGCCCCCATCTTGGAGCAATCTACTGCAATCTCTCGCCCTATGCCAGATGAAGCTCCTGTTACAAGGACTGTCTTTCCTTCTAATGAAAACGGATTATAATTCATTGGAACTACTATTACAATGCTTGCTGTATATACTTATAGCTTTATACATTAGCCTTAGATACAACAAGGTTATATAAATCCGCTACCGTTGTGCAACTGCGAATCTCATCACCTTTGATAGTTACATCATATTCTTCATCAGCCATTGCCATAATGGACATAACGGTCAATGATGACCACTCATCGAGTTCGCGAAACTTTGTCTCTGCGGTGAACACATCAGCATCAGTGTCTTCATACTGAGCTGCGAGATTCTCAATAAATTCTTTTATTTCCATAACTGTAATTAAATTTGATATTTCATATATAAGGTGGGTTCTATAAATTAGTTACTTTCAGTGACATCATTATCTATCTATTATAGGAAA
>JABUUE010000013.1:0-2986 GCA_021443335.1 Bacteroidaceae bacterium
ACAACTACATCATGCGTGCCGACCTTGCTGATGTGCCAAAAAACATTGATGCATTCCGTTGTGCAGGTGGTTACTTCTCGGAGAAAACCATTGACATGCTTGATGAGATTGCGCCCATCATTAGCAACAAATACCAAACCCTCGCATATTGTGGCATCGACAAGAAAGACTTGCAAGAGTTTGTGATCCGCAACCGCCTCACAGGTCTTGACCGCATCGTGCCATTCGGAGAGACGACAGCTTTCGCCCTCACATGGGATGGCTACAACCTAATCGACTCGATGAGCCGGGTCTGCTCAATTTTGTAAACTTGTCAATATCTTATGGCTACGTTGCCTAAGGAAAGCGGGATAAAAGTCCCCGTGAAACATATCAAAACTCTATGACAAAAAAAAATTTCCCTATGAGTTTTGACCCAAAACTCATAGGGAAATTGAAGGTTTCGCTGTGAAACAATTTATTTAGCCTTCGCAAGCAGGCTTGCGAAACTTTGGCTTTTTTCCTCTATCAGATAGATAATGATGTCAGTGACTGAAAGGAACTAACTTTCCTCTGTAAGATAGATAATGATGTCACTGACTGGAAGGAAGGACTCGGCTCTGCCGCTTTGCTTGCAAAGAACTTTGGCCATTAGCCTTTAGCCTCAAGTGTCACTCTAAGTCAGAAACATAGAGTGATACTTGAATTATTTAAACTCCTCCAATCCTTTCTTCAGGAAGTTGATGTAGGCGGGGATGTCCTCGTTGTATGAGCGGGTGTCGCCGAGCTGCTTGCCGTTGTAGT
The DNA here is from genome assembly GCA_021443335.1 of Bacteroidaceae bacterium. Taxonomy (GTDB): domain Bacteria; phylum Bacteroidota; class Bacteroidia; order Bacteroidales; family Bacteroidaceae; genus Prevotella. The sequence goes on from JABUUE010000013.1 coordinate 784, forward strand.
CGGTGAGCACATAGAAAGGCTGTGTGTTGGCCTTGTACTGTGTGCGCTGCAGGTAGCTCCACTTGTCGCCGATGGTGCGCAGGGTGCGCTCTTGTCCATTCTCAGTAACTGTCAGCTCCTCTTTGAGCGGTGTCTTGTCGTCAACGAATAGTGAGATGAGGATGTAGTCGTTGTTGAGCATCTTGGCAACCTCTGGGTTTGTCCATACGGCAGCCTCCATCTTGCGGCAGTTTACGCAGCCGAAGCCAGTGAAGTCTATCATCACAGGTTTGCCGGCAGCTTTTGCGGCAGCCATTCCCTCGTCATAATCCTTGTATTTCGCTTCCACAACATTCTTGTTTTCCCCCTCGGAACCACCGGCGGAGAGCACGAAATCCTGTGTGTTCATCGGCGGTGCGAAGGCTGAGACCGCCTTCAGCGGTGCGCCCCACAGTCCAGGAATCATATAGAGAGCGAAGGCGAGGGAGATAAGTCCGAGGAAGAACTGCGGCACATTGGTGCGACCGTAGTTAGGTATCTGCTCGCCAAGTTCGGTGTATATCATGGCATCGTCGTGAGGGAACTTAAGCCATCCCATAAGATAGATGCCCATGAGTGCGAAGATTACTATCCAGAGAGAGAGGAACACCTCACGGTCGAGGATATGCCAGCCGTAGGCAAGGTCGGCAACAGAGAGGAACTTCAGGGCGAAGGCGAGTTCGATGAAACCGAGCACCACCTTTATAGTGTTCATCCATCCGCCAGACTTCGGCGCTGACTTGAGCAGACTTGGGAACATGGCGAAGAGCGTGAACGGTATGGCAAGGGCTACTGCGAAGCCGAACATACCGATGAGCGGCGCGAGGATGTCGCCCTGTGTGCTAACAGCCACGAGCAGGAAACCTATGATAGGGCCTGTGCATGAGAAGCTTACAAGGGCGAGGGTGAACGCCATGAAGAATATGCTGAGAAGTCCGCTTGTTGACGATGACTTCTTGTCAATCTTGTTTGTCCATGATGATGGCAGCGTAATCTCAAACGCTCCGAAGAAGCTTGCCGCGAAGATTACGAGCAGCAGGCAGAAGAATATGTTGAACACGGCGTTTGTTGACAGTGCGTTGAGGGCACTCGCGCCGAAGAGTATTGTTACAACCAGTCCAAGAAGCACATAGATGACCACGATAGACGCTCCGTAGATTATAGCCTCGCGCACCGCCTTCTTGTGGTCTTTGTTACGCTTGAGGAAGAAGCTGACGGTCATAGGAATGATAGGCCATACGCAAGGAGTGAGCAGGGCGACGAAGCCACCGGCAAGTCCAGCGAGGAAGATGAGCCAGAGAGATGTGGGCATTTCGGAATCTTCGTCGGAAGGGTTTTGGCTATCGGTGGAAGCATTTGCCACTGCTGCTTGGACGGAGTCGCTGTCGGCAGTCGTTGCCGCACTGTCAAGGGTTGCGGTGTTGCCTGCGTCTGCGTTAGTTTCTGTGTTTGCTTCTGTGTCAGTGTCAGCGTTAGTGTCGGAGTCAGCGTCAGAGTCGGCTTTAGCGTCCTTCTTCTCCTCGTCGTTCTTCGCCTCGGCATTATCGTCAAGCTTTACTGGCGTTTTACCCTTCTGCTTGAAAGCTGCTTCTGATGGTGGCATGCACATCTCGTCGTTGCACGCTCCCCATTCCAAGTAGCAGTCTATGTCGTATTCAGGCTTCGTGAAGCGCACTTTCTGAATGAATGTCACGCCATTCTCGAAGTAGCGGAGGTCGCACTCGAACATCTTGTCGAAGTGGTTTATCTCTTTCCCACGGAAGGTAAGTCCGCCGACAAGCTCCACGCCGTCCATCTTTACTGCATGGAAAGAAGCCTCTATCGGACCGGCATCGCCCAACTTTGTGGAATAGACGTGCCAGCCGGCATCTATTTTTGCGGTAAACTGTATTTCCGCCTCCTTGTTCTTCGTCAGCGTCTTGATATCAGTCTTCATTGATGTCGTGAAGCGTACTGGGTCAACAATCTGCGCCACCGATGTGAGGCAGAAAGAAGAAAGGAGGAGAAGGAGGAAGAAGCCCCCTAACCTCTTATAGGTTTCGCAAGTTTCTGACTTGCGAAGGCTAATGGCTAAAAGCTGATGGCTGATGGCCTTTGAGATTTGGCTTTTTTTCATAATAATTTTAAGGTGGGTTCTATAAATTAGTTCCCACAAATTTAATCATTAATGAGCTCACGTTTGGCT
>JABUUE010000013.1:4241-31595 GCA_021443335.1 Bacteroidaceae bacterium
AAGAACAATCATTGTTGGGTACATTAATTTATGACTGAACTCGAACTGCAACAATACCTGCTCCATGAGTTTCCGTAAGAGAATATATCAACATAAACAACACCCACCTATGCTGCTTCATCGTGCTTTTCGGCAAACGGTGACGATGAAATCTTTTTCTTCTTGCGTGTCAAAAATCACATCTTTTGTGTTGAGTACCGTCTTTAGGTCGTCTCTGATGCCTTGACCAGTGTATTTAAGCAGTGATTCTTTCATGGTCCAAAAGCGTATGAAGGTCTTTGCGGGATATGCGGAGTTCTGTACTTCTTGCAGTTCCTCTTCGTTAAGGGTGTAGTGTGCAAGCTGTTCGCTGTATTCCCTAATCCTTTCTACATCCACGCCCAAAGGCTCGTCGCCCACCACGCACGCCACCGCTTCCTTGCAGTGGCTAATGTTGAAATGTATGTTCGGAAAATCTTTCAGCACCGGTTTGCCGCCTTCCTGCTCTATCAATACAGGGTTTCCCTCTATGCCAAACGTCTCTTTAAGGGCTTTTTTCAATAGCAGATAGGCAAGCACACACTCTCTCCTACCCTGCTCAAACTTGTATGTCAGGGCTTTCTCTCTCCGTTCTGCCGATATTTCCTGGAGGGCATCGTCGAGAGAAAAGGACTGTATTTCAGTAGAGATGTAGAGGCGGTACACGAAATCTAATGCAACAGTTCAACATATAATCTCACAGCTTCCTCTATTTCCGACTTGCGAATATACTCGTCGGCGGTGTGTGAGCGGGCGGAGTCGCCGGGACCCATCTTGAAAGAAGGGAACGGCATAAGGGCTTGGTCGGAAAGAGTTGGGGAACCGAAAGGCTGACGTCCCATGCTTAACAGCTTTTGAATCAGCGGATGGTCTTTGGGAATATGGGAAGATGACAGTCGCACACTCCTTGCCTTGACATCGCTTTTGCAATGGCTTTTCAGTATTTCCAACACTTCTTCGTTTGAGTAATGTTCGTTTGTGCGCACATCAACAACCATCTCGCAGCGGTCGGGGACTACATTATGCTGGCTGCCGGCATTGATAACCGTAAGCGACATCTTGGTAGGTCCGAGGAGGTCGCTCGTCTTTTCAAACTGATATTCCTTAATCCATTGTATATCGTCGAGGGCTTCGTATATGGCGTTTATGCCTTCGTTGCGTGCGGCGTGTCCCGCTTTTCCGTGTGCCACCATATCCACCACCATCAATCCTTTCTCTGCTATTGCCGGCTGCATGCCTGTTGGCTCGCCCACTATGGCAACTTCTATATCGGGCAGAAACTGACGCACATAATCAAAACCGTCTTTGCCTGATACTTCTTCTTCGGCAGATGCCACAAAGATAAGGCGTTTGCCGTGCGTGAGAGGACTGTTTGATTCAGTGAGCACACGGTATGCGGCAAGCAGAGAGACGAGGCCGCCGCCACAATCGTTAGAGCCTAAACCATAGAGTTTATCGCCATCGTAGGTGGGATTGAAAGGGTCTTTCGTCCATGACTCAGCAGGTTTGACAGTGTCTATATGGGCATTGAGAAGGATATATCCGTCAGTGAGCGGTGAGGCATCTGTTGCCGTTGACTGTCTTTGATGGTCAACCACAAGGTTGTTCTTGTATCTTTTGGGTTCCAATCCCCATTCTTTCATCTGCTGTTCGAGCATGTCTGCCACTGCCGTCTCGTTGCGACTGACGGAAGGGATGCCTATCATCCTCTCCAACAGTTTTATAGACTCGTCTGAATATTGCTTTATTAGTTGTTCCATTGTGAGTGGTTTTTTTCTGACCGCAAAAATAATAATAATTCCGAAACCACACAACTTACTATGACATAATTTCTATTTGGGTTAATACAACGCAAAAGGGACGGCCTCACGGCCATCCCTTTTAACAAACAATTAACTTATTAACCTATTAACCTATTTGAGAAAACCTAATAACTAACTTTTTCTGTTTTTTTCTGATGCAAAGATAAGATGTTTATTCTCGTGTGTGTTAACAAAATCGTTTCAAAAGTTAGCAATTATGTTTCAATGTAACGATATTATCAAAAATGTAACAGGATTTGCAATAAAAACGGGCAAAAAGAACAAAAAAGAGACACTTAAGTGCCTCTTTTCTGTATTTTTATTAAATTTTTTTATTAGCGAAATCTTTTTAGGTTGCAGGTTTAACCTCTAACCTCTAACCTTATAACCTAATTTATTCATACATGCTTTCAATCTCCTTAGCATAGTTCTTTTGCAGTACGCGACGCTTGATTTTCAGTGTATTTGTCAGTTCACCCTTTTCCATTGAGAAAGCTTCTGGTAGAAGAACGAACTTTTTAACCCTCTCGTAGCTTGCGAGTCCTTGCTGCAAGGTGTTTATGCGTTCGTAAATCATGTCGTATATCTGCTGACTGTGGCAGAGGTCGTTGACATTCATATAAGGAATATTGTTGTCATCGGCATACTTTTTCAGCATATCGTACGCAGGAACGATAAGGGCTGAAACGAACTTGCGGTCATCGGCAATGATAGCAAGTTGGTCAACAAATTTATCAACAAGCAGTTTGGACTCTATCATCTGCGGTGAGATATACTTGCCGTTAGAGGTCTTGAAAAGTTCCTTTAGACGCTCTTTAAGATACAGTTCGCCATCCTTCATATATCCGCTGTCGCCCGTCTTGAAGAAACCGTCCTCTGTGAACGAATCGCGGTTGAGGTTGTCGCGCTTGTAATATCCAGGGGTTACGGTAGGGCCTTTGAGCAGAATCTCGTCGTTCTCGCCAAAGCGTATCTCCAGTCCGTTGATAAGTCTGCCCACACTACCAATAGTAACGGGTTTGCCAAGACGCATGTTAGACACTGTGGCGTAGGTCTCAGTAAGACCATAACCGACCATCATATATATGCCGAGGGAGTGGATGAACTCTGCTACCTGATTGCTTACGAAGGAGCCGGCAGTAGGGAAATAGTGCGCATTCTCCAGGCCAATCTTCTTCTTTACTATAGAGAAGAGGGTTTTTTCGTATAGTTTGTATTTGAGATGCAAGCCGATAGGTGGGCGTTTGCGCTTCAATACATATTCCACATTGTGCTTTCTGCCCACTTCAAGCGCATCGAGCATCATCTTCTTCTGGAACGGTGAGGAGTTTTCAATGGTTGCCATCACTCCTACATACACCTTTTCCCAGAAGCGTGGCACTGCCGACATACAAGTAGGATGCTGTTCGAGCATTGACTGCTGTATGAGTTTTGGGTTGGTGTTGATGATTACCTCGCAGCCTTCTGACAGGTTTAGATACATCCATCCGCGCTCAAAGATATGGGTAATGGGCAGGAAGGACATGACGCGGTCTTTCTTCTCGTCAAACTCCAAAGCCTCATCGTTTGCTATCATCGCAGCGCGGTTCTGTCCATGAGTAAGAATAACGCCCTTTGAGTCGCCCGTTGTTCCGCTGGTATAAAGGATATTTGATATGTCGTCGTCGGATGCCTGTTTAAGCAATGCGGTGAGTTCGCTCTGCATAGGTTTCTCCTCTCCCATGCGCAAAAAGTCGTCGAAATATATGGCAAGACGGCTGTCAATATTCACGCGGCGGTCGAAGACGATAATCTTTTCTAATGTGCTGCTCAATGGCATGATGGATATCGTCTTGTCATACTGCTCCTGCTCGCCAACAAAGACATAGCGTATCTGCGCATCTTCAATCATAAAGTGAATCTGCTCTTCAGAACTTGTCGCGTAGAAAGGCACTGTTACCGCCCTTATTCCCCAGGCGGCCATGTCGGTAAGGATATATTCAAGGGAGTTTTGTGAGAACACACCCACATTCTCTTGAACGTCGACACCGAGGTTAAGCATCGCGTAAGAGAGTACCTTCACACGGGCGGCAACCTCCTTCCACGATATCTTTTCCCACTGCTTGCTACCCCATTTCTGGTAAGTGAAACAAGTCTTGTTTCCATACTTCTTTGCCTGCAAATAAGGAAGTGCAGACAGATGACAACGAGTTTGCATATCTTTCTTAACTTAACATTTATGCCGCAAAGTTACGATTAAGCGAGAGAAATACAAAATAAATCTTAATTTATTTTTATTTCCGAGCGAAAGTAACTTAAAACGAAGGTTAAAGTTCTTGCCTTGCAAGCGGCAAAGCCGAGTCCAATTAAGCGAGCGAAAATGTAAATAAAGTTTGATTTAATTTGATTTTTTGAGTGTAAGTAGCTTATTTAAAGAGACGATTTAGTGAATACAAAAGCAAGCAAAAATGAAAATTATTTCACTTTTGCTTGCTTTTGTTTAGCGCAACTTAAATAAATTACTACATTGTCATAAGAGGTATATCACTAAGATCTTTATCTGTCTTTATTTTTACAACTGTGATATATTCGTGAAACATCCATGAAGGGATATTTAGGACTATTCCGTTTTTGTCTTTTTTGAATGATATTTTTTTGTCGTCAACGTATATAGATTTTATCTCACATGGCATGGGAGGGATGAAATTTGGCATCTTTCTCATATCTTTAACTAAGAGATACATCATGTTTCCACGTCTTGTGGATGTTCCCCATTCGGATGGTAAAAAAGGACCACCGAGTGTCCCATATATAGCTTCCCCATTTTTTTCAAGCCATTGGCCCATCTGTTCAAGGCGCTGCTTCTCTCTTGGATCTATCTGACCTGTTGGAAGTGGGTCTATATTCAACAATAGATTTCCGTTACCACCAGCACAACCTATAAGGTAATCCATGCATTTTTCAAAAGGAATCACTTCGTTGTCAAAGCCTCTCCAACTCCATTCGCCAGTAAATGTCATACATGATTCCCATGAAGTCTCCATGTCTATTTTACCTATACGTTGTTCAGGAGTATTGTAATCTGCGGGCACACCGCATCTGTTGTTTATAATAATGTTTGGAGCTATCTCATAAATTTCCTTAAACATTTTTTCTGGTTCCCATATGTCTGGTGCTTTGTTCCAATCGTGAGCGTCAAAGAAAATACCTGATACAGGAGCGTACTTAGTGATTAATTCCTTTATTTGATTTCGCATAAACAGGTTGTACAAGGGCAATTCCTCTGCGGAGTAGTTAGGGTGATGCCAGTCTCGTTGTGAATAGTAAATGCAGAATTTTATGTCATGTCTATGGCAAGCAGTGGCCATTTCGCCCACAATGTCGCGTTTAAATGGCGTGTTCATAATATTATAGTCAGTGTAACTTGTGTCCCACATGCAGAAACCATCATGATGCTTGGTGACCATAACAATGTATTTTATTCCCGCACGCTTAGCGGTAGATACAATTGAATCAGCATTAAACATGCCAGGATAGAATGATTTGTGAAGATTGTCGTAAACCTCTTTTGATACGGCTGGTTTAAACCATCTTATCCAGTCTGTATGCTCTTGCGCTGGACAGTCCTTGATTGTAGGACGCGGATTGTGCTTAAGGTTTTCTCCAGTGTCCTCGTAAAATTGTTTACTCCAGCTTATCTCGGCAGCCACAACGCTTGATGGGTTCCAATGTATGAACATTCCTATTTTAGCTTCGCGAAACCACTGAACACGCTCTTTGGCTATTTTAGACTTGTCCGCATACTTCATTATTTGTGCGTCGTGCCATGCATCGTTTGTATTGTATTGCGCATACAGAAATTGGAAGGATATTGCGCAGATAAGACAACACATATATCGTAAATCCATTTTCTTTATAATTATGTTTGGAGTGATTACCATGTTATTTTGTTTATGTTTGTTGTGGGTTTTCCTATATTTATTCTTCCGTTATCAAAAGTGAAAGGTTCAATCACAAGCATGGGTTTACCGCCTTTGAGTATTCCATGACAAGAGAGCCAATAACCATTATCGGGACCTTTGAATATGTTACAGTGACCTACTTGACCAAAAGGATCCTCTGGATTGCCAGAATAGATGCCACCATATTTCATGCAACGGGCTTCGTCCTGACCACCATATATAGGATTACTTTCATATTTCTTCCACGGACCGTTGGGAGATTTTGATGTGGCATAGCCTATTTCATAACCTCTGGTCCATGATGAATAAAACATATAGTACGTGCCATTATGTTTGATAACAAAGGATCCTTCAATGCCAGCACTATCCCATCCGCAACTATCTGGAGAAAGAGCGACATAGATATTCTTTGGCTTCATAATTTCCATATCCACCTCTGCAGAATAGATGAATATGCTGTCATGCCAGTTAGCATATACTTTTCCGTCAGTATCTTCAAAGAAATTGAGGTCTATGCCACCAGAAAACTCTTGATCTTCTGTAAGAACAGTATAGGGACCTGTTATTTTCTTGGATACCGCAACGCATGTTCCTCTGCCGTGGGTATAGCTCTTTGTTTCATTTTTACTATTGAAAAGTAAGTAGTACTTGTTTTTTATCTTGTGTATTTCTGGTGCCCAAAAACGGTCGTAATACCAAACAGAAGAATCCAACTTTTCCCGTTCTATTAAATAATTTTCAAACTTCCAGTGCTTTAAGTCTGAGGATGAGTAAAGGCTAACACCAGGATTCGCACCCACGTGTACGGGAGCGCAAGTGCCGGTCATGTACCATCGCCCGCAATCTCTTACAATCTGACAATCTCTTAATCCTCCTTCGTCTATACCATCTGTAATAGGGTTTTGGTACACGAACGTGCGACTTCTGCAACTGAAGAAGAAAAGAAGGGATATTAATAATATAAAGTGTTCTGATTTCATGATTTTTACAAACTTTGGAGAGAGTAATTTTTGGACTCACTTAATAACCTGGATTTTGCTCAAGGTTTTTGTTTAGTTGTATTTCGTTCAGCGGGATAGGCCAAAGTACATTATAGTCTTTGAAATCCCTTTTCTGACACAAGTAGTAACCTTTGCTGTCAACCTTAAAATCCGTGTAATGTGCGGGATCGGTTGTTAGTTTCATTCCTGTAAACTGGCGATTCAGTTCCTGCTTAGCAATGCCCCAGCGTAATATATCATAGTAACGGATGCCTTCAAACGCAAGTTCTATATGACGTTCTCTACGCACAATGTCCCTTAATTTATCCTTATTTGTTTCTGTTATTTTCGGCATATTCACATCTGCCCTTCCGCGCACAAGGTTGATGCTAATATCCAAATCATTCTGGGTAATGGATACACCACTTTCTAATTTAGATTCAATGTATCCGAGTAGCACTTCGGCATATCTTATCAAAGGAATATCAACACCTGAGTTTTTCAGCTGTGCATTTGTCGAGGTTTCGTCCATATATTTGCGAATGCAGTAGCCGCTCCATTGGGGGTATTTGCCCAATCTGTCAAGAGAGGTTGAGCCAGGTGTTGATATGTAGAGTTTACCTTGAAAAGAGGAGTATCCATTGACAAGTATGGTGTATAATAATCTGGGGTCACGGTTTTCGTATGGTAAATCTTCATTATACAGCGGAGACTCCTCAATACTCATTCCATCGATACACTCATAGTCCTTTACTAATTCATTATAAGGCGAAAATTGATGCCACCCACCCCATGTTTCAGGATACAATTGCTGGAATAATGCATGGTAGAAATCGTTCTGAACATAGTTTGACCGCATAATGGTTTCATTGTTTTTCTCGCCTGCCTCTGTGAATATCAAGTTATAGTTTGGGGCTATTGAGTAAACTTTTTGCTCTATAATAGCTTTGTATGTTGTAGTTGCTTCTGACCATTTTTTTTCTGCCATTTGCAGTCTTCCCAATATGGCTAATGCAGCTCCCGATGTAATTCTTCCTAACTCGTTGTCTGTGCGAGTTGTTGGAAGATTTATCAATGATTCTTTGAGTTCTTGTTCGCAGAAGTTCCATACCTCTTCCCTACTGTTTCTGGTTACACTGTTTGCCTCATTAATTGTCAATGGCGTAGTGACCAATGGTACTCCTCCAAAATATAAGGCAAGATTGAAGTATTCGTATGCTCTTATGACACGTACCTCTGCAATGTACATTCTCTTAAGACTATCGTTCATGTTGAAATCATTAGAATGCCTTAGGAAATTATTGCAGCGTGCAATTTTGTTGTAGGAATTATTCCAATGACCGGTAATAACTGTATTACCAGAGAAAAGTGTACCGTCAGTAACATGATCAGGAGTTCCATCTTTTTCAGAGCCATTACCAGCCATTAAGTCCAAGTGTATCAGTGCTCGTGGACTCCAGAAATTATTGAAAGCAAACTTACCGTTATCGGTGAAATAACAGCCTGTCAGAGCAATTTTGGCATCACTCTCGGATTTCCAGAATGTGGCATCTGTAACCTGGTCCAAAGGTTGTTTGTCGAATATATTGTTAGAGCAAGATGTCAATGTCGCATATAATACATACACAAAAAACAATGACATATATTTGATATATGAATGTGTTTTCATAGTTTATATTTTTATATTAAGTCCAAAAGTGTAAACAGAAGTTATAGGATAAAAGTCAAGATGGTTACCTGTGATTTCTGGATCCCATCCTTTATAGAACTTGTTGATACAGAATAAATTCTGACCACTAAAATAAATTCTAACTTTTTCCAGTCCCAAACGATTGATAAAGGAGTGTGGAAGAGTATAACCTATTTGTAGATTTTTTAGTCTGAGGAAAGATGCGTTTCTCAGCCAAAAAGTAGAGGGTTGTATTGTTCCAGAGTTTATATTTAGAGTTGTCAACTTAATGTACTCAGCATCTCTATTAGGATTTTCTGGGGTCCATCGTTTGTCTATCTGCCATTGTTGTATGGAACCGCTATTGAAGAATGCGTATGCCATATAGTTGTGCATTATTGCTTTGTTGCCACCTTGTCCTGAAAATAGCACTGAGAAATCGAAGTTATTGTAGTTGGCTGTGATGGTCAAGCCAAATGTTGTGGAAGGAATGGTAGAACCTATGACTTTTCTGTCGTATGTGGCATCAACTTTGCCATCAGGAACACCATTCGGCCCACTGATGTCTTTGTATCTTACGAATCCTGGTTCCGCAGTATAGGGTTGGGTAGGATAACTCTTAATATCTTCTTCATCAACGAATAGTCCATCGGCCTCGTAGCCGTATATTGCGCCAAGGGATTCCCCGACAAACAGGTTGCTGTTTATGTTTTCTTTTGCTTCGTTTGCCAAGGAGAGAACTTTGTTTTTATTGTAAGAGAAGTTGGGTGATACGCTAAAGTTTACTTTACCTATTTTGCCGTAATATGTGAGGGCTATTTCAAAACCTTGGTTCCTGACTGAGGCGGCATTGTTCTCAGAAGGTGTCATGCCCAAAACCTCAGATACAGCTATTTTATATAGGATATTGTATGTCTTCTTGTTATAGTAGTCCATAGTTAGATCCAGTTTCCCCTTCAAGATACTGAGATCTATTCCAAAGTCAAGTATTCGTGTAGATTCCCAACTAATATCTGAGTTAGCTGCAGTTGTTATAGCACCTCCAAAAGACATTATATTTCCGAATGGATAGCTTTTCGTCAAGGAAATGACATTTTGATACGGATAGTTTCCTACATTTTGGTTTCCTAATGTTCCAATGGACATTCGAAGTTTAAGATTATTAATCCAAGGTGCTTTCTCTTTTACAAGGGTTTCCTCAGAAACTCTCCATGCGATTGACGCTGAAGGGAAGAATCCCCATCTTCCATTTGACGGAAACCGTGATGTTCCATCGTAGCGGGCGTTCAACTCAAGAAGATAACGACTGCTATAGGAATAATTCAGTCTTCCAAAGACAGAACGCAATCCCCATTCTGATGCTGATCCTGTTGCGGATTGACCATCGGTAGAACCTGCGTTAAGTTCATAGAGTGCGTTATTGGAGAATCCCTTTCTATATCCTCTACTCCATGTTTCTTTGTATTCTTCTTGAGATACTCCTGCCAAGATTTTTATGTTGTGTTTTGATATATTGATTTCGTATCTTGCCAACGCCTGAAGGGTGACCAGTGAGTTCCAACCACTATTAATTGTTAAGCTGTTAGGTGTGTATGTCTTGAATGCATCATACACCAGTTCTGATACATAGTCCTTGTTATAATAATTGTTGTATTTATAACCTCCTTTTCCGCTGATAAAAAAGTTTTTGAATGGATTATACTCCAATTCAAAATCACCGGCAAAATGATTTGTCTTGTTGTTTGTGAATGAGGGAGAATCCATCCAACCCTCGGGACAGTAATTATCCTGATATCCGTACGTTCCGTCTGTTTTTCTTCCCGCAAATATAGAGCCTTCGCGAACGGCATAACCTATCATCGTGTTAAGATTGTCTTGACTGCGAGGTTCTTTCTGTACACTTGTGTATGCGGAGATGTTTGTTTTTAGGTGAAGACGATTAGTGATGTTGTTATCAATATTCAGAAGTAAGTTATATTTGTCATAAGAGTTTTGTGCTACTATTCCGTCTTGATGCAAATATCCAAAGGAGAGCATATATGTGAAGTTTGTTCCACCGCCAGAAAAACTTAGATTATGGCTTGTCTGAAAACCAGAACCTGATGTAACCAGATTCTTGAGATGATTTACATTAGGATAGTTGTCAGGGTCTAAGTTATTGCGAAACTTTATTATTTCTTCATTTGAATATGTTGGGGTGAAGCCTTGGTTTTTGTCTGCTTCATTTTTCATCTCTGCATAGGTCCATGAATTTGCAAAATCAGGAAGTTCTGTTGCTTTCTGCCATCCAACATAGCCACTATAGCTTACCTGTGTTTTGCCTGTTGTGCCGCGTTTTGTTTCTATTAAGATAACTCCATTGGCTGCTCGAGTGCCATATATGGAGGCGGAGGCGGCATCTTTCAGTACAGAAATGCTTTTTATGTTATTCGGATTGACATCGTCGATGGAACCTGATATACCATCAATTAATACTAATGGATCTGATCCTGCAGAGGAGAAGGTACCTTGTCCTCGTACTCTGATTGTTGCTCCATCGTTTCCAGGATTACCCTTTGATAAGCTTATTGTAACGCCGCTTGAAAGACCTGCCAACGCTTGAGATGCCTGTGTTATGGGACGACTGTCCAGTGACTTCTCACTAATACTTGAAACAGAGCCAGTAAGGTTTACTTTTTTTTGAGTCCCGTAACCAATTGCGACCACTTCATCCAATTGTGTAATGTCCTCTTCCAATATAATATGGTTGTTTTTTCGCAGTTTGTTCAACGATATCGTGATTGTCTTGTAGCCAACCATTGTTATTATTAGTTCGTCTTTTGAAGAAGCATTAATGACAAAATTTCCGTCAATGTCGCTTACGCAAGCAACCTTTGAGCCTTTTACGCTAATCGTTGCACCTATAATACCTTCGCCACGTGAATCTGTAATTCGGGCTTTTGTTGGTGGTTGCGTAGTTTGTTGTTGTTTTGCTGTGGAGTTGGACGGGGTAGTTTGAATTTTCTTCACAATGATGTTTTGCCCAGAAATCTCGTATGTTACTTCTTGTCCATATAGAATTTGTTTTACAACATTATTCAGTTGTTGTTTTTTTGCTGATATGGAAATTTTTCGGTTTGTGTCCACATCTGAAGATGAAAATACAAAAGAGTAACCACTTTGCTGTTTAAGCATATCCATGGCTTGTTTGACAGTTACATTCTTTGCTTTTAATGTAACTTGTTGAGAATAAGTGATATTATGGCTGATAATGGTTAAAGCCAATAATAGAATCCATTTCTTTTTAAACATAGTAAAGAGTTAAATTTTTACCTTTTATCAAAAAAAACATAAAAAAGTTAGAGAATATGGATTTTATTGACTACCTTTGCAACAAAATCCAAGTTTTTCGGATCTGAAGAAAAACATTTTAGGATGGGAGATGTGTCAGATCTTCCGTCCTTTTTTAGGTGGGGATTAGTTTTTTATTTGTTCATATGTAATTTTTTAAGTGTTAGTAAATCATGTATTTGTCATTTTGGATTTTGTATTTTATCTTTCCTGTTGATGCTATGGTAGATAGAATATCGTTCACAGACTGCTTATCGCGATAGAATGTTCCATAAAACAAACGTTGTGAAATAGAATCTGCAACAATTATTTCAACGTCGTAGGCGCGTGACAAAATTTGACAGATAGAAGAAAGTGGTTTCTCGTCGAAGAAGAGTTCGTTTCTCGTCCACGCAATAACTTCATCGGTTAGTTCATTTTTTGATATATGTACTTTTCCTGTTTCTTTGTTTAGTATAAAATAATCGTTTGGTTTTAGAATGAATTGCTCCGAGTTATGCAAACTGCTGTGTAATGCAATCGACCCTTCAATAAGATTTACGCTGGTCTCTGTTTCGTCAACATAATTCCTAAAGTTAAATTTTGTTCCTATTACTTGGAGAGAAAGCTTGTTGCTGTTAATTGTGAAAGGTATATGTTTGTTCGTTGTGACCTCAAAATAGCCTTCGCCTTCAAGTTGAATGTTACGGTCAACTACTCCGAAGCTTTGTGAGTATTTGAGTTTAGTTCCTGCATTCAGCCATGCCAGACTTCCATCGGGAAGATAAATCTTTGTATGTGCTCCAAATGGTGTTTCTATTGTTACATCCGCAAATTTGCTATGCAAATTCTTGTTTCCATACCAATATCCAGCAAAAGGAAGCAGTATGATAAGTGCAATTGCTGCAATCTTGTAGATAACGTGTGAACGAAGGAAGGATTGAAGGAAAAAATCTTTTTTGTCAGGTATGCTTGAGATGCGGTTGTGGAAGCGAAAATATGCAGCATCTTTATTAAAAACTTTTATATTTGAGGCAGAGGAAATCCACAATTCAAAATGTTGCCTTATGTAAGCATAGTTCTCTGAAGACTCGCGGCTCCATTCCTGTAGTTTGAGAAGAGAGTCTTCATTTATCTGTCCTGAAAGATAGGAAACAATCAGTTCATCTATTTCTTCGTGTGAATGTATAGATTTATGCATAGGAATCTATGTGTTTATATAATTAAGACAAAAAAGCGGGGAATACGGGTAGTGGAAAAATGAATTATTTTCATTTTCCCGTAAAAATATAGAAAAGAACAATTGTGAGGTAGTCTGTCAGATCTTTTCTTAAAATGGCGAGTGCGCGTTTAATGTGATACTTGACAGTGTTGATTGATATACCTAATTCTAAGGCTATCTCTTCATTCTTTTTCAGTTCAAAACGACTTTTTTTGAATACCTGTCGGCTTTCTAAGGGCAAATTCTCAATGCTTAGATGTAGCTTGTCGATAAGTTCATGCTCAAGTAGAATATGGAGAGGGTTATTATTTTCAGAACAAACTATCTCCAAAAATTCCCAGTTGTCACACGAAAGTTGTGAACGCGTTTCTTTAATGGTCCGAATAGAGCGTGAGTTCAGTTCATTCATACATCGGTTACGTACGGAACGCATAAGGTACGCTCGAATGCTGTAGGTTATTTCCAAGGTGTCACGATGTTCCCATAAATAAAAAATTACATCGTCAACAATTTCTTCAGAAAGCGGTTTATTATTTAAAAACTGATTAGCGAAGCCGCAAAGCAGAACGTAATGTTCGTCAAAGATATGTTTGAATGCCGTTTGATCGCCAGCTTTGAGTCGTTTTATAAGTTCATTATGCATACGGTTGATGAATATTTACGATGATAAAAGTTTGTTATAAAACTCGTTATGAACTATTTGGGTTAATGTGCTTCAAGCCAGTTTTTGCCCCAGCCTGAGTCGGCAATTAGTGGCACTTGCATCTTACATACGCTCTGCATTTCCTCGATAACGAGGCGTTCCAACCGCTCTTTTTCTGTTAGTGCGACGGTGAAGTTAAGTTCGTCGTGAACCTGAAGGATGAGCTTTGACAGCAGTCCTTCCTCTTTCATACGCTTGTGGATGCGCACCATGGCGAGCTTCATGATGTCGGCGGCAGTGCCTTGTATAGGTGCGTTCACGGCATTACGCTCAGCGAAGCTACGCACGGTGGCATTGCCCGAAGTGATGTCAGGCAGATAACGGCGGCGGTGGTACATTGTTTCGGCGTAGCCTTTCGCCCTTACATTCTCTATCTGTCTGTCTATAAAATCTTTAACTTGTGGGAAACTCTCAAAATATCCCTCTATCAGAGCCTTAGCCTCTTTCCTGTCTATGCTAAGACCTTCGGCAAGTCCCCAGGCGGAAATGCCGTAGATAATGCCGAAATTAGCGCTCTTTGCCTTGCGGCGTTCGTCTTTTGTAACCTCAGAAATATCCTTTTTATATATCTTGGCAGCGGTGGCGGCGTGGATATCATGGCCGCTGAAGAAGGCCTCTATCATGTTCTTGTCGCCCGACAAGTGCGCCATGATGCGTAGTTCTATCTGCGAATAGTCAGCAGAGAAGAACTCCTCCCCTACCCTTGCGACAAACGCGCGGCGTATGTCCTTTCCGTCATCGCTGCGGATAGGAATATTCTGCAAGTTTGGATCGCTGGAACTCAATCGGCCGGTGGCGGTAACTGTCTGGTTGAAGCTTGTGTGTATATGGCCAGTCTTTGGGTTTATCAGTTTGGGAAGCGCTTCGACATAGGTGCCGACAAGTTTCTTTAGTCCGCGATATTTCAATATGTTCTCTACAATCGGATGCTTCGCTTTCAGGGAGTTCAGCACTTCTTCTGATGTGACGAACTGCCCCGTCTTGGTTTTCTTCGGCTTTTCTATCAGCCTCATTTGTCCGAACAGTATGTCGCCAACCTGTTTTGGAGACTGTATATTGAATTGCTGTCCTGCCTGTTCGTAGATGGTTTTTTCTATTTCCGCCAAGCGATTGTTGAACTGTTTGGCTGTTTCCGCCAGACTTTCGGTGTCGATGCACACTCCCTCCATCTCCATCTCTGCAAGGACAGGCACGAGCGGCATTTCTATTTCGTGAAACAGTTCGTATGCCTCAGCACCTTTCAGTTGGCTTTCAAGTTTTGTTTTCACCTCGGGAAGACTCTCAACAGGAAAATCTGTTCTCGGACGAATTTCCGGTTGTAGCACATACTGCGCAACCGTTGTATCGAAAAGTTCGCCCTTGATTTCATTTCCATTGGCAGCATAATCCTTGATGCGCTGTTTGATGTTCATTGAAACTTTCTCAACAGACGAATCCTCTAAAATATCGCGAAAATATGGAATATATGGCTGGTTGGCGTCTAAAACATCCAGATTAAGAATTTTTTCTACAAAGGATTTTGCGATAAAATCAGCCCTAACTTGCTCATTATTAAGGTCTATACCTTCCTTTGAACCTGTTTTTTCCCCTTCGAGAGCAGCGTAAAAATTATCTTCTGTGCCCTCGGCGGCAAATAAATCAAACAAATTGGGGGTATTTTGGCCGTTTTGTTGTTTTTGGTCTTTGGTTCTTTGTTTCGGACTTTCTGATGATGACTTCGTTTTGAAAAGCGTTTTGCTGTCTGCTGTGTCAGGTAAAAATTTGTTGAGAAGAGTGCGGAACTCTAATTCATCAAAAATCTTTTTCAGCTCTTCCCCGTTGATTTCTTTTTTCTCGAGTTTCTCTATTTCAATCTTTGTTGGCACATCCTTGCTTATCACTGCCAACTTTCTTGAAAGAAGAATCTTGTCTTCGTTCTCAGTAATCTTGTTCAGCAGTGCACCTTTCAACTTGTCTTTGTTGGCAAGAAGATTGTCAATAGAGTCAAATTCTGTTATCAGTTTAACGGCAGTCTTCTCCCCTACCCCAGGACATCCTGGGATATTGTCGGCAGAATCGCCCATAAGTCCGAGCAGGTCTATCACCTGGTCAGTGCGCTGTATTCCGTATTTCTCGCATACCTCCTTAGGTCCGAGAATGTCGTAACCGCCACCATGACGGGGCTTGTACATACGCACATTGTCCATAACCAACTGTCCGTAGTCCTTGTCTGGCGTGAGCATATATGTCTCGATGCCCTGCTTGCCAGCGTATGTAGCATAAGTGCCTATTACATCGTCTGCCTCGAAGCCCGCCACTTCAAGTATTTCGATGTTCATTGCCCTCAGAATATCCTTGATTATTGGCACGGATTTCCTTATATCTTCCGGTGTTTGCTCGCGCTGTGCCTTGTATTCTGGGAACATTTCGCTGCGGAAAGTGCCGCCTTTTGGGTCGAAAGCGACGGCAATATGCGTAGGATTTTCTTTCTGCAGCACCTCGTTAAGAGTATTGCAGAAGCCCATTATTGCTGATGTATTAAGCCCTTTTGAGTTTATTCTCGGGTTCTTTATCAGCGCGTAATAACTGCGGTATATTATGGCGTAAGCGTCAATCAGAAAGAGTTTCATGGAGATAAAACGTTATATAACGAATAAGAATTTGTATTCACTTAGGCTTTGAATTTTGGCTTTTTGTCTATGTAATATTGGAAAGTTCGGAGCCAAGGCCAAAGCCAAAGTTCGCTCCCCTTTAGGGGTGTGGGGAGCGAATTATTTATTTCTACTTGAAAAATAGTCAACAAGAGTGTGCAGACTCTCTCTTACATCTTCTTTGTCTGTAATCTCGTCGGCCAGACTATGTGCTTTTGCCGCAAATTCTTTCATTTGTGCTTCCGCATAATCTATGCCATTGTTGTCAACAACAAACTTTATGAACACTGCTATTTCCTCGTCAGTGATTGTTCCAGCCTTCACTTTAAGTGCCAGATCGTGGATGTTTTTTTCACGTGAAACATTCAAAACATACAGTGCAGGAAGCGTAATTTTGCCTTCGCGCATATCTTTTGCGGCAGGTTTTCCAAGTTCTTTTGTTGGCAAATAATCAAAGATATCGTCGCGAATCTGGAATATTAAGCCTATCATTTTACCGAAAAGCCTTACTTTTTCCAGTGATTTATTATCGCCATTTCCTGTTTTTAGTCCAGCTTCACAGCAAGCTTCGAAGAGAGAGGCGGTCTTTTGTTCTATGATTTTATAGTAGGAATCGTAGTTAAGATCCAGATGAGTGTCTTTCTTTAGTTGGAGAATTTCGCCGTCAGCAAGTGTTCTTCCCAGTCTTGCAAGCATTGCCACGAGTTCGTTATTGCCTGTTGCTGCTGCTGAAAGTAGTGCTGTTGACAGGATATAGTCGCCAAGAAGAATGGCTATTTTGTTGCCGTTAGTAGCATTTACGGATGCTTGTCCTCTGCGTTCGTCGCTATTGTCAACGACATCATCGTGTACAAGAGAGGCAGTATGGAGCAGTTCCAAGGCAACGGCAGCCAGTAGGGTGGAGTCGGTTATTTCGCCAACAGCCTTCGCCATGAGTATTGTTAGGGTAGGGCGGAGGCGCTTACCACCACGACTTTTTATCTGTTCAAAGATTTGATTTTGCAGTTCGTCGTTGTGCGTAAGGCTCGCGTTAAAGAGTTCCAAATACTCGTTGAACTCCTTCTCTATGGGCTTCCGTATATCCTTGATTTTTTCGTTCATGGCTGCAAAGGTACGATTAAGTGAAGACAATAGCAAGCAAAAATGAAAGAAATTTTATTTTTGCTTGTATTGTTGAGCGAAAGTACCTTCGGCAGAGCCAAAGGTATGATTAAGCGAGCAAAATACAAAATAAGTTTTCATTTATCCAACTTTCTTAAGTTTCAACCTGCGAAACTTGAGTAAAGGTCAATAGGTTAAAGGTTTTAGGTGTTTTGAGGTTGTATATCAGTTCTTACAACCACATACTACCTCCAACCTAATAACCTTAAAACCTCACAAGTTGAGCTTGCGAAACTTGAATTACGTATGTTATTTCGTGAGTTCCTCTATGAGTTGCATGGTGAGTCTTGATGTGCCAAGACGCAGCCATTTGTTGGTTAGCCACTGCTCGCCGAGCACTTCCTTAACGATAGTGTAATAGATGATAGCGTCCATCACTGTGCTCATGCCTCCAGCAGGTTTGAAACCAATCTGTATTCCGGTCTTGTCGTAGTACTCTTTTATGGCTTGGCACATCACATAAGCAGCCTCTGGTGTTGCAGCAGGATCGAGTTTTCCTGTGGATGTTTTGATATAGTCTGCACCAGAATACATAGAAAGGATGGAGGCTTTCTTGATGTTAGAAGCGGTTTTCAGGCATCCTGTTTCCAGAATAACTTTCATCGGAACATTAGGACCGCATGCCTCTTTCATCTCTTGAATATCGCTGCAAACGCCCTCATAGTCGCCTTCAAGGAACTTTCCAACAGGCATCACGATATCTATTTCGGTAGCGCCGTCGGCGATGGCAAGTTTTGTTTCCGCAATCTTAACCTCCATGCGAGCCTGTGATGAGGGGAAAGACCCTGATACGCATGCTATCTCTACGCCTTCAACCTGCAATGTCTGGCTTACCGCCTCCGCAAAACAAGGATATACGCAGATGGTGGCAACGTGCGGCAGGTCTGGATAGTCGTTGTCGAGTTTGTTCACTTGCTCTGTGAAAGCCATGACAGACGCGTCGCTGTCGGTGGTTTTCAGCGTGGTCATCTCCACACTTCCGAGCAGGAATTTCTTCACTTCTGGAGTGTCGTTCTCGAGCACTTTCTCTGCGATAAGTTGCTTTACCGCTTCTTTTACCTTGTTGTCGTCAATGTTACAGTTGTACTGTTTGAGGACATCTTCATACTTGTTGTTCATAGTTATTGTGATTTATTGTAAGTTCAAGAAGTTTAAATTATCAGCTATTTTAATGTTTCACGTGAAAAATATTCGGTGATTATCTCTGCTTTTTTGGCTCCTACGATGGCTTCCAAGCTCTCTTTGGACGCCTCTTTTATTCTTTTCAGGCTTTTCAGAGCCTTCAGGAGTTGCTCTTTTGTCTTGGGTCCTATGCCTGGAATATCATCCAATTCGGAGTGTAGGGCGTGCTTAGAACGCTTGTCGCGGTGGAAGGTTATAGCGTATCGGTGAACCTCGTCCTGCAGGCGTGTGAGCATCTTGAACGCTTCAGAGGTGGTTTTCAGTCCAACGGTCAGCGGCGGGAAGCCGAAGAGTAGTTCGTTGGTGCGGTGGCGGTCGTCTTTTGCAAGTCCCGCTATTGGGATATCTATGTGCAGTTCATCCATGATAACCTGCCTGACAACCTCCATCTGTCCCTTTCCGCCGTCGGTGATTATCAGGTCGGGTAGGGGAGAGCCTTCCTCAATCATACGTGAATATCTGCGGCGTACCACCTCTTTCATAGATGCATAATCATCTGGACCGACCACAGTCTTTATGTTATATTTGCGGTAATCTTTCTTGCTTGGCTTGCCTCCCTTGAACACTACGCAACCCGCCACGGCGTCTTCACCGGATATGTTGGAGTTGTCGAAACATTCGATGGAGTAGGGTAGTCTGTCCATTCCAAGCGCTGTTTGCAGTTCTTTCAGTATGCGTGTGGTACGCTGTTCAGGGTTCAGTTTCTCCGCTTGCTTGAGTCGGTCAAAGCGATATTGCTTGCAGTTCAGTTGCGACAGTTCGAGCAGTGTGCGCTTGTCGCCCCTTTGCGGCACGGTGTATGTTATTCCTTCGAGTTGCGTCTCGGGTATTTCCTCTACGACAATCTCCTTTGCTGTGCTCCCCATTTCCTCCCTTATTTGCAGTATTGACAGCGAGAGAATCTCGTCTTTCGTCTCGCCCAATTTCTTCTTAATCTCGAATGTACGGCTTTGGTTAATGCTTCCGTTGGCCACATGCATATAGTTAAGGAAGGCATTTTGCTCATCGTCGGTTATCGAGAACACATCCACATCGTTGATAGTATTGCTTACCACTTCGCTCTTTGCCACAAATCCTTCAAGCAGTTGGTATTTGCGTTTCAGTTCTTCGGCATCCTCGAAGCGCATCTCCTCAGAGGCCTTCATCATCTCTGTGAAGATAACCTTGCTGACCTGACGGGTGTTGCCTTTGAGAATTTCTTTCGCCTGCTGTATGTTCTTCATGTAATCATCGTACGATTGTTTTCCGACACATGGTGCGAGGCAGTTCTTTATGTGGTAGTCGAGACAGGTTTGGTGCTTGCCTTCTATAACGCTCTTTTCCGTGATTGGCAGTCGGCAGGTGCGTGGGTGATACAGCTTCTTTATAAGGTCGAGAAGTGCGTACATCGTTCCTATGTGTGAGTAAGGGCCGAAGTATATGCCAAACTTTTTGTTGATGTTTCTCGTGTGAAAGATGCGTGGGAAATACTCCTTTGTGATGCAGATGGAGGGATAGGTCTTTCCGTCTTTCAGCAGTATGTTGTATTTGGGGTTATATTTCTTGATAAGGTTGTTTTCGAGCAGCAGCGCGTCTTCCTCAGTGTTGACGACGGTGTAGGTTATGTTGTGGATTTTCGACACCAGCACCTTTGTCTTGAAGCGGTCAACTTCCTTGTGGAAGTAACTCGACACGCGACTCTTCAGGTTCTTTGCCTTGCCCACGTAGATGACCGTTCCGCTCTCATCGTAGTATTGATAAGAGCCAGGCTTCTGCGGCATAGCGCTGACTATTGCCTTTAGGCGTTCAAGTCTTTCCTGGTCTTTTGCCATTTGTAGATTTTAGGAGAGAGTGTTGGCTACACTTGTTTCACGTGAAACTTATATAAAGTAAACAACTGAATGTCAGTGGTTTTATGTGCGTAACAAAGTATTATATCGTGCGTAACAAAGTGTTTTTCTATAGGTTTGCTTAGTTACTTACGGACAGTGTTCCCTGTGGGCCGGTGGTAGATGCGCGGTAGCGGTACAGTTGTCTGCCTGCATCGCCAGTAATGATGTTGCCGCCAGTGTTAAGGTTATAGCTGCGTTTGCAGATGTTGCATGTGGCTTGTCCATTAGAGTCCATCTTCAAAGGCTGGTAACTGCCTACCTGACTTTGCTCGTAGCAGTTTGGGCAGATGGCATCGTAAGCGTAGAAGACAGGCGGATTGTCGAGATTTCCGAAGCCAACAATAAGTCCTGTCTCGTTGTAAACGCCGAGAATCTTCGAGCGTTTTATATCTACTTCATTGAGCGTGAACGACGACTTTGTGTTGTGGTTAGACTCTATGAAATATGTTTGTGCGCCATTCTTCAAGCCCAGCGATATGCGACAGAACACTCCCGGCGACATACTGTTCATACAACTCATAAGCGTGGGGTCGAGATGTATGCTGTTGTCAATGACGAGATAGCATCGCTGGCTGTTGTTGTATTGGCTGTCGCTGTTGCAAGATAGCAGGCAGCACATAGCCAATACAATCAGTAATCCATGCGTTCTTTTGAGAATGGAATGTGTCATCAGGTGAGTGTTCATTTCAGCAGATTTTCTTCGGCTTGCTTTACTCTGTTGAAGTTGAAGCCTTCGAAGGCGTTGTCCATCAGTTGCTCGATCTTGTCGTTGCAGAGGTTTCCAATGGAACCTTCGTGGGTGTGGTGTATATCGGTGTTCGGGGTGAAGTTGCCATGCTCTATGTCCATGCCCACTTTCTTGTAAGCGTCGCGGAAAGGCATTCCCTCTTGTGCCAGTCGGTTGACCTCTTCCACAGAGAACATCGGCGCGTATATCGGGTTGTCAAGGATATGTTCGTTCACCTCTATCCTGTTGATGATGTAGGCAGCCATTTGCAGGCAGTCGTTAAGCTCCTCAAAGGCTGGTAGGAACACTTCCTTTATAATCTGCAGGTCGCGGAAATAACCACAAGGCAGGTTGTTCATTATCAGTGTCACCTGTTGTGGCAGAGCCTGAATCTTGTTGCATTTAGCGCGTATAAGTTCAAACACATCGGGGTTCTTCTTGTGCGGCATGATTGAAGAGCCGGTAGTACATTCCTTTGGCAGTTTGACGAACGAGAAGTTCTGCGAGTTGAACATACAAGCGTCGAAAGCCATCTTTGCCACAGTGCCGGCGATGGTAGCCATGGCAAACGCCACATTACGCTCCGTCTTGCCGCGGCCCATCTGCGCATAGACCACATTGTAGTCCATAGAGTCGAAGCCGAGGAGGTCGGTGGTCATCTGTCTGTTCAGGGGGAACGAACTGCCGTAGCCTGCCGCCGAACCGAGAGGGTTGCGGTTGGTAATCTTGTATGCCGCCTGAAGGAAGAGCATATCGTCGGCAAGACTTTCTGCGTAGGCGCCGAACCATAGTCCGAACGATGAAGGCATTGCCACCTGCAGGTGTGTGTAGCCAGGCATAAGCACATCCTTATACTGGTTGCTCTTTGTTATTAGTTCATCGAAAAGACTCTTTGTGTTCTCCGCTAACTCTTGGATTTTTGCTCGTGTGAAGAGTTTAAGATCTACAAGCACCTGGTCGTTGCGTGAGCGTCCAGAGTGTATCTTCTTGCCCATATCGCCGAGTTTGCGGGTGAGCATCAGTTCCACTTGTGAGTGTACATCCTCGATGTCGTCCTCGATTACAAACTCTCCCTTTTCCGCCTGTTGGTAAATCTCTTTCAGGGCGGCGAGCAGTTGCGGAAGCTCATCCTTACCGATAAGCCCTATACTCTCAAGCATTGTGATGTGAGCCATAGAGCCGAGCACATCATACTTTGCGAGATAGAGGTCCATCTCGCGGTCTCTACCCACGGTGAAGCGTTCTATCTCATTGTTTATTTGGTAGTCTTTCTCCCAGAGTTTCATATCTTATTGTTTTATCCGGCTGCAAAGTTACGATTAAGCGAGAGAAAATGCAAATAAATGTTTACTTTAATTTGCTTTTCCTGCCATCTCCTCCGCCCTTTTCCTTGCCGGCTTGCCTGTTTCCGTCATTGGCAGGGTGTCCACGAGAATGTAGTGGCGGGGGACGGTGTATTTGGGCAGATGGTGGGCACAGATGGTTGCCAACTGTTCCGGTGAGGGTTTGTCTGTGGTTTCGTCTGTGCGTCCTATGAGCATCACTACTGTTTCTCCTAATCTCTCGTCTTTCTTCTTCGTTATCATAAAAGGGTGGGGGATGTGGGGCTTCAGCAGGCGCTCTACCTCCTCTATCTGAATCTTTATCCCGCCGCTGCATATCACATTATCTTTTCTGCCAAGTACGCGGAAGCGGTGACCGTCGGGAGCTATCTCCGCAACATCGTTTGTCACCAGTGTGTCGTCGCATACTCGTGGTGCATCTATCACAAGGCAGTTGTCATCGTTCAGCGATACGCTTACACCCTCCAATGGCGTGTACCAAAGGCTCGCCTCCTTTCCGTTTATCCGTCGCAGGGCAATGTGCGACAGCGTTTCCGTCATGCCGTAGGTGGCGTATATGGCGTTAGGAAAGGAGCGCAGTTCGTTTTCTAAAGTCTCGTCTATAGCGCCGCCACCGATGATGAGGTTGCGTATGCGCATAAGTCTCTCTCGTTCCTTTGGCACCTTCAGCGAGTTATATACCTGCAAAGGCACCATTGCCGCGAAGTCGAAGCCCTCGTCGCCGACGGTTGCAAGCGGATGTCCCGATGGAGCGATGTGCGTCATGCGCAGTCCACACACCTCAGCCCGCACCACCATCATTATGCCGGCGATGTAGTCGGTAGAGAGGCAGAGAAGTGCAGTGTCGCCCTTTTTCAGTGACAGGTGCGAGCAGGTTATCTCCGCCGATGCCCTCATCCGTCGCTTCTCCACCCACATCGGTTTGGGTGTTCCCGTGGAGCCGCTGGTGTGAACAAGCTGTTTTTCGTTGTCCAGCCACAGTTCATCGCCCCTTATCTCCAACGGCATTTCTATATTGTCGGTGAACAGAGCGCCTGTTCCTAATCCTTGCGGCATAGCTATCCTGCTGCCGTAGATGTGGGCTGTCAGATGCGCTATAGCGTTCAGACCGATATTGCTCTCCAACGCACTCGTTATCCATGAGCCTATGTTACGCTCGTTGGCAAGGCGTATCCACTCTTCAGTGCCACACATTCCGCCGTGGAGCGATGGTTTGAGTATGATGTATGCCGGGCGGATAGTGTCTAATAGTTGCTGTTTAGCCTCTATGTTGTTCACGCCGATTAGTTCCTCGTCGAGGGCTATTGGCAGTGGCGACTGTCGGCATAGCTCCGCCATTTCCTTCCATTGCCCTTGTTTTATGGGCTGTTCTATGGAATGAATATCGTATTTAGCCAACTGCTCAAGCTTATGCAGGGCATCGTTGGTCGAGAAGGCGCCGTTGGCATCCACGCGCAGTTCTATCTCATCCTTAGTAAACCGCTCGCGTATGCGACGTATAAGGTCGAGTTCGTTGTCGAAGTCTATCGCCCCAATCTTCAGCTTTATGCAGCGGAAGCCCAGCCGCATCTTCTCTTCCATTCGCGCGAGCATCTCCTCGTAGGTGCCCATCCATACCAGTCCGTTTATGGGGATGCCTTCCTCACCGCGTCCGAAGGGAGTGTCGAAGAGTATGTGCGAACCGCGTTCATGGCTGAGCATCGCCGTCTCCAGTCCGAAGAGCATTGAGGGATACGGCTTCAGCTCATCGTAAGGAATGCTGCCTGTTGCCTCCACAATGTCGCACATCTGGCGCAACACCTGCTCATAGTTGGGCACGGCATCGCAGCTTAGGTCAGGCAGTGGAGCACATTCGCCCACGCTATTGCCTATCTTCACCAGCCATATCTGCCGCGTTGTATATACCCCTCGCGATGTTCCTGCCGGCTGCTTGAAGTGGAGTGTCTTAGGCTCAATGGTTATTCTCACGGCATCTTCGGATATTTGTTGAAGTCGGGTTTGCGCTTTTCGAGGAATGCCTTGCCTCCCTCCTGCGCCTCGTCAAGGAAGTAGTAGAGCATTGTGGCGTCGCCCGCAAGCTGCTGAATGCCAGCCTGTCCGTCGAGTTCGGCGTTCAGTCCCGCCTTTATCATGCGCAGGGCGAGCGGACTGCGTTCCATCATTGTCTCCGCCCATTCCACGCACTCGTCTTCGAGCCGTTCTAATGGCACTACCTTGTTCACCATTCCCATATCGAGAGCCTCCTGTGCCGAATACTGACGACAGAGGAACCATATCTCGCGCGCCTTCTTCTGACCGACTATGCGTGCCATATATGAAGCGCCGAAGCCGGCATCGAACGAGCCTACCTTCGGTCCTGTCTGTCCGAAGATGGCGTTCTCGGAAGCTATGGTGAGGTCGCAGACAAGGTGCAGCACATGACCGCCGCCGATGGCATAGCCGTTGACCATGGCGATGACAGGCTTTGGCAGTCGGCGTATCTGCATCTGCACATCGAGCACGCTCAGTCGTGGCACGCCGTCCTCGTCAACATATCCGCCGCGCCCTTTCACGTGCATATCGCCTCCTGAGCAGAAAGCCTTGTCACCAGCACCCGTGAGCAGTACGACATTTATGTTCTGCATCTCGCGGCACATGGCGAAGGCCTGCGACAGTTCCCATGTGGTCTTGGGAGTGAAGGCGTTGCGGTAACGAGGGCGGTTGATGGTAATCTTTGCTATGCCGCCATACTCTTCAAAGAGGATTTCCTCAAAATCCCGTATCTTTTTCCATTCTCGCATATTTATTTACTATTTAACCATTTACCATTTAATCATTAATCATTATTATTGATTATTTATTATTTATTATTTATTAATGCGGTGTTTTATTTGCTCCGAATTAATCATTAATCATTAATCATTAACCATTTACCATTTACTATTTATCTATTTACACTTGTATCCTATTGAGGCTAATTACTCCCCTCTCCTGATGGAGAGGGGTTGGGGGTGAGGCTTAGTATCACCGGCCTCTCACTTTCGCTATTAACGAGCTGTTCAATACCTTGTTTAAGGCTTTCAGCATCGGTGGCCTCGATATATGTTATGTTATGACTTTTGCAAATGCCTTCTGCCGATGTGCTGTGTTCAGCCATGACATATTTCCCTCTCGCCTCGCTCTTTTCCAGTCCGGGGAGCGTTTTGAATATAGCACCGCCGCCGTTGTTCAGCAGCAGTATGCGCAGTCGGCCGTCAATTTCCGTGTTCCATAAGGCGTTGCTATCGTAGAAGAAGCTAAGGTCGCCTATTACGCAGAAGGTCTTTTCCTTATGACATAGCGAGAAGCCAGCCGCCGTTGACAGCGACCCCTCAATGCCGTTCACGCCGCGGTTCACATGGATATAGTGCTTCGCGTAGCGGCATCCGAGACGCACGGCTGTGCTGTTGGCGTAGTGTACATGACAGTCTTTGCCATCGCCAATGGCCGCCTCAAGCATTTTTACTGCCGCTTCTTCGGAGAACGCCGCCACTGGGCTTGGTGACACTTCCGACAATGCCTTGTCCCACAGAGCCTTGAACTGTTGGGCTGCGGGCGATGGAGTAACTTGCGATGAGAGTATTTCGGCGAGTACACTTTCTATTGGCTCGTCGATGACGGTGGTTAGGTTTTGGAAGGTGTCGTGAACTTTGCCGTCGGCAGGTATTGCCCATGTCTCAGCGTCGGGAGCGTTGCGTAGGAAGTTCTTCAGTCTTTTGCTCACTATTATGCCGCCGATGTAAAGGATGAAGTCGGGCATATAGTCTGTGTTATCCCCAATCGTTTTCAGCACATCGTCGTAGGGCACACCGCCAAACGAGCACGACAGGGGCTCGTATAGCACTACATACTGCCGCTCCATCGTCCTTATGAACTCGTCGATTTTGACTTTTGACCCTGAGCCAAGGCCTTCATCCCCCCAAGGGGGGAGTTGGCTTTGGCTTTGGCCTTTTAACCCTGGTTCTGAGCCTGAGCCAAAGCCCGCTCCCCCTTCAGGGGGCTGGGGGGCTTTCCCTATCACTATCATTGGGCGTGAGCTATTGGAAAGTTCTGAGCCAATGCCAAGGCCAAAGCCAAAGCCTATCACCCTTTCTTCGGGCAGCCTTTCCGTTGTGAAGTTGAATAGCGGCTCGCTTATGGGCACATTGATATGCACGGGGATGCTTGGCGCGCGTCTCACCTCTATAAGCGCCTCGTTGACAAGGCGGTTACAGTGAGTGTGGCTTGTTTTGTCTGTTGGCTCAGGCAGACTGACGCTCATGCTCACAAAGCGTCCGAGGGCGTTCTGCTGTGGTAGCGTCTGTGCGTCAAGCTGGTCTATGCGCTCCAATGGTCGGTCGGCAGAGATTATTACGAGTGGGCAGTGCTGGTAGTAAGCCTCTGCCACTGCCGGCGCAAGGTTAAGCACTGCCGAGCCTGATGTTACGCACACTGCCACTGGCTCACCCTTCGCCATCGCCATTCCTAATGCGTAGAAGCCTGCCGACCGCTCATCGGTGACAGGGTGGCACTCTATACCTGCCGCGTGCATATTGTGTACGATGGGCGCATTGCGTGAGCCGGGACATACCACTGCCGTCATCACCTCATGCTTCAGCAGCAGTGACGTCAGTATGTTTATATTTGTTTTGTCGCTGAACATTCTGAATTAAGGCCTTGGCTTTGGCCTCCTAAAGTACTAAGTACGAAGTACAAAGCCAAAGTACAAAGTTCTAAGTACTAAGTACTAAGTATGATTACCCACTTAAAGACAGAATAGAATCCTCCAAAGGTAATCA